>NZ_JAGJEK010000005.1:0-214574 GCF_018101015.1 Pseudoalteromonas sp. MMG005 | reverse complement strand
CCTAAACCTAATGAAGTTAGTTGCGTATTTGCACTCACATCGATGTTAGTCAACTGGTTATTATCAAGGTTTAACAATGTTAAAGCTGTATTACGAGCTGTATCAATCGAGTTCAATAGGTTAGTGTTTAAATCAAGCACCACTAACGCTGTATTTTTTGAAACATCTATGTGTAATAACTGATTTTTATATAGCCGTAATTCCTTTAGCCGAACGTTGCTCGAGATATCAATTTCATCAAGTTTATTTCCCCCAAGACTCACATCTTTTAATAACTTATTATTGGATAGGTTTATTGTAGATAACTGATTATCATATGCTTTAAAGTTCGTTAAGGATTTATTATTATTTAAGTTAATACTCTCTAGCGCATTTTCATAAACTCTCAGCTCAATTAACTGGCTGTTGTGCGTCAAATCAATGTTCGTTAGCTTATTATTACCTAAGCTTAAATCCGTCAGTTTACTATTTTTAGACACATCGATTGTATTCAATTGATTATTAGAAAGCTGTAACTTTGTTAGATCAAGGTTCTTAGTGACTGATAAACTTGATAAGCTATTGTTTCTTAGGTCTAGCTCTTTCAAATCGGATAGTGCTGAAACATCGAGTTCGGTCAGTAAGTTACCATTTAAACTTAACGAAACTAACCCTGTATTTTTAGAAAGGTCGATTGTAGTTAGCTGGCTATTGTCTAACTTAATGCGCGTCAATTTAATTAACTGCGAAATGCCCACCATTGAGTCTATCGCATAGCCATCACAACTTAACGATGTAACTTCATGAATAAAATTATTGCCGCTATCTGACATACATTTTAGTAACTGTGGGTCAGCAATAACACTTGATACACTTACTTTCGGTTTAAATACGACAGAAACAGTACAATTAGTCTGAATTAATCCCGTTGTATAGGTTGTTCCTGACAAATTACCGCTGCACCCAGTGACGCTATCTAAAAAGTATCCCTCACCGGCGAGCATATTAACCACAGCCGATTTGCCAAATTCAACATCTATACTTTCTCGGCTGCTGGTTCCTTGTCCTTCAATATCAATAGACACACGATACGTCTGCGCAAATGGTTTATCATTTCCTTTATCTGAGCCTCCCCCACATCCACACAAAAATACCAGTAGGAAAAATGTACTCAAGCTCAGTTTCATTATTTTCATTAGTCAGTCTTCTATAAATATGCACAAATGCTGATTCACAGAAACAGTAAATAGACTTATTTACCGTCCTTATCTCACCCAACAATCTAAATAACTTTGTATGTGGGAAATGATTAATACAAAGCCATTACTTAGTATGAACTACATAAGTAAGTTTAACGGCTAAAGGCAATGATGAATAGTTATTATAGTACTATCATACTAGATTTATAGTGATAGGACTCAAGCAGTCTCACCTGACTAATAGAGGTTTAGTTATTCATCACACGGCGTAAATGCTCGCAACATACTTTTCCATTGCAATGTTAGGGTCAGCAATGGGTGTAAAACCGAACTGTTGATATAAACCATGTGCATCTTTAGTTGCTAACGTAAAACGCCTCAGAGTCTGTAAATCAGGATGAGTCATAACGGCATCGATGAGCTTCTTCCCCAAACCCTGACCTCGGTATTGCTCTAATACAAACACATCAAGTAAATTCGCAAAAGTTGCATGGTCGGTAACAACACGCCCAAATGCCAACAATTGCTTACCATCAACAAGTGCAAAGCATAAAGAATGTTGTAACGCCCTCTTGAGCAAAGACTTATCGATTCCTTTGCTCCAATAACTGCGTTGAGCCAAATACCGATATACTTCATCAAATTGTGTAGCAGACAAGGTATGTATAAGTTGCATAATTCGCCCTTCCTTAAATAAAAATTAATGGTAAGCACGTGACCAACAGCAATGCCATCACGATATTAAAACGGCTGCGCTGCTTTGGTTTGTGTAGATAGCGATTAATATATTTGCCAGCAAATACCCAAAAAACAGCACAACATATTCCAACCAAATTAAAAACAACCAATCCTAAAATCGCAGAGTCCCAAAATAGCTCTCCAGGAATGGTCAATGCACTACAAAGCGACAGTAACATGCTAATAGACTTAGGATTAATTAACTGAAAAACAGCCGCTTCATTGACACTCATGGGTTGCAATAGCACTTGGCTGTTTACTTGCGCCCCTGATTGAATAATTTTACTGGCTAAATACAAAATGTATCCGCATGCGATAGCTTGTAATGCAGCATGCAAAATAGGCAACATACTGAACAAGCTCCCGAGTCCACACAGCATTACAATGTGCATTACCGTCATGCCAACACGGATCCCAAAAATATGCGGCATTGTGCGCTTTACACCAAACTTTGCCCCTGACAAAGTCAGTAAAATATTATTAGGCCCTGGGGTGAAAGCTGCTATGAAGCAAAACAAAACCAGTGCAGGAATTAACGCTATTAACTCTTCATTGAACACTCTACCCCCCTAAATTGTATTGATACAATATTTATTTTTAACTAAGACTATTTATTGTCATAATGATACAAAGACATCAATAAATTTATTGTTATGGATACAATTTGGCAACCAGAATTATCACAGTTCACATCTTTATCAACACATCAGCCCAAATACCGCGCATTGGCGGAATTGGTTGAGCAAGCAATTGATGATCAACAGTTGGTTTTTGGTTGTAAACTGCCACCACAAAGGCAATTGGCTGATCGCCTTTGTATAACGCATGGCACAGTAACCCGCGCTTATGCATTGCTAGAGCAACGAGGACTAGTTAATGCCAAGCTTGGAGCTGGCACATTTATCGCGGTTAGAGAGCAAATTTTAGATACTGCACTTGAAACAGACTTTGCTTCAAGTATGCAGCCTATGTTGGGGCAACAAAAAGTTCTTGGTGCTGCAATGCAATCATTGGCAGAAGAGTCTGCTATGTTGCAAGAAGTTATGGTTTACAAACTTAACGGACTTGCACGTCATCAACAATTTTTTAAACAGTGGCTCAAAGACAAGGGGATTCATTGTGAACAGCAAGAAATTATATTTTGCCAAGGCGCACAACAGGCGATTTACGCAACATTAGCTACACTATGTCAACCTGGCGAATTGGTGTTGCATGAAGCTATGACATACCCAGGGTTTTATAACGCCTGCCAATCACTCAACTTGAAAACACAAGGCATTGGGCTTGGCAACGACGGAATAAACCTAGATGAGCTAGAAAAGCTATGTCAAAGTAGCGATATTAAAGCCATATACATCACACCAAATTGCCAAAATCCCACTAATTTACAATACAGTGAAGAAAACCTAACGCAACTATTAGCACTGAGCCGACGTTACAATTTTTTTATTCTGGAGGACGACGTAAACTACTGTCTACCACAAAATTGGCGCCTTCCTTTGTGGCAAAAAGCGCCTGATAGAGTATTTTATTTAGCCAGCTTATCTAAATATTTTGCTGGCGGTTTACGTGTCGGTTATTTGTTAGCACCGATATTATGGCAAAAGTCTGTATTACAGCAACTCCATGCCCAGTGCTGGGCCGTTTCTATGATGAATTTTGAATTGCTAATGCGCGTAATGAAAAACCCTGATTTTGCCCACAATCAAGAAAAGCTAGCAAAAGAGTTAACCTACCGTATCGATACACTTAAAATGATAATGACTAAACATCAACTGTCAGCATCCTTTGCTGGGCTTAATGTATATTTACCTTTGCCATTGCATCTTAATATGCACTCTTTAACAAGTCAGCTAAAAGCAAATAAAGTCTTGGTGCGCGCCATAGACGTGTTTGTTAATCCCCATAGTGAACAAACTACACAACCAGTCAATGGTATTCGACTCACCCTTGGCGGACCAAACAGCCGAGCTGAGTTTGATTTAGGGATCACCCGAATTGATGAAGTACTCTCACAACTTCCTCATACCCATGATGTCGTGATTTAAGTGATTTAAGTGGTTTAAGTGGTTTAAGATCAAAATATGCATTACGGTGAGTATATCTTTCATTCAATTAAGTTAATAAAAAATATACTCAAGCCCAAACACAGTCCATAAAACATTAAGTCTTAATTAAAAATAGTTAGTCTGCTATAAAGTCATAATTTGCTATTAAATATAGGTATTAACCTTAGGCTTATCGGTCAATAATACAGCCGCTTTTTCTTTATACAATTCAAATGTATCATCTAATATAAATTTTCCGACCGTATTGCGTATTTCTTTCATATACGAAGCTGAAATACTGTAATCGTCTCGTTCTGGTGCTGCTTTTGCTTGCGCAGTGGCAAGTTCCGCCTGATTAGAAAAATACGCAGCAACATCAATTTTCTCATTGGGGTCAACACGACCATCGCCAAAAGAAAGTACCTCTAACGTCCCCTCTAAATCAAGGAGAGCTTCTCTCTCTTTAGATATGATCGGCGTGCCAAATCTACCAATCCTCGTAGGTTCATCATTACCGTGCTCTTTTGCATACTCTCTATGCATTGCGTTTACATCTTGAACAAGACTGTATAATTCATTGAGACTCATATTAGAGAAATCGAGATCTTCTTTATTAAAAATCTGCTCATAAGCACTGCCTTTGACTAAAGTTAAATCAAAATCGCTCTGTGTCTCATTTGTATCGGTATCAACCGTGCTGCTTTCATTGCCCACATCTGGGGCTGCCTGATTCTTTGCTTGTTCACCCGTTACAGGCTCCAAAAAAGAAGCTTTATTGCCAATCTGGGTATGAAGTGAATTAATATTAATTTTCATAAAGATCCTTTTAAACTAGGTTACTTCACTTTATCGGCTTTACCTTACAAACCTTAAAAATTACATTCAATTAACTTTTATGAGAGACGATTTATGAGCTGTTCTCATAAACCGCCTCTGGTAGGGTTAATTAGCCCCATATGCTCTTTCAGGAATAAACGGTGATCGGTTTTCTACATTAAATATATTTAGAAGTTCAACGGTATGACCATCATGCATTATTTCACTTATGCCCATTCCTTTTAATGATAGCTTACGAATGTGAGCAACCCAATTATGAGTGTGCTTTCTAAACTCGCGTAATGACTCCTTATTCGCAGGTTTACCATGGCCTGGAACAATACGTGTATCTTCATTACCCAATGCCAAAATATGGTCTATCGCTTTATCGAACCCTTTTAACCCCCCAGCATAAAATGTGGGGTGCCAACTACTGTCAAACACATCGCCGACAAACAAACTATTGCTTTTTTTGTGATAAAAAACCTCATCTTGACTCGTATGAGAATTGACTGTAATACCTTCAATCTCATTGATTTTGAAATCAGAACCAACGAGCTTTGCCCCTTGTTTAATGAAAAAGGCATTACCACCAGAATGATCTTCGTGTGAATGTGTGTTCAAAATATAGCTAGGTGCTTGGCGATCTATTTTAACTATAAGCTTCATTAGCTCAGCTAATCGTCCTTTGCCGGGCATAGGATCAATTAAAACGACACCATCTTTTGTAGTAACTAGCCCGATATTGGTGTTGTACTTTACATCCGTCAATATATGGAGTGTTTGCGATAGTCTCAAAACATTAAAACCTTTGATCACCTCAGCTTTAGCAGGTGGTATAAATATCACCAGCGCCAAAAACACAAAATATCTCATTGATAATCCTTTTAACCAGTTAAAGAACTATGCTGTTTCTACAAAAAAAATTCATTGTAGTCACTATTAAGTTCGTCATTAATATTTCGCGATGTCATACTAAATAGCCAAGAACATATACGGCTAAAAACAACACCAACATGATACTTCCGTATACATTAGCCACTTTATTAATAATGAAATTATTTTTTCCTACCTTTTCAACTTTAACCTGCTCTTTGAATAAGCCAACAGCAAACAAAGCAACTGAAAGAAATAAAGTAAATGAGAATAGTGCAGTAAAAACCACTTCAAATTGATTGCCTAAAGCAAAAATTGCGCCTAAAAACCCCAAAAAGTAATAAATAGGCATTAAGAAAATACCTAGATACTTAATATAACAATATCGTTCTATCATATCAAAACCTGAAAATATAGAGTTCGCTTTTAACCAAGCATCACCATTTATAACCCGACCAGAACACCTATAAAACTAAAAATACTCGGTAGTCTCATAATTACATAAAACCACATTCTAATCACCTTCAAAAATCTATCAAATCATTGCTTTTATAATTTTTCTTCCCTCTCATATGGCTAGGAGACCAAATACCTGGTTTGATAATAATATCGTATTACTCCTGTCTATATTAAACCTGACAGGTAATGCACTGATTGTCTTCGTTTATTATACTTACACTCAGTCAATAGCTCGATAAATTGGCACATTTATAGAGCTGTTGTTATGCCATTTGATCTGCAGCGGCTCTTTTGCATCACTTATATTTTCGTCACTCACATCTTTACCGGTGCCATAATTTATCTGTGCAAACGAGTTTTTATTAATATTCAGTGTCACCAGTAAACGGCTCCCTTTACTTAACTTACGGCTCACCATCCGAGTTTTATCAAATGGAATTGACGTTACCTTGTAAGGCGTAAGCAAGCTTCTTTTGCTCATGTCTTTTGCATAACTCGCTCGGCCTAAAAAATAAGACAAGTGAAATAACGCCCCGTTTGGCATCACCTCATACAGCACCACTCCTATATCCATATCTTTTTTATTGATAGTGGCTTTTATCTCCCCAGAGAATGTACCCGAAACTTCAATTTCAGTGTCAAATGGCGCACTTATAAATGAATAGCCATTGGATAAATCAGGCTTTTTACCAACGATTGGGTAAGGGTAATAGTCATTATTGGAGGTTTTCCTATCTGAAAAATCTACTTCTTGATACAAAAAACCTAATTCTGAGGGATAAGTCGGAGTTAATTGATTTTTATCGCCACTTTTAAGGTTACTCAAATAGAGCGTCAGTACTTCATTACTTTGTTTTTCAATCGATGGAGCATGCTTCCATTCGTTGCTCCCCATTACTTGATAATTTATTTTATCTTTTATCAGGCTCGGTTTTTGCGCCCCATAAAATATATGATCCATCCATTGATAAGTAATTTCTGACGTATCAAAATGCGCTACAGGGTCTATCGTATAACTTCTTAACGTCGATGACTTTTTCACCGCCTGCGCACCAAAATGGTCATAGGGGCCTATTAGTAAATAATGTTCCGCATTAGAGTTATACTTGTAGTGCTCTTTCAGATAATGCAAAGCTGACTGTTGGCCATCGTCATAATACCCAGTAATCGTTAACACGGGGATATTAAGCTTAGCGAATTCATCCTTATATGGGACCATGTTCTGCCAATACTTATCGTAACTTGGATGTAATAACCAACGCTGTAGCCACTTATTTTCTAGACCATCGACACTATCTACTTCACGATAAGACTTACCGCTTTGATACCACTTTTCATTTAATTCATTCCAACGTTTATGGTCTGAGTAAATCTCATTATCGAGCGTTTTGTTATTCGTCGTATAAAAAGGCCATGCATAATTCACGAATAGAAAAATATTGTTCTCCATCGGTAAACCATCACCGGGATTATTAGCCACATAGGGTACAATTGTTTTTAATGCTGGTGGCAAATGCTTTAGTGCGGCCCATTGTGTGAAACCATCGTAGCTACCGCCAAACATACCAACTCGACCATCACTCCACGTTTGTTTACTGAGCCAATTAATAACATTGCTGGCATCTTCTCCATCATGTTCATACGGGATGGGTATATCAGGGCTATGACCTTTCCCGCGTGTGTAAGCGACGGCCCCCGCATAACCACGCGCTGCAGACTCTCTGATTTTGGAAAATTCCTTTTCTGCATTATGATAAATCGTAAAATTCAGTAAGGTCGGTAGTGTTTTCTTATTGTTTTTTGGTCGAACGATCATTGCCGCTACGTGTGCGCCGTCGGGCATTTTTATCAGTACATTCTTGTCGATAATATAACGTTTATCATCATCCTCAGCGATTAATGACCCGACAAATGGCGCCCAAAGTTGATGGGCTTGATAATGTTGGAAATGTCGTAGTAACTCAATCGCTGCTACCCGTGATATTTTTGTTTTATGTTTATGCTTTTCAAGTACTAAATCAAAGGCTTGACGGGTCTCTTTTACGTCACGTTTAAACCACTGTATTGCTTTACTCGCACGCTTATTATCGAGACTCGCAAAGACAGTACGAAAAACCTGTGCAAACACGCGCTTCAAGCTCGGTTCATTCGAACACAACCCATTTTGGACCTGAGCCACGACATAAAACGGTACCAGTGATGCGATTAACTCGCCATTTTTATCTACTTTGATTGTTTTTAGCTGCTCAAGTGTAAGCAATGCTTTCCCATGTAAACCTGCCGCACTTTGCACCCTAAATAGCGTGTCATTGTCTAAATTGCATGCCGACTGCTCACATAGCGTTAATACTTGCTTAGCCAGTTGTTGCATCGAAGCGGCAAGTGCCGTGTCGTCTTTCGTCATACTCTCTGGCAGGACTAATTCAGTTGCAACCACACTCGTATGCGTTGCTACACAAATAAGTAGCAAAAATAAGAAGTTTTTCATGTCATTTTCCCTAATGTATTTCCGTTAATCATGCGGCTAAATAAAAATAATACGAAGCGGCATTAATATTTTTAATATAACTATTCTATTGAATTTTTTAGTTTTTCTTTTCACGTTTAAATGAGGTTTGATCATGTAGGATTTTTAACTACTACCACGACTTCCTTTAAGCTTTAAATTAACAGCTATCGTGGCCCACTATCATTTATAGTCGGTAGGTACAATATCGAGTATAAAGGTAAACTTTTACACAAATTGCTAATAGTTAAGACGCTTACATACTACTTATATGAAACGCCTTTGTCATTTTTAAAATCTCACAGCTTTTATTTTAGAGTTGCGCTTTAACAAATTTTAAGGTCATGCGATCAGACTCACCAATTGTGATGTACTTCTTTTTATCTTTTTCCTTCAACGCAAGGCTCGGAGGTAATGTCCAAACACCTTTTTCATAGTTCTTCGTATCTTTCGGATTGGCATTTATTTCAGAGCTGGCGACTAATTTAAACCCGTACGACTCAACCACACTCACAAGATCTGTTTGCTTCCAACGACCACGCTTTGATGCAGATACCCTATCTCCTTTATAATTTTCATTTTCCCTATGCTGCACAATGGCTAACGTCCCTCCCTCTTTTAATAGTTGCCTTGCCTGCTTTAAACCATTGTCTAATCGCCCTTGATTTTGCCAGTTATGCATTGTACGCGTAATGAAAACAACATCTAACGACCCTTGCTCTACTGCGGAGCCTTTGGTTACAGGAAGAAAAGCCCCAATTGCATTGGTGCCATATAAATCAGGATTGTTTTTAATTTCATCTGGGTAAGCAGCCAATTTTTTAGCCCATTTAGGCCACTTACCGTAGTATTCAGGGTTGTGCTGCAAACCAACATAACGGCCTTTGTCTTTTAGTAAAGGAGCCAGAATATGGGTATACCAGTTTCCACCGGGGGCAACTTCACCTACTGCTGAAGTGTCTTTAATACCCATAAATCGCAGTACCTGCTCAGGGTTGCGGTATTGGTCTCGTTCAATCTCTTTTGTTGTTCTGTGTGGGTTTTCATGCACTGCGCGCCATATCGCATCCTTATCTTCAGGGCCAGCAAGCGCACTGCTGGTATATAAACTGGATAATACGAACATCGTTCCAGCAAATAGTTTTGCTATATACATTAACCTTTTCCTTATAGTTGATTTTATATGGTTATATTTAACAACACTCAAAAATAACGACACTTATTATCTGTGTCTTTATTAACTACGGCCTTATAATTATTAAAACAACAATAAAATATTAATCTGAGCCATTATTATTGTCTGATATTGGCAAGATTTATGAGATTGCATTTTTATGCGTTTCATACTCCGTTGAACTAAAGAGGTTTTTAAATGTAAAGGCATATGGCGTATCGCCATTTTTACGAAGGTACATTAATTTATCTACAGCCTCCTCAACGGTTGGTATATGACCAGTCGGTATCCACCACAGTACATAACTTTGTTCTGGAAGCTGATGAAACCATTCTTTTTTACGGCTTAAAAAACTTTTGTGATGCGTTTTAAACATAAAGTGCTTTAGTGCATCTGTTGATGCCCAAACCGACATGTTTAGTATAATTTTAGGGTCTGAGAAAGCCTTGATCTGTGTCGCATCCCCAGTTTCATCTTGCAAGCGCCAGATGAACCCCTCACTTAAATCGGCAAGATGATTGACCGGTTCCAAATTATCTACAAAGTCTGTCATATTTTCAGACTCTAAAGCATATTTCGCTTTGGCTATATTCAATTGAGCAAGATGCATAATTTCCTTCTTCAATCTCCAGTGCCTAAAAGTATGGCCATGTTAAACTGATTGTAATGTAACCCGAAATAGGCACATTTTGCAAAAAAATGCCGTACTACCCAATTACTTTATATCATTTAACATCCTTTTCTGCCGCTTGTCGGGATAAAACTTGTTGTTCTGCGTAAAGCTTGCGTAAGTACACTATTCAGCTAGTTCATTATCAGAATTTCCCGCTCCCCACTTCCTTGCCTGATCAAAGTTACTCCTAGCTCCCTCATGCTAAATGACTATCATCTCCATACAAAAAAGCACGGTGTACACACCGTGCTATCAAAGGACTGTAAAGCGTTGCAAACAAATCACTTAAAGCATTCCTAGCAACACTCCGTTGTTAATTAACATACAATATTAATCAGGCAGATTATCCGTGATAATATTAACACCTGCGCCGTTTAAAATGCCTGAGCAATTTGGACAAGCGACAAAATCAGCGCCAGTTTTAGCTGGCTCTTTAGAGACTCGAACCGTTGCAATTGTAATCTTTTTTAACTCTTGCTCAGTCAGGGTAACACCTTCATTTTCAGCCAGGTTTACTATCCTATTAAACGCTTGTACTTCGGCGTGCATTCCTGGCAAGCCACTCACTTCGTTTAACAAGAGGTCGCCACCGCCAGCCTCATTGGCCTGTAAATACTCCGTAATATATTTTCTTGTAGTGTCGTTTAGTGTGTTCCCTACTTTTGCATATTCCGCTTCTACTTTTTTCATATATTTTTGAATGTTATCTATGCGGTAATTTGCTTCTCCTGGCGCCTCAGAACTCACTGTCGTGATCCAACTTTCATTTTTCACCTGAGCATATTTAACATTAATATTAATGTTTCCATCAGTTTGTAACAGTTCATCGTTAAAACTCATTTTAGCTCTGGCGTATGCGGCCGCATTCTGCGTTCTTTTGCCACTAAGTTGCCCAATCTCACCGCCGCCTCGCCTTTCGGACCAATACTGGCCTTCTAGTGACACCGCTTTTTTAAATTTTTCATCTTCATTAAGTTCAGTGTTACCGGTAATACCTTGCTCTGCTATTTCTTCACCGGCATTGGGCAGTGCACATGCACCTTCCCCACCTGCAGCAAAGGCTGCAAAAGACATTAAGTAAAAGAAAGCAACTAAAAATAATCTTACATACATAATAAAAACCTCAATAATCAAATGGCTAAATAGAGCAAACTTGGCTAAAACGCGTTTCAGATAACTCTTCACCCAACTCCGTTGCTGCAGACCCTTCTTCTGTCACTTCTGCGCTCTCTTCACTTCCAACCGTGTCTAACTCGATTTCGCTTGCATCCGTTGTTCCAAGCTCCTCAAGCAATCCATCAAACTCTTCACCAAATAGTGAGCCTGTAAATACATAGTCCAACAATGGTCCACTGATCAAAGGCAATAATATTTCATCCCATCCGCCTGAGATATGCGTTTTTTCTACGCGCATAAAGCGTGCGATTTGGCGTTTTTTTATCTCTGCGATATCACTTTCTTCTTGATGTAGTTGAACTAAGCCGCAATCAGCCAATGTATCTTCCGTCAATATGGCTTTTTTGCTTGCATCATCTAACTCGCAAAAAGACTGCAACACTTCATTTGGAGAGCTATACGAACGTTGCGCATACTCATAAGCTGCGTGATAAATTATTGATTCTCTTCTTAACGGTCTATCGTTAGCGGGGATCCACTTTTGACCATACTGATTCAGTATTAAAGAAGAGGCTTTATACAATTTGTGATAATTTTGACCGTTTTTCGCATAAAAGCTATGCGCAGCATCTCGCCCTTGCAATTTTTCTATTGTTTGCAATGCCGCCGCCATAGTGCCAAAAATCACCAACGGTGCATCATAAGCGGGCAGCATTGAATAAGGTGACGCGGTATAGTTGGCGTGTTCAGGCATCGTTGCAAAAGCCTCAAACGCGAAGGTGCTCAAATATGGCTTGTAGATCCCATCAGACAAAAGATAATGACGAGATTCAATTTCTTTAAACCAATCGGTACCTTGCACATACTGATTTAGATATACATTATGTACCAAAGAAAAACTTTGTGCGGCTGGGCGCATAGCAGCTAATGCATTCGTGTCTAAGGTGTCAGAAAGGTATGTGCGAAACTGCTGCTTCTCTTCGCTTGATAACCCTACAGTCGCCAAGTAACCTAGGTATTCAATGGCATCTAAGTCCATTTTTCGTTGTAAGAACTTATCTGACAACAGATAATTTTGAGCTTGTTTATAGACGGCTGAAGCAGCTGAAACCATGCGCTTATGGCTAAAATTTTGCACTTTGTCTGCGGTGACACGTGTTGGCAACTTAGCCACTATAAAGCGCGGTGTAAGTGCATTAGTTTGTAAATCACTAAAACCAGCAGCATAAGAAATACAGCTATCAGTCTGCTTCACATATGAAATGTTACCCGTTGTTTTACAGCGTGTATCTGCTAAATAAGTTAAGTGCTCTTTGTCTATGTAAGTAGGTAATACCATAGAACTTAAATCCGTCACGGAACCTGGTTCTCTATTGCCAGTCGCTGACACGGCGAGATTTTTAAGTTGTTCCCACTCGGCAGGTGTCATAAAGCGTTTATCATATATCTGGAACTGATCACCATCCTTATTCTCAACGGTGATTACCGACTTCATCGGATAAACGTAGTCAGCGCCAATTATTTTGCTTTGATACTTAATTTTATCAAGCATAATGCGAACATCTTGATGACTCAGCGTTAAAAATACCGAGCTTGCATCGTCAAAGTAGCTCTGCGTTTGCGCCATATCAGGTACTTCATTGATCCTAAACGTCAAGTTTTCAGGGTAGTCTTGCTCTTTTAAGGGCGCGTGAAACGATTCAAAATCAGCAACGGTTGCTTTTTGTGCGAGTTGTAAGCTCTCTGGATCTTTACCATCAATACTTGGTACATTCCCAATACCACTGAGGTGCCCTAAGGTTGATATAGTGAGTGCGGTATGAGCATCGCTATTTAGCCACAATGAGTGATTACGGTTGCTTTGCAATAAAGATGCGCCATTATCGGCAATGAGCTGTATACCTGTGTTTTCTTTCGCGTCATTGAAAAAATCAATTTTGAATACCGATTGTTCACCGCTAGGCGCTGTTGTTGGTGAAACAGTTAACTTACCCGCAACGCGAGTGAGGTACTTATCAGACAAGCTACCAATATTATGTCGTAATCTCAGTCGCACCTTATCATACTGAGGATCAACAACTTCGATCTCAAATTGTGCTAGCTCGTCAGTCTGAGCATTCTGGTGTCCAAAGTATAGATACTTTGTGCCACTAGGATAAATAGTCGCCACCTCTTTTGGGTCTGAAGCTTTGCTGAACACAATCGTGTCTTTATCAGTATAAGCATAACCACCTACCCTGATATGCTTTTCTCCCCCGAGCTTTTTGGCTGCTTCACTATAAACGACCTGACCTGCGCCACCACAATTATCATCACCAGCCAACAAAATAGCATAAGGCACACCTTTAAAGTGCTCAAGCGCTACCCAATAATTGCAATTTATATTTGGTTTCTCTGTTACTACAGTACTCAGTCCATTGATTGTAATGGAAAAATATTGGCCATGATTGGTATATGGCAAGTATCTTCCATCGATCCAATTTCCTATACTACTTTTTAAACTGCTTTGGGTTATGCCAAAACGCTCAATCACCGCATCATCTATTTTGATACTGGCACTGTATGCCGCTGTGGAAAAAACCGATGCCACTGCAATTACGCAGCATCGTTTACTAAATAAACTATTGATCATATTAGCAATTCCTGTTGTAGGCTCACATAATGTTTTTCTGTGTGCAAACCTAGTAAATAAAACATTCTCGCTCTGCTTTGATCTATACTGCTGCGACCTGTGTGTCGTGGCCGTGTAAGCGCATATATCAAGCTGACAAAAATGAAGATGATTAAGCAAAAAATGATCGTAAGCCGACCGTTCTGTGCAAAAACACCGACAAGCTAACACCGCAATAACCAAAGTCGTTGTGAATTATCCTTAGTAAATCTTAAACCATCTTAAAAAATAATAAGGTTTAAAATCAAAGACCTGAAACTTAGGTTTAACAGAAACAGTAGAACTTCCATGAGATAAGTGTTAAATGATAGAAAAGTTGAACAGTAAACATGAAGAAAAGTTAGACCTAAACACACTAAGGCACTTTATAAAAAGGTTATTCCTGCCACTTACCCTATTTCTTACTCGTACAAAGGTACTTTCCGACAAAAATGTATACGTACTTTTCCTGCTCAGTAAATTAATATCAGTAAGTTACCAATGTAAATAACCTCAGCTCTGGATAAGCGAATTTGCCCAATAAAGCTATTTTTCTCACTCTCGGCGTTGCTTTCATTTATAATAACCCGCTATTACTGCATAAAAGCGCCTTGATATTGAACAAAATATCATCATTGAATTGTACATAAGTTTGTTTTCAAGCATTTTCTATTCCAAAACCCTTATCCAAACCTGAGGTTAAATAAACTTAAATAGTCGTACTCGAGCAAACTGCGGGTAGTTACACGTGGGTTATTATTACGTTTTGAAAAATAATAAGGCAAGCATATCAAATTCCTGCCTTCTTTTGATTTTGTATGCTGTTTGAGATACAACGAAGAGGTCGAAACATATTAAACATAATAATGAGTACAGAACTTTGCGCCTATTCTTTCTTTACATTAAGACTGTACATCCAATTACCTGCAAGCTTTACCACCAGTTTAATAATACAAAAGCAGCCATAAACATAATCCCAGCAAGCACTCCAACTAAGCATAATGCTGTTGGTAAAGCAAAATTATTGCTTAGAGGTAGTTCATAAATGGGATCTTTACGAATACGATCTATATGCCCAACTTGTGATAACAAAGAAGAAACTATACCTAAGAAAAAACCAGCAACCGACAAAAACGCAAATATTTTCCACGTAGGATCAGTAAACATTTTAATCGATAAATTAGAGGTGAGAACCAACCCCGCAAAAGATAACAAACCAAGGTGCCTTAAATAATCAACCATAGATTTAAGATGTTCTAAATCCCTCTTTGTATCATCATCCATAACTGCCTCCTAATAACTGTAAAGCTCAACTCTGTGACTTCTTTACGTCTTAGTCTCCGCTTTCAGAGTTAGCCTAATTTCAAATCGAAACCATCATAAATTTTCCAATTAACAAAAAGCTGAGGCTCATATAAATAAAAATAACATGCTTTTATTAGCTTCATGCCCAAAGGAGATTCAATTAATTCATTCATATTAAGCACTTAATAGCGCACTTTTATTGCTTCCCAATACTATTTGATTACACGTATATACCGGCATCAAAACAATCACCACTCAGCACCTATCCTAAGTATTATGAAGCAAGTGAATTGACTCCTATTTTTCCTTTATCAATATGCAGATTGTGTCGCATGGTTCATTAATTCACAATTCGACAGCACGATAAACCACATTTATTAAAAATCGACATCAACTCCATCTCCTTTACCGGCCAATGACCTTCTAAATAAGCGACCAAGTGATCGAAAAAACCATATTATCGATTCGACGGGGAGCTCTACAATAAATTCAAGCGCGTCAATTATAGTGCTTTCTGAGTCGCGCTTATCTCGTTGCTTACTTGGCCAAACAGCATATGCAAATAGATAAAATAGAAAGCCTGCCGGCAGGTATGTCCAGTCAAAGTGGACAAAAAGCATGCCCATAATTAAGAATGTGCCAGCAATAAATCCTAAAGTCGCAATGACGACTCTTAAAAATTCCATAATCATTTAACCTTTTTAGCCTGCTAGTATGTCTACAAGATTACCCGTTTTTTTATTAATAACTCAATCCTAGTGGAGTTCCGATTTCGGTTAAATCGTTTGGTGACTTTTTATTCTAGTCTGCATTATGTTATTTAAGCATTATTTGACGGGGGTTTAGAGCTAGTTCAAATGACGTTTTGCAGTTAAAAAACAGCGAGCATCACTCTATCGCGTTTGCCATTTTTCCATACCTGTACAAAACTTTACAGCGACTATCGCCCGTTCACATTCGTTTGGCCGCTAAAGACCTATTTATTCCCACCTTGTTGACAGTAATATTACCAACCCGGTTCAGCACATCCGACCGCTGACGGAATACATGATTATGAAAAGTAACTATAAAAAAGGACATGTATAAACTAGCGTATTTTACGCATGCCACACTTTCTACCTATAACGAATAAAAATCTAAATCACTCTTTTTGCTATTTTATTTACCTTTGTTGGAAAACTCTAAATGGAAAGGCTTTCCAATACGCGCTAGCTACATTATCTGATTGGCTATATTTATTGTAAAGTTTCTTACGTACTTTATACATTGCAATAGCGGGTGAATCCCCTGCCTGTAAGTTTGAAAAGAACCCCTTTATTGTCTCAGTTGAAGATCCACCAGCTTCATTGCTAAAAAGTGGGGCAATAAGAAATTCATTCCCGTGCTTTTTAAGCTCTTTTAAAAAACCAATAGATGATCCCATTTCGCAAGAGTCTAAATAAATTAGCTTACTTTGAAAATGCGCTAAATCTTTGGCAAATAGCGATTCTCCGTTAAAATCCATAGATGCAGTCGATTTCGAGCCTTTACCATGAAGACTGAATAGCATTACATCCGTAGGGCCCATTTTACTCAATTCCTCATGACTTAAATCTTCCATCTTATAGTAATTATTTTTTACCAGTAATTCACTTAAATATGAAACAGCATTTTCAGGGTCTGCAGTTCGGTCTGAGATTGATAGCCCACTCCAGACTTTTGAAAAATAGCTATGCTGATTGACATTAACTTTATGGACGCTAAATGAAATTGGAAAATGTAGAAATAGTGGTTTTCCTTTGTACGGGATTAAATCTAATGCATAACGAAATGAATCATCATCAACTATAAAATGTATGTGTGTTGCATTGCTCAATAACCCTTCAATCGGGTTTAATAGCAAACTTTCATATTTTGCAATATACGCATCGACGCTTTTTTTGGTGATTTCCCATGTGTTTAATTGATGCCAAAGATTAGCGAAATCTGAAGTGATTTTAGTTTTTGATTCATTAATTCTAAAGCGCTTATGAGAACTTCCCATTTTTGCATTTACTACAACAGACTGTTTCTCTGATAGGACTTTTATATAAAGCACATTATCTTCACTAGCAATGGATAACGTCGCATAAAATATAAAAAACTGAGCTATAAAGGTAATTAAAAATTTATTCAACAAGTCTAAATCTCCCTATTTATCCTAGTTATAAACAGATGTTAATTGTGGGAAACACTGCCACCTAGACATAATAACCCTCTCACAAGTGTTAGCTTTCCCTACCGTGAATTAGCTTAAAAACCAACTTGAGTCATAATTAATTTATCAATTAACTAAAGCGCGCGGCTAATATGAATAAACATAACATACTTTTTATTTACTTTGAACCCACAAAAGGTCCAAGCAAGTTGTTTATATTAAACACTTAGAGCTCGATTTTATTCTATAATACGATTTAACGATGTGAATATTAAAATCTCTGCTGATACATTATTGTATTGGTTGATGATTGGCTAAAAGAATAACAAGAACATTAATAGCACACCTATTATCTGAACTTACCCCTATCGTCCGTTATCTTGCCCTACTTAATCGTTAACTGTGACCCTACTCAGTGCAACTACATCAAGCTTCTTTTCTAAAGGAAATCGTTTATGTCTGTTCCTAAGCATTCTTCTCCAAATTACTCCTAATTAACTGCGTTTATTAGAAGTCATAACGACGCTGTTCTCTTTTAGGGTTATGCACCCACACAGTACAACCGAATTCTTTCGAATAAATTTTATCTAAGTCCGTTGTGATTTTCACTATACACATACATGGTTTGCCACCTAATCCAGAGCCCCAAAAATGGCATTTATGTTTATATTCAGTATCAAACTGAAAGGTAACACTCACATTCTTCAGCCACTGCCCTGGTATGTCGTTAGCCTTTATTTCGCGTTCTAGAATACTGGATATCAACTTAATCGCCGACGAAAACTGCACCCAATTTGGGCAATTGACACAAATTGTTCAATTAAGTTTATAACAACTTCATTCGTACTATTCGCTTTCGCCTCAGCATAAAACTGGCCTATTGCCCAATACCCCTCATAATCAAAGTTTCGACTTAAACACCATTGAGCGATATTGCCAGCAACATTTTTTAATTGCTTTCTGCGAGCCATGATTATCTTATGTTTGTCTCATGGTATCTATTACCTTATTGGTTTGTTCAGTTTTTGTTAGCTTCGAACAAGGAAATCCACTTAAATAATTATTTATTAAGGAATTAATTCTTTCTTTTAACCACTCAGGACCAAAGTCTGTAATATCATTATGTTTTGCCTTAGCAATACTTACTACGCAACTTCCATACTTCTCTTGTTCAGTTGCTGTTGGCAAGACGCCTTTATCTGCTGGGAAATCACTGGCCCGAATAGATAATATTTGGAAATCACTATTACGAGGTAAACGAACACGCCGGTGATCTAACGTTATGATTTTTTCAATATAACGCTTGTTTTCATTACCTAGCCACGCTGAAATATCACCGCCATTAGAATGACCTATTAGTGTTAAGTTCTCAAAATCGTAGTTAATATAGCGTTTACTTAAAAAGTTTTTTAGGAAGTCTAGTGTTTTTGCTCCTCGACTCCAGTTTTCACTTCGTGTTTCATATAAATTACCAGAAATAGATAAAGCGGGATCACTTGGCAGCTCATGACCTATTGCAATAACAAGGTAACCGAGTTGGTTAAATTGCTTAGATAGGAAAGTATATTTAGTATGCGACACGCCATATCCAGCACTTATAAAGGCCACTGGACACTTTACGTGAGTAGAGCATAGCTCGATATTATTAGGAAAAACAATTTCTACTGGGATAGTTCTATCTCTGGCTTCATCATAAATGTTTTCTGCATTTACGCTATTCAGCCAACACGTAATTATAATTACAATGCTTTTTAAATAACTCATAACTCTCCTGAAATCCTAACAAAACTGTAAAACTTGTAATAAATAAAAACCCTTTCTGTGTCTTAACCCAATAAGGGTAAACACATGCTTGTACGTAAATTATTTATCGCTTTTTACCCTTTCAGATACTAAGCTTCTAACATATAGCGCCACTCATAATCAACACCAGAGTAATTCTATAACCTCAACGGACTAATAATGCTTAGCTATAATTGGTGAAGCACGAACCAAACTTTATTAGCCCATGCGTTAATACATTTGTTATATTTTGATTTTAAATACAAAACACCTGAATAATAAAGCTTGAATCAACGCTATAAACGCCAACAGCCAAGGACCTTTAGTGAAATAACTAATACAAAGAAAGGAACTAGGTATAAATGCATAATAAAAGTAGTTTGTGCTTTTAAACTTGCAAACAAGGTAATGAATAGGAAAGCCTATCAATAACCAACCGATGAGCGAAATTAGCAAAAACACACCGAAGTAAAGCAAAAATGAAACTAACAAACCAAAGAAATCGGATAGCTCAAAGTCACTTGGCTCATAGGAATCAGTTAAAAAAGCGATAGGAATTAATAAGCTCGAGGTGACCAAGCTTTTAAATAGCGCACTATCCCAGTTACCCAAATTCAAATATTTCACCTGAAAGCCTGACGAGCCCGTAGAATTACTCGTTTTTAATTTATTTTATTGATGCCTCAACTTTAGCTGAGTTCCTATTTTGATTCAATTGTTTAATGGTTTTCTAGTTTGAACTTCATTATTTTTGAGCGACTTTTTTGAGGCAGTTTTCTATTGCTTTATTTTGACAAAAAAGCCCTTGTAGATTCAAGTAATGATCGCAACTCCCTTTTCAGTCATGTGTGATGATGTTTCAAATTTCAGTGTTTTCCTAGATCATTCATTTAATTATGTTGCAACCGCATTAAGCTTTTCTTGTGAGTGAGTGAGTGGATAAATCTGTTTTTCTTGAAAAATAAAAAGAAAGTAACAAAGCACTCGCATATAACTGCTCACCATTGCAACCAAGTTATGCAAGAAATTTGTGCCTGTCCTATTTGGTTTTGTGACACAGAATTCTAAACCTCCTCTATTCGTAGACTAAAAAAAATTAATACCGCTCTTTATCACCGAGCGGCATTTTTATATTTATCCTCAGATATAGAATCGGTCTACAGCATACCAACAATTAAACCAAGAGCTACCAGCAACCAAAGCCAGCTCACGCTTCGCCACTTCGTAATAACTAGAAAGTTATCATATAACAAAATAGCTGTTATCAATATCATAAAACCCACTGAGTGCTGATTAACCATAACCATAGATACCATCACTAAACCACATTCAACAAAGCAATAGAGCCAAACCTTTAGAGAGTAAAGACCGCAACTGCTATAAACTTTCGCTCCATAAACTTGAATTACGCCTTTTGAGCCACAATGGTTTTTAGCTTGCTTTAACACAGGGTGATTTCCCCAATACCAAGCGAAAGCAAACCCTACTGCGGCAATATACTGCCAGTTCATGTAAGTTATTTGATACGAACTCACACTATAATCCACAAAATATTTAACTAGAATCAAAACCGATAGCCATAAAATACTGTAGCAAGATATGAATAACATCATGGCAGGCAAGCGATGTCGCATATTGAGAGATTTAGCAATATATACTAAATGTTTTGCCATCATAGGCAACATCATGGCTAAAATCATCCAAAACAAATGCAGCGCATTAGCGCCGGCACTCATAGGACCATGATTCATATGCTGATGTGCTCTCATCATTCGGTCATGATCAATCAACATCCACCACGAAGCAACGAACAAAACAACAAAAAACAACATATAGTACATAAATTTGCGAACGTATCCATGCTCTATGTGCAAAGCAAGTTCCACTTTTTTTGCACTCAATTCAACAATCTGACTTAAGCTATTTACCTTATGGTCGTGCTGACTAATCATAATATTTAATCCTTCTTTTTGAGATTAATCACTTCTGAGTTTTAAGCTCTAAGACAATTTTCTCTATAGAAGCGACACCATAATCAGCACCTTCATATTCTGGCACTAAGCTTACTGCCAAACGTTTATTATTCATACATTGGCCGCATATTTGATCAGCATGTTCATGAGGTACTGCTAAACGTACAGACATTGGTTTACCACCAGTTAGAGCTGTTTTGCCATCTTCAACAGTGGAGCCAAAGAAGGATACATAACCAATTTGCCAACGATTCTGTACATTAGCGCTTCCTTCATCTAACTCATCTAAAATCACCAAGTAGTTTCCGGAATCACCATCAGTAACTACGCCGTCTATATGTATAGTTAAACTATGAATTTGCTCGGGCTTACTAACTTCTCTAGTCAATGCAAGAGTATTGGCTAAACTTTTTTGCTCTAAAGATTTTAAAGCAACCTGTTCAGAGCTATTAGAGACTTTAACTTGTCGTGTGGATGAAGCGAAAATTAATTGCTCTAAAGCATCGGTCTTAATTTCAGGCATAGGTAATCTACCTTTAATACTTGAAACGCTCGCCATTGGTGCTTTCATTGTACGCTGTGTTAAAACGCTATTGATGAATTGCTGCTCAAATGGCGCGGTTTCATAATCATAAGAAAGTGTATCAAGCAAGTTGTCACTTAAATCGGTTACTGGAATATCTGTTGTAGACATACAATCATTTAACGCTATTTTGGCATCTTTAGCTTTAACTATTCCATCTTCTACATATAACCACTTAAAATACCCATCACTGTTGTATGTGGTTGTAGTAGTACTAATGCTACTCCAGATAGCCCATAGCCTGTCTATTTGACAATGATGGGTATAAAATATGGGATCTAAACCTGCTGTTAGTATGCTTCGCATAGCGCCTCTTAACCCGGTATGAACTACGTTATGCGGCATACCTTCTATAGCAAATCTATATTGCTCAAAGTTTTCATCTACTGTCGATGTAACAGTAGCTGAATAGTATTGCTCAGCGCTAAATGGGAGAAACCGATTCAAAAAATAAAGAGAGTTATTATTCACCTTAAATGCAGGCGGTAAACTGAAACCTTCAGCTCCTGAGGTAGTATAATCCCAAAATGGCATAGCCCACTGAGCAGGGGCATTTGGTAAAGTGCTAATAACCTGTAATAGCGCATTTTCAAAAGCCAAAATATATGCTCTATGCCACGGTAAAAATTTCGGATCACCATGAGGGCAATGTGCCCACCATTGAGCGTTGCCACTTTGGTCCATATTATCCAAATTTGTAACCCAGCGCTCACCATTAACATCAGTGCTTGTCCAATATTGATTCTGCGAGACATTACTTGCATATTGATGCACTGCTGCCCACCACCCCCAGGATGTTGGATCATTTACATCTTTACTACGCATTGCCTTACTTGCTTCGTTGTACCAATATAAATCAGAGCTCTGATCATTTAAACTTTGATTTAATAAATTCTTTCTTTGTGTTCTTTTAACGGTCATGGCTGTACTCCTATTTATTATTTCATATGAAAATTAGATAAACTGTCATATTGAGCAAACTATTTGACGATTCACTTAAATGCCATTAGTTTTTTAGATTAGACAAATATAACAAAGTGTTTAAGGAAAGGTATTACAAGTCATTACACTAACGTCCCCAAACTTTTTAAACTGATATTTCGTTGTAAAGCCGAGACTTACATTTGATTATACTGGCGATTTAAAGCGGACAGAAACGGACAGTCACACCCATTCAAAAAACTAAAACCAATAAGCAGGTAATGTTCAACCTGAAATATCGCTTAGGTAGCAAAATCGAATTAACTACATGCACTATAAGCTCAAAAATATAAAAAACTGAACTTATACGCATCCAAAAAGCACGGTTAACCCGCCAAACCATGATGTATTGGTTATCTAGAGATTACCTTAATGGCCTAAAAGTTAAGCTAGTAACTTTTCACACTGCTTGTAATTAGCTCGCCGTTTTATTTCTAGGCTCGCACAATAATTATCTAGCTTTTGAGGTCGCCCTACTGCGCCATGGAATACTTTGGTAAATTGGGTGGTGAGTTTTTGCCAGTTTTCTGGGGCTATGCTAAGCCTGTCTAAAATTGGAGAGTTGATAGGGTTGATAGCGCCGCGCTTGTCTGTTCGCATACATCGGCCAGTTAATTCTACCAGTTCTAAGTAGGACTTTAATTCAAAAGGTAAACCTTTGGGCATGTGTTTTCGGGAGTAACAAAGGACAGGCACATAACTATACGCTCACCATTGCGACACAATTATGCAAGAGATTTGTTCCTGTCTTTTTGAACTCCAGGCTTCAAAAATAACCGTTTAAGGACTAATCGACGCCAACTCTTAACTTATTCATACTTGAACCCCGAAAATAACTTCTATCACAGTGTAGAGATTAGGAGTCCAATTATTTTGTTAATTAAAAAAACTTGCTAACCAGTCAAATGTTAAAACTGTTGTAAAAACTTTTAAACCTATAAGACCAACAAACAGAAATATTAAAGCTACTTTAAGTTTTTTACTTTTAATATTATTCCAGAATAATAACTTAGCCTTAAACTCAATTTTTAACTCCGCTATATCTTCTTTCATACAAAATCCCTTTTATTTACTGCTAATTTATAAATAAAGCTAAACTTCAACGAAAGCATAACTACTTAGTATTTATACAGCATGTTGTTTGTGCTGCATAATCGCTTATTGGACTGAGCCGCTACCAGCTCGGTGTGTCAGAGTTGGTGTCATTTATGCTACAGGAATTTGCTTTTAGTGGCGTAACTTGTCTTACGCCTATTTTATCGGCTTGTCTTTCGCGCTTAAGCCATCTCTGCATTACTCAGTGCGTTTTATCTTGCCATTAGAGCTAATTTTCGCTGATTTATCAATGATATTTTCACCGCGCACGTACTTTTCTAGCCCGAACACTTAAGCAGGTTAACACTTTGATTTAATGCAGCAAACTTTACAGCTAACTCGTTCGTGCTAATTTCATTGTCTCTAGAAGTAACACCCTTTAAACACCATACACTTTGCGCGCGCTGGCGATTTGCTGTTGCTCAGTCAGATCTGGCTGTAAGTAATAACTTGGGGCTACAATTGGTTTAACAGTGGTAATCTCAATATGAATGATGCCTTTAACTGGATATTGCTCTCCTGTGATTGGGTATATGTGTGTAAATAATTCATCAAAACCAGGAGTGCTTTTGCGATGGTAAGTGGCAGTTCCAGTTAATTTAAAACCCTTTTGTTTTAATACATGTACAAAGCTAACACACACATTGGCGTTACCTTGTATATTTTTAACACTGTTTGGAGAGGCAATATCCGCAATCAATATTGCTGTATTACCATGAGCTAAAAAAACTTCTTTGGGGGAGTTATTTGGCACGCCATCTATATCAACCGTTGCTAACCAGCACAACACACTTTCATTGATAGACGCTTTTACTGCTTCTGTTAGCACGGCTCTACTCCTTGGTAAAAAAATCGTTGTACCTATTCGTTTGTTATATGCAACCTCAACACCTACGTTAAGTCAATATACCCTATCTACGCAGACATGCTAATCATGTCCCTAAACACTCATTAAGCACTTATTAAACACAAGAGAATGTTTTAGCACCACCGCTACTAAAGTGAGAACCTCAGCAGCGGCTTATTTACTTTCGACTAACCCTGCCATTAATTACTTTTTATTCAACACCTCTCCTGCTTGGGTCGTCGATAAATGCCCATTGCTAAGGGGTTCACCCGCTTGTAAGTCCAGCTCTTTGTCATCGGTATTTACATATTCTCTTTCGGGCCGTTTAGGTGAGCTTTTGCTATGCGTTTTCTCTTTGCTTTGCCCGTGGGCTGCCTGAGGGCTAATAATGGGCCCTTGCGAACTTTCAGTATTTAAAATGAGGGGTAACCCATCTTTGCCACTACCAATCACAACCACTTTGGCATTATTTGATTTAGCCAGTTCAACCGTGGCTTCTATGCCCCGCCATCTGAGGTAAGTTTCAGAAATTCCACCGCTAACCATTTCTTGGAAATCTTTAATCCCTTTGGCTTCTTTCTTTTTGCGCATGGCTTCTTTATCTGCCACTTCTAGACGCATTTCATACTCTTCATTTAAATACAGCTGGTTCACTTTAGAAATAATCGCGTTATGTACTTTCTCTGGTATATCAACACGTCTAATCAATACATCATCTAAGTTAATTAACGCATGGCCCCTCATTAAACTTTCAGAGTCTTCCTCTTGCTCTAAAATGGTTTGCTCTTGCAACTTTAACTCTTTTAATACTTCATTCAGTAGTGCATTTTGCACTTCTGTACGTTGGTGCCCATACACTTCTTCTGCGGTATAGCCTGAGACAATCATACGCACCGCAGAGTTCACCTCAGGTAACACTGTTTCGTTTAAATAATCAGGGCCAACCAATTTATGCAAATAGGGAATATGCTCAACCACTGGCCGATATCGCACGGTAATATCTAGGGTGATCCGCAAGCCTTGTGCTGTGATAGCAAATACCGTCTCATGGGCCGTTTGAAAGCGGCTAGAGTAAATGGTCAGCGTATCCCATGGCATCACCAACACCGTTCCTTCATCAAACGGTTGGTGCATATAAGTACCACCACCTAACCGCTTCCATAAAACGCCCACTTCACCCGAGTCTATTTTAATAAACATCACGGGGATCAACACCACCGCTAAAAACATAAAAATGAGGAGTGTGATCCCTGCCCGAAAACGCCACGATAATATTTGCTTACGCACATTGGGTTTATATCGCTTAAGAATACGCATGCCAATATTGGTAACCAATAACGCAACACATAAACCCGCCAGTACGACCAATGTGGTATCAGGTGTAAATACAATATTCATGATAATACCCCGTCAGATTCAACTTCCTGGTGTGCCATTATTTGTCCTTCTACCATTTTTAAATGCACATCGGCCAGATGGAAATATGCATCATCATGGGTGATCGCTATCACAGTATTCCCTCTTGCTTTAAGTCTTGGTAGTACTTGCTCATAGAATTTACGTCTGAATATAGGGTCTTGATCCGCCGCCCATTCATCAAAAATATACACGGGTCTATTTTCTAATATGGTACTTAACAGCGCGAGACGCTTTCTTTGTCCCGACGATAAATCAATGGTACTGAACTCTCCATCTACCACGGCGACCTTGGTATTCATTTCTAAAAATGTCAACCATTCGTCTATTTCTTGCTGTGAGGTATTATGAATCCCATACAGCTGTTTAAATAAGTGAAAATCGGCAAATACAGCGGTAAATAAGCTGCGATATGCCGTTAATGATCGTTCGTTTAATGGCTGCCCATCCAGTATAAGTTGCCCTGCTTGCAGTTCATATAAACCGGTCAGCATTCTAATAAAGGTAGTTTTTCCGCTGCCATTACCACCGGTAATAAACGTAACTTGTCCGCGTTTTAATTCAAAATCTACTGGGCCAACAAAGAAAGGCCTGTCGCCCGGTGTACGATTATGTTGGTAATACGCCCCCGCAAGGCGTATCTCGTTAAAGGAAGAGATTTGTGCTTGCTCGTCATTTTCACGGCTATACTGCGCTTGCTCCCGTTTAAGTTCCTTTTCTAATGCTAATACATTTTGCCCAGCTTCCGTTGCCGCGGTAAAAATGGGAATACCTCCCACAATACTGGTGATAGGTCCAATTAAAAATAGCGATGCCGTAGTTACTTTTATCACCACATCGGTATATACATTCGAAAATACCGGCACCACAAACACCATTGCCCCAGTGGCTGCAAAAAAGGTAATTTGCGACAATACAAAATCTGTTGCGAATAGCGTTTGCGTGGTGGTTTTTGAGCGTTTTGCCCGCGCTGAGTCCATGGCAAATTCATGCTCTAACTCTTGCGCTCTTGGCACACTCAACTTAACTTCTTTAAACCCCTCAAGTAAATCGGACAAACGCTGGATCAGCTTATTTTCACTTTCAAATGACAGTTGCATATTCTTTTGAATTTCATCCGCGCGCAAGCGGTGAATACTGCCGCCTAATAATATCAGTGCGGTGAGTACCACAAATGCAGTGACAGAATGATAAGCAATATATAAAGAGGTGAAAAATACCAAACTAATTGATTGCCCAATAATTACAAACAACTGCGCTGATTGAGAAATGGTTTGTAACTCTTTGCTTAAGGTATTAAAAATCTTTTCTTTACCAATCTTTTCCAAGGTTGATAATTCGGTATGACGCACGCATTCAAATAGTTCTACTCGCAAACCATCAATGGCTTTCTCAACCATTCTAGCCGCTTTGGTCATTAATCGTTGTTGGGTAAATCCGTATATCGCAATCGTTAAAGAGAACAATACTAAATAATACAAAATATTGTTTTCTTTATGAATATCAGAAATATTCTCTGCCACATTGTTTATTAATGCTAATACCAATGCATTGGCTAACCCTGAAATACAACCAAGTATTGCAAAGGTCCTTCTTTTAACTTTAATGTTTCGACTAATTAAATCGTATAATACCATTTTTATTGTCTTTTAATTGTTATTAATGGCTCGCAAATAACGCGCTATTGGCAATAGAGTAAAGCCAAAGTACCACATACTCCGCATTCCATTTTATATTTTCCGCAAGAAACTAGCAGCATCACCTTTGGCCATATTAAGTATATAGTTTGCTAGAACTTATATTCCATATATCACGTGCTTATACTTCTTCGTTTTGCTCTGTGCCTTTTTTCTGTGCTAACAGTAACATCAATAAACTCACAAATGGGGTTAATAATAACGAAATTAGAAAAAATCCAACCGGTCCTGCAAAGGTATTCCTTCCCCAATATCCAGACAAAACACATAGTACTAAATACAATGTAACTATCATTTCAAATTCCTGCCATGTTGATAAATAAACCAACAGAAACCTGCTGGTTTATTTAGGATTTAGCTCATTCTACTTAAACTGCAGCTTTGCTAGGTTGAGCATCTACATCATCTTTGTTTTTTCGATACTTTGCT
Organism: Pseudoalteromonas sp. MMG005; assembly: GCF_018101015.1. Classification (NCBI taxonomy): domain Bacteria; kingdom Pseudomonadati; phylum Pseudomonadota; class Gammaproteobacteria; order Alteromonadales; family Pseudoalteromonadaceae; genus Pseudoalteromonas; species Pseudoalteromonas sp. MMG005. The sequence goes on along the minus strand of NZ_JAGJEK010000005.1, from coordinate 186,056 downwards.
GCAATCTCAGAGATATCACCTTTAATACTGTTAAGATTAAGGTCAATCAATGTACCGCCTGTTTCAAAGTGTCGAATAAACGTCGTGCCCACTGCGTGTGACGATGCAGCCGATACAACAGGCATAAATGCCAGTGAACTTAAAGTACCAATAACCGGTATTGCTTTAAGGAAACTGCTTAGCCCTGCACCACCTAATGACTGTGGAAACGAACCACCAATCACTGCACTAATCGTACCGCGAAGTTTATTGTCACTATAAGATTGACCATAAACTTCGGCAATTTCGCCGATCATTTTGATTTGAATGCCTGTTAACGCAACCAAATCGACCGCAGGGATTGGGATTAGCCCGCTACCAAACGACCATTTACTATATTTATCAACGATTAACTGCGCTACGGCAGCTCGGTTTTCTACCTCAACGAGATTCGCATCTTGTTCTGGCGCCGCTGTACTCGCCTTTTCTTCCTTCGCTGTTTTTGCCGCTGTCATATTATTTCCTCTATGAATTAGATTAAAACAGTTGTTGAACCCACCAAGTTACCGGTTTGAGATCACACTCTAATCAGTAACCTGCCCTTTTCACTTTTCTCTTTATTGATAAACAAAAAAGTAAACTTGTATGAATTTCCAAAATCCAGATTGGACATCAACCATTCCTTGTACAGGCTTGGTTCCAACGTATTTCAGTCACCCAATTTCTCTTTAATATGTATAAACCATTCTCTGTTGGCTATGCGTCATTTAATACGGTTTGGCACGCTTCAGTACGATGTTTATCACTGTAGAAAATAATATTTCTGATCTCGCCCGCAATACAATCTGATTCAGTCCCTGTTTTCACATAGTTACTAAATACCATCACCGACTGATCTCGTTCAATTAAACGATTAAAGCTGGTCACCCATGAATAGGGATAACTACCTGAGTACTGTATAAATTTCTCATATTTTCTGAGATTTGCTTCAGTCGGATCTGCAGGGCAATCAGCGACTTTCCCATATTGGTTCGGGTCGATGTAAGTGACAAACCAACCATAACCGTAGTACTCACACTCTTTGGTGCTCCCCGTATTTGAATACGGAGCAAACGCCGCCAACTTTTGCGCTTCATTTAATATATTATCTGTGTAAAGCGCCTGATCCCATTTGTGCATGTCTTCCACTGTCGAGTACATATCTCCTGCAGAGTACAGTACCAATGGGTTACTATACGGATTCACTAAAATATTTTCATAAGGTGCAGGGCCACCCGTCAAAGGGGGGCGACCATTTGCAAGAGGTAGATATTGATTTTGATTTGAGATATAGCCCGTAGTCATATTTTGGTAAATACCAATAGCACTGAACGCACCACTTTCAGTCATATTAACTGGATCTAAAATTTGCTCTTTGACAATATTTCTAAACCAAAACTGTCGGCTAATATCACCTTGGCTACCTGCTGCTAGTTGCTCGATAATATTACCCACTAAATAATAGTTACAGTTGCTGTATTCGTATTTTGAGCCAGGTGTAAATGACGGTTTGTTGTCTTGCTCAGTACACGTACAGAAACGGTTACTAAAGTCTTCCGGGCCATTTAGATTAAGAGTTTGATCATATAAATAAGGACGCCAACCATAATTGTCATAAACTTGCTCGTTATTGCTATAGTTATCAATCCCAGAAGACATGATCAGTAAGTCATGCAAAGATACATCTGCACACTGATTTTTCGGGAACCATGGTAAATAATCACCGACTTTTTCTTCTCGTAAATCTTTGCCTTCTAACATTCTTAATAGCACCGTCGATGCAAACGCTTTGGTATTCGAGCCAATACGATATTTCGACTCCTTGGTGTTAGCTACGTCATATTGAATATTCTGAGGCCCACAATTGGCTTCATATACGGTACTCTCTTCTGATGTAATATAAATAGTGCCGAAAAACACCATTTTATCGCAGTAATCTCTTACCGTTGTTTCAATCATTTCTAATTGGCTGGCAGTAATCTCGGTATTTTTTGCCACGCTCTTTTTTTGCAAACAAGATGCTAAGATTAAGCTTAAAAAGCACAAAATTAATATCTTCGTTTTTGAATACATAAGCCATTTCATTGTTCATATCCTCAAAAATTGCTAAGTGTCTTTGCCAGCAAAATTGCCACTAACAAAGCCCTACACTGTTTTTCCGCACTCTTTCTATTTATGCATATGTCAAAAAACAGTGACTCGTCTTGGTGTCATTTTCTCTGGTTAAGCCATACCAACTAGTACTTTTCGTGTACCTTGATACGCCTCTCGTCCATGGGTGTACAACATATTATCCAACAGTAAAATATCGTTTCGCTGCCACTGATATGAGAACGTCAATTGACGGTACACATCATTGATTTGTGCAATATCTTTTGGGTCAATGTCACTGCCATCGCCATAAAAGGCATTCCGTGGTAAGCGGTCTATGCCAATGCTATTACGCATAGCAGCTGACTCAGGGCCATCTATACTTGAATGGTGAAATAAATGCGCTTGGTTAAACCACACCTTTTCACCTGTTACAGGATGCACAGCCGCTGCAGGTCTGTGCTGACGCGTTTGCAAATGATCATCGCTTTTCCATTCAAATTCGATGTGGTTTTTTCGACAATACTCTTGCACTTCTACTTTGCTATTAGTTTGAAACACTTCCTGCCATGGCAAATCAATGTCGCCATAATTACGTACGTACATCACACCGAGTTGCTCAAACTTTTCTCTAATGTGAGACGGGATGTGTTTATAGACTTCGCGGCTGTCGGCTAACGGGGTGTTACCACCACTGCGCGCAGGTATGACACAAAAGAACCCCATTCGCATAGGCCAGCTATTTGAATACGCATTTTCATTGTGCTGCAGAATAACCTGATCGGCATGATATTCCGTCGTCGTATAAATATTGTTTCTCAACGCCGTACGAGGCGAAGAACGATAGATATACTGGCTCAAAGGTTCACCAAAGATAGTCTCTAATATGGTGCTAAATTGATTGGTACTGACGATGTTTAAGCCACGTAACAAAGCAAAGCCGTCATTGTTTACCCATTGATTAATTTCACTCACATGTGATTTTACCCACGCCAAACCACTGAGCTTTTCTGCAGATAGATCATGGACCCGTCGATCTGTATTAACGGAGTCTAAATCCATGTCTATTGAGAGTAACTGATCCATTTAATTCCCTTCCTTTTTCGAGGTCGATTTTTAAGATACAACTTATAGTTTACATTTACTGATTGAGCACATATTTACTCTGTATTTGTTCAATCAATACCGTATTGTTAGGCTGTTGCAATATCGATAAGTGATCCCCTGCAGCTTCGTATGCTGTCAGGTTATGGCTCACCGCATACCATCCCATATCTTTCGGAACAGCCTTATTTTCAAATTCATTCGTACCTGTCGCTTTTATGACACTGATAAGCGTCTCCGTCAGCAGTGTGTCTATAGATACATGTGCCCTTAATTGCGCTTTAAATACCCCTTGAAAACGGGCTAACTGCAATGGCGTAAAGTGATAACCCGCACTGGCCAAACGCTTTGACAACCATTGCGTTCTTGGGCATTCATCTAACGATAAATAGTCTGTTTTATCTGCATTGGAAAAGCCCAGCTGGAAAAATTCATCTATATTTTGAAATACAAATTCAGTGGCTTGATGCTCACTTACAGGCTCAATAGGTCGCGTTGGCAAAGGCGTATCTAAAATGAGCAATGACGTAGGCTGCTGAGATACTTCCTGCAGCTGTTTGGCCATTTCATAAATAATGAAACTACCAAATGAATGCCCCACAAAATGAACGTCTGCGTGAATATCTGCATCTGCTAGTGCACTCAAATAATGTGCCGCTGTGTGTGCAAGCGACCCAACAACATCTGGTTGCTCAGCAATTTCATCTGGCTGTAAGCCATAAATGGGAATGCGGTCATCTAGTTGCTGTACTAATGAAGAAAAGGCCATTAATAAGCCACCAGCTCCAGCCACAAGTACAACTGGTGTGTAACCTTGCTCACCTTTTTGTAAACACAACACCGTACTGAGTTGTTTCGGTTTATGACTAAGCTGAAGTTGTTCAATCTCTCTCGCCAGAGCCACAATCGTGCTGTGTCGAAACAACATGTCAACGGGCACATCAACTTGTAATTGGTAGCTTAACTCCCCCACCAAACGCATTGCTAATAGCGAATGACCACCCAATGTAAAGAAGTCGTCCTCAATGCTCACTTGTGCTTGACTCAGTAATGCTCTAAATCGTTCAACGAGTAAGGCTTGGATCGGATTGGTAGGCGCGACGCATTTTGCGGTGTTAGCCGTATTAAGTTGCCCACTCATCACAACTAACTGGTGACGGTCTATTTTGCCATTATTGTTATGAGGCAGCGCTGCAACGCATTGAAACAATTGCGGCACCATATATTCAGGAAGTTGCTCAGCCAATTGCTGACGAAGATACGCGACAGAAATGTCGTCATCACACGTTTCAATAAATGCCACCAGCTGCTCGCCTGCATTTTGACTTTGTCGTACCACCACCGCCGCAGCTGTGACTGATTCTATACGTTGCAAGTGACGCTCAATTTCACCCAGCTCGATACGATAACCTCGCACTTTCACCTGACTATCTAAGCGGCCTAAAAAGTAAATATCCTGGTTATTCTGACACCGAACCTTATCCCCAGTTTTATACAATCGAATCCCCGTATTCGGCTCTTCGATAAAGACACTCGCGGTTTTTTGAACATCGTTTAAATAGCCTCGCGCTAATGCACACCCGCTAATATATAACTCACCTGCAACATAACTGGGGACTGGCCTCAGATACTTATCTAAAATATGAACATTCAACCCCGAAATAGGCTGGCCAATTGGTATGTGTGTACCGCTAAAGTGTGTAACCTCACACAGTGTGGCAGAAATTGTTGTTTCAGTCGGGCCATACGCATTAATCAACTTGATTTGCGTACCATATTGCTTCTGCCACTGCGTTAACGCACTCAGCTGCATTTGCTCTCCACCGATTGTAATGAGCCTCAGTTGACTATTGAGCGAAACATTCGATGCCGCCAATTGATGCCAATATGCTGTAGGAAGGCTCATTAAGGTCAATTTACTTTGTTGTGCCAAACTGGCCAATGCTGAAGTGTTTAATAGCTGGGTCTGCTCTGCCAGCACCAATGTGGCCCCACTGAGCAAGGTACAAAACACCTCTTCAGCAAATACATCAAAGCTACAACTGGCAAACTGTAAGTAGTTATCTGAGGAGGTTATGCCATAGCTGTGCTGTAAAAATGTCACGTAATTAAGCACACTTTGCTGCTCAACCATCACCCCTTTTGGTACACCGGTCGTGCCTGACGTATATATCACATAGCAAATATCTTGAGGGGCAAACTCCTCCAATGAATGCGCGTGTGCTTGACTACTTACTAATGGCCCAATGGCATCCAGTGCAATAACCGATGTTTTAGCTATGCAAGTAAGCTCGCTCGCATCAATAGCACTTTGGGTCAGCACCATATCTACACCGGCATCTAAGAGCATAAACGTCTTACGTTGCGCTGGTAAATTTGGCGCAATCGGCAAATACGCAGCTCCCATTTTGAGTATCGCAAGAATGGCGACAATTAAATCAGTACCGGCTGGTAAGCACACCGCAATGATCGGTTGTGCATTACGATTACCAGTGCTATCAAACAGTTTCGTAGATAAATAATTTGCGAGTTGATTAGCGGCCTTATCCAGTGCCTTATACGTCACTGTATATCCTGAGTGAGTTGCATTTTTAACTCGCTCAGCCAATGAACAACGACTCTTGGAACAATCTTCCAGTGCAATCAAATCACCAAAACGTGTTGCAACCTCTGAGAAACATTGCTGAATCGTCATCGGTGTTACAGGTAGGTCTTGAACTGGCCGACTTTCTTTTTCTATATCTTGCTCACTAGGTAATGTCTTTATTGCACTGTCAAAAGAAAACGTCGGGATTGATAATGCACTAGCGGATGAACTATGCGCGACGCTGTGCTCTATTCCGTCTAAAGGTATTGATTTTAGAGCTTGCTCTGGTGATTGCACAAATTCATTTAACAAGTGTGACAACATTGCTAAACAGTGTTCAGCGGTACCTTGGTTGAATAACCCAACTTGATAACACAAGGTTAAAGACAACTGTTCACCCTGCCCTATAACCAAAGTCATTGGGTAATGTGTTTCGTCTTTATGAGCGCTACGGATGACGTTGAAAGGAGCTTGTTCACTGTCTGTCAGTGGATCATCCGGAAAGTTCTCAAATACATAAAGTGCGTCAAACATCATCGCGGCATTATCAATCGCACTCCACCCTTGTACCTGAGTCAAAGGTGAATGAGCATAATCTGACAGCGCTAAAGCACTGTGTTTAACGGCAGCTAAATAATGTAATATTGTTTGGTCACCTTGCGTATTGAGCAATACGGGTTGCGTATTAATATACAAGCCAATTCGTTGCTCTATATTTGCCAAGTCACTGGGTCGTCCTGACACAGTTTGACCAAACAATGCATAGTCTTTATTGCAACACATACTGATCCAGTATGCCCAGGCACCTTGCAGTAAATGATTCAGAGTCAAGCCATGTTGGCGTGAGAATACCTGCATGGTACTGCACAACTGCACAGGTAAAGTGATGCTATGCTCAACGACCGAGCTATTTTTTTCAACCGCGCGTTCAGACGCTAATTCAACTGGGTTTTGTATCAACGCAATATTATTTGCCAATAAGGTCGTTTCATCGGCCTCATACAAATAAGTGTGCCAGAACTGCTGCTCGTCCAATGACGACTTCTGCTCTAAATAGTCAATATAATCTCTATAATTGTCATGCACTTTAGGCGAGGTAAAACCCGCTACACGCGCAGTGTATTGCGCCAGTAACTGAGAAAACAATATGGGTAGAGACCAACCATCCATAATCAGATGGTGGTAAGTCCAAATAAATCCTATGCGCTTGCTCTCAAACAATACAACTTTTAAGCGCAGACATGGCGCTGCACGTAAATCGATTCCTTGTTGATACTCATCTGCGGCACTTTGCTCTATATATGCCTCATCATTGCATGATTGTAACGAAGGTATTTCAACGTGTAACGGCAATTCACAGTCACTGATAACAACTTGCACAGGCCCTATTGGACTACTTACAAAAGCGGTACGCAAAATACTGTGTGCCGCAACGACCTGCTCCCATGCATATACAAACGCTTCAACGTCAAACTCCCCTTCAAGGAGCATAGTTGATTGTTCAAGATAAGCATGATTTTGCTGGGCACTGTCACTGTATTGACTGTGAAACCACATACCTTGTTGTAACGCACTCATTGGGTAAATATCAGCAATGTGTTGCGACGGAAATTGGGCAATAATGTCTTGTAAATGTAAATTAGACACATCAGCTAGCAAGCTAAAATCACTCGGCGTATATCTATGTCTAATTAGGTCGTTACCACATGTACCTAAACTTGCAGAGTGTAATTGTTGGTTTATCTCGTTACAATAGCTGGCCACGTCAATAAGGCTCTGCTGATAATATGCAACTAAGTTAGCGACAGTTTGCTCGGTTATACGTGTTTTGTCATATTCAAAAGTGAACGATAATTGCTCGTTAACCACGGCTGCTGTGATCTGTAACCCGTAATAAGCATGGTTTTGCTGCGCATGCAGTACCCCCGCTGACTCAGTCGCATCACCAATCACACCTGCAGTGTCAAATACCGTATCCAACTGGCCTAAATAATTAAAAAACACCTGGTTTTTAGTCTTTATTTCTAACGATTCGCGCATTGCTTCATCAGGGTGTGCATACCGCAATGCCCCAAACTGACTGGCCCTTCCTGCAGTAAATGCAAGTTGCTCTTTCACATTACAGATCACATCAGCCAAGTTATTGGTGTTGCTAAATAACCGCAGTGGATACATCGCAGTTAACCACCCCACAGTGCGCGTACTATCAAGACTATTATTTAATAACTCTCGTCCATGGCCTTCTAGTAACACTACCCAATCTTTCGTTTGATAATGCCGCATTGCACACCAGTGCAATGCAGCTAATAACAAAGATTGTACCCCAGTGTTGTATGGTTGATTTGCCGTTGTCAGCAAGGAGCGAGTCACAGTCTCGGGAATACTGACTTTACAACGGTCAAGTTCAGAGTCGGTCGCTGGTTTTTGTTTGCTAAAGCTTAACAGCTGCGCTGAATTGGCGGCTTCAGTCAATGCTTGCCAATACGCCAAATCTTCTGTTTTATGACCTTGTTCTTCAAAGAATAGACTGATCGCGTGTAAATTTGCTGTACGCGGCGGTAACTGCAGTGGCCTCTCATGCTGCACAGCAATCAAGGCGTGATTAATGTCTTCCAGCAAAACCCGCCACGACACCCCATCAATCAATAAGTGATGCGCTATAATTTGTAAACGATTACGCGATTCACTATCCGGTGTTATAACGTGGCACACTTTAAACAAAGGCTGGCCATCAAAACTGAATGTGCTTTGGTTGTTATCCCGCGTATATGCAAACGCTTGTTGCCAATTATCGCCATGTTTGTGCGCATCAAATTGACTGCATACCGACACAATATCAATCTCCCCAATCACCGACAATTGATAAGCGCCCTGCTGATGATTAACCACTAGCCTTAATCCATCATGGTGTGCCATTACAGACGCTAGCGCAGCGCGTATTTGCTGAACTTCAAACACTTTATCAATGCTTATCAATAACGCTTGGTTCCAATGGTGGCTGTGCGTAAACTGTTGTTCAAAAAACCAACGTTGAATAGGGAGTAATGGTAATTCCCCAACAAATGGCGGGGCTTCTTTGACAAACACTTCTAACGTATTTGAGTGTGCTAAATGCGCTGCCAACAATGCCACAGTGTTGAAGTTAAATATATCTGCGACTGACACTGTGATTTGCAGTGCTCTCGCTCTGCTGGCAATTTGTATGCTAATGATTGAATCACCGCCTGCGGCAAAAAAGTCGTCGCTTGTTTGCAACTGTGCGTTATTCAAAACTTGTCGATATATCTCGAGTAAACGCGCCGACAATGAGTTATTGCCGTGCTGGTGTGTATTCGTATTAGCGTGTTGCTCGAATACCGTCTTAGCAGGACCTTCATGACCTGTTTCGTGTATCGTCGCGTCGTGTGCATTTAGTTGAGAGATGAGTGCTTTATGGTCCACTTTGCCATGTGGTGTTAATGGCAACTCTGACAATATCAAAACCTTATTTGGCACCATATATTCTGGCAATTGAGCACGTAATGAAGCCAAAGCCTGTTGCTCAAAAGCCTGTGTATTTTGAGTATGAGAAACGCCTTGCGCCGTTATAACAAACGCAACTAGTTGTTTAGGTCCTTCATGCACCTGCACCGCAAGTACTACACTTTCGGCTATATCAGGCAGTGAGCGCAACTGATGTTCAATTTCAGCCAGCTCAATTCTATAGCCTCGGATCTTAACTTGAGCATCATTTCTACCTATATAGGCAATACGACCATTATTGCGCTGTCGTACCAAGTCGCCTGTCCGGTATGCTCTTACTAGTTCTCCTTCACTATTAAAGACATTAACAAATTTTTCTTGTGTGAGTTTAGGCCTATTTAAATACCCGCGCGCTAGGCCATCTCCCGTGATATACAACTCGCCAATCATGCCTTGTAAAACACGGTGCTGACGTTCATTAAGTATAAGCAGTTCAAAGTTGTCTATCGGCAAACCTATATCTGGTATGGTTGCACTGTTCATTGTCGATTGCTGTACTTCACCCGACGTCGCCACCACAGAGGCCTCTGTCGGACCGTAGTTATTAATGAGCTTGAACGGATAAGACGCTGTACTCAACGCGCTCAATTTGTCTCCGCCAACCAGTAAATACCGTAAGTGAGCCGGTTTAAAGCGACTGTCTGATAGCATAACTTCTGCAATAGGCGTTGCCAAAAAGCTATGACTTACATCATAGTCATTAAGTAACTTAGATAACCCTTGTGGATCATTAAGCGCATTGCGTGCCACCGCGATAGAACATGCTCCCACGCTCAGGTATGGCCATATTTCCCAAGTCGCCGCATCGAAGGCTATATTCGCGGTTTGGGTAGCAATACTGTTGCTGCCCACATCAAATGTGCGGTTGTGCCAACGACAGAGATTCGCTAAACCGCTATGAGGGATCATGACCCCTTTAGGCTGACCTGTCGTACCTGAGGTGTATATGATATAGGCTAATTGGTCTGGCAATATCGTTGGCAACTTAATTCGTGCGAGGCTTGCTGCATTCGATTTTGTGACATTGCTCATATGAGTTAACACTTCATCAATACATATCACTTGATTGGCTGTCGTGTCGTTTTGACCTAGCCTTGCTTTAAACTGTTTAGTCGTTATGATCCGCTTCGCCCCGCAATCATTGATAATATAAATGATGCGAGAATCTGGATAATTAGGATCTACGGGAACATAGCATCCACCCGCTTTTAAAACCGCTAATAACGAAATGACAAACTCTGCCCCATTTAACATGCTAACAATAACAGGCTCTTCACTCTGTAACCCATTATTAATTAAATCTTTTGCTAACAATTCAGACTGTTCATGTAAATGTCGGTAACTCAGTGATTGAGCTGACTCGGCCTCTATAATTGCCGTATTTTCGGCTGTGCAGCTTGCGCTGGCAATATCGACAATACGTTCAACAATGCTACGCTCGTATGCGTCAACATCACGTTTTCCGCGTAAAGCATGGAGGCCATTCACAGTGCCACTCGATTCTGCATTTAACGTGCGAGTACAGTGCAATTGAATGTCATCTATCAACTGAGTACTGTTATTTAATAATTGTTCTACGAGTTCAGTAAACGCCCCTGCCATTGTGACAATCGTTTGTAACTCAAATAAGGCGTTGTTATAACCCCAATTTAAACGCATTCCCGAGCTAAGCTGCGTACACGCCAGCTCAATGTCGAATTTTATCTGAGGTGCTTGTTCTTGTGTCGCCGCAACTCTCATTCCTTGTAACTTCAGCACCGTATTCACCTCTGGGTTCAGTGAAAAGGTAAGCTGAAATACACTATGATGGTTTAGCCCTCTGGCAAGTTTTAAGCCATCAATGATTTGTTCAAATGGCATTACTTGATGTTCGTGTACATCGAGCATAACTTGCTGCTGGTACCGTACTAAATCAGAGAAAGTCATACCAGCCAACAGTTGTGTACGAATTGGCAGTGTATTAATAAAAAACCCAATCAATGGATCTAATTGTGAATGTGAACGGCCCGAAAATGGCGACCCGATAACAACGTCATCGCTGCCACTATATTTAGCAACCAATAAGGAATACACGGTGTGTAACCACACAAAAGGTGTAACATCAAGCGCTGCACAGCTGTGCATCAATCGTGAAACTTGTGATGGACTCAACATTTCAATATGACTATCGCCTTGCAACTGAGCCTTGGTTGTTCGCGATTTGTCTAACGGTATGTGGTGTAATGGCGGCGCATCTTGTAAATGCGTTAACCAAAACTGTTTTGCGGCGCTCAATTGCAGATTCTGTAACTGTAACCGCTGCCAATGTGCGTAATCGGCATACTGAATGGCTAACGGTTTTTGTAACTTAGCCGGTAACGGTGAACCAGTTGTAAACGCAGCATAAAATTGCTCTATTTCCTCAATCAAAATGGCCAAAGAATGTGCATCACCCGCAATATGATGTAGGTTCACCAATAACTTATATTGATCGTCCTGACGTTTAAATAACCGCAGCCGTAATGGTAAATCTGTATTTAAATTAAATGCTTGTTGTTGATCATCTCGTATGACCTTCAGCCAACGACGTTGCTGCTGTTCATTGTTAAGCGCACAACCATCAATAACCTGCAATGGCAATTCAAACTGTTCATGTATGACCTGTATTGGTAAACCATCAGGCGTTTCTTTAAAAGTGGTTCTCAGTACTTCATGGCGCTGTATAATTGCCTGCCATGCTTGCTTGAAGTGTGTGACATTAAGCTCCCCAAATAGCACAAATGTTGAAGGCATATGATATTGCAAACTACCTTGGCGTATTTTATCAATACTCCACAGACGCTGCTGTGCAAATGACAAACTTAATGGCTTATCACGTGATATTAACGGTATTGAAAGGCACGAAACGTCAATAACATATTCACTTTTTGCACGCTTTACTAATACTGCTGCGAGATCTTTCACCACAGGAAACTGAAACAAATCTCGCAGAGCAATAGATAGTTTTGCTTGTATGGTCAAATGCGCAACAAGTTGAGTCGCGAGCAAAGAATGTCCACCCAAAGCGAAAAAATGACCATTTCGACCTACTTTTTCGACTGCCAATATCGATTCGAAAGCACTGGCAATCGCCTCTTCTGTACTCGACTCTGGGCTCTCATATTGTTCTGCCGAAGTCTCAAACTTATCCTGTGCGATGAGTGCTTTTTTATCTATTTTTCCATTGGATGTTAGTGGCAATGTCGCCATCGCAATGACATTACTTGGCAGCATAAAATCAGGAAGTGTTGCCCGCAGAAACTGCTGCACTTGCTCGGTAAGCGCATTAAACTCAGCATCATCATTCAACACGACAAATGCAGAGATCCTTGGGTTATCTACCTGCTCTTTGTTCAGTAGCACCACGACACTTGCAAGCCATGGGTGCATTCGAAGTTGGTTTTCTATTTCGCCCAACTCAATGCGGTAGCCTCGCACTTTAACTTGGTCATCCGCTCTATCAATGTATGTCAATTCACCCGTTGGTAAATATCGTACTAAATCACCAGTTCTATATAACTTTTGACTGGCCTGTGATGAAAATGGATCAGCAATGAAGCGCGAGTCATTTAGCTCCGGTCTTTGCCAATAGCCACGACAAACACCTGCGCCTCCCACATATAACTCACCGACCGCGCCCATGGGTAATAACTGTTGCTGTTTATCGAGCACATAACATGAGGTTGTTGCAATCGGTCGACCGATGTTACTCACCCCATTTGTTACATCATCTTGCGTCAAACGCTTAAATGTTACGTGCACCGTTGTCTCGGTAATGCCATACATATTAATCAATTGACAGTTAGTAAAACGCGTAGCCCATGGGACCAATTTCACCGGTTGTAACGCTTCACCACCAAAAATAACATATCGTAAGTGACTACCTTCACGGCGACTATTTGCCTCGTCTATGAAGGGGATTTGCAAAGCATAAAACGCGCTGGGGGTTTGGTTTAGTACCGTGACTTTTTCATCAAACAGTAATTGTGCAAATGCAGGGCTATTTTTGCTTGTCTGCGATTCGACAACAACCAATTGGCCACCAAACAAGAGTGCGCCATACATTTCCCATACTGAAAAATCAAAGCAGAATGAGTGAAAGAGTGTCCATACGTCATGTTCATTAAAATCAAACTGATTCGGTTCAACACATAATAAGCGTACAACGTGGCGGTGCTCTATCTGTACACCTTTGGGTCGCCCTGTCGTGCCAGATGTATAAATCATGTAAGCCAAATCACTGGATTCAATCGCTAATTCAAGATTATGACGTTGGTCAATATCAGCGTACAGTGCTGCATCGTCAATATTAATAGCGACTAAATTGCGTTCATCCTGATTAAACAGCTCTAAACTTGCCGCATCACAGAGTACCCATTTGCTGCCAACATCATCAAGAATGTAATTGATCCTTTGCACCGGATAGTCGGGGTCAATCGGCACATAGGCAGCACCAACTTTAAGCACTGCCAGCAGAGTCACCACCAACTCAGCACGTCGAGTAATACTCACGGGTAACATATCTTGCGCACGCACCCCTTTTGCACGTAATACCCACGCGAGTTGATTCGCTTGGTCATTTAGTTGCTGATATGTCAGTTCATTTTCACCATGCTTGATTGCTATTTTGTGGGAAAATTGCGCCGCTTTTTGTTCAAAAATATGCACTAAGCTTGCTGCTTTATCCCACTGCGCCAGTACACCACTTTGCTGCACGGCTAAGTCAATTTGCTGTTGCTGGTTAAGTAGTTCCAAACATTTAAAATTGCGCTGTGGACCTTCAACAATGTGCTCTAATAATACTTCAAAGCACGTTGCCCAATGCATTATTGTGTCTATTTCATACAGTGCTTTATCAAACTTCCAGGTGAGTAACAAGCCTTGTGTATTAACCGTTGCATTGAGTTCGATATCACATTTAACTGCTACCTGGTGTGCGCGCTCAGCACTGCGATATTCCTGAATATCAAGCTCTGGTAATTGAAAATCGGCTCTGTTATCCATCTCCAAAGTAAACAAAATCTGAACCAATGGATGGTGACTTAAATCTCGTGGACAGTTAAGTCCTTCAACGACCTTATCAAATGGCGTATCACGATACTCAAAAGCTTGCAATATATGGTCTTTTTGTTGTTGCAGCCAATCGTTAAATGACTGTTCTTTGGATAAATCAGCTCGAATAACTAAGGTGTTTACAAATAAGCCAATTAAGTTTTGTAACTGTGGGTGTTCCCGCCCTCTAACCGGGGTGCCCACGACAACTTGTTCACTCTGATTAATGCGTCCAATAAACAACATGAAACTGCTTAACAGCCACATAAAAGGGGTCACCGATTGCTGCGCTGCATGTGCCTGAATCTTAGATAACAACGGCATGGTTAGCTGTTGCCGATACACTAAACCTTGCTGCTGCTGTATTGCCGGTCTTGGCTTATCTGTCGGTAAAGATTGAATGGGGTCTAGCCCCGCTAAAGTTGTTTGCCAATGCGTTAAATGCGTAGCTAGTCGCTGCTCAGATAGCATAGATTTTTGCCAATGAGCATAATCAACATACTGAATGGGAAGCGTTGATAACGCAGAACTCGATGAGGGATATAGTAAATTACAATATGTACGTTGCAAGTCTTGAACGAGTATTTGTAATGATGCACCATCTGACACAATATGGTGCATATTAAAGGCTAAATAATGCTGAGAACCATCTGAGATTAAAAGGACACGCAGTAATATATCCTTCTCTAAATCAAATTTCTGTGATTGATGCTCAGTAATAGAGTCAATGATTTTTTGATGGCGCTGTGCAACAGGAAACTCCGCCGCATTTATCCATTCAAACGGCGTATCAAATGACGTAGAAACCAGATGGTGCGGCTGGCCATTGTGCTCTACTTTTGAGCTGAAGCGGGTCCGTAATATTTCATGCCGCTCTACTATCTGCTTGATAGACTCACGTAGTAATGGCACCTCTATTTTTCCCTGCAATTC
The DNA here is from genome assembly GCF_018101015.1 of Pseudoalteromonas sp. MMG005. Taxonomy (NCBI): domain Bacteria; kingdom Pseudomonadati; phylum Pseudomonadota; class Gammaproteobacteria; order Alteromonadales; family Pseudoalteromonadaceae; genus Pseudoalteromonas; species Pseudoalteromonas sp. MMG005. The sequence continues at coordinate 170,731 of NZ_JAGJEK010000005.1, read as the reverse complement.
AAACTCGGCGGGCATATAATATTGACGACTACCTTGTAGCTGTTCAATAAACCATAACCCTTGTTGTGCAAAAGTAAGAGGTAATCGCTGCGAACGTGATACGACAGGGATCCGCGCATTATCTGACGAGGCTTCTAACGATTTTCGTTGCTGAAAATACGCAATGATCTGCGCTTTATTGGCTATCACCCGTAACTTCAATGCTTCTGGAAAACCATTCGTTTGCTTAAATGCCAAGCTCCCTTGCTTTTCGTACAGAGTAACCCCCACACTTAAAGCTTCAGCAATAAGGTCTTCAATTACTAATAACTGTCCATTCATTACAAAAACATCTCTTCTGAAGTATCGCTTTCATTATCATTTGGCGCTGTGTTAGTCATCATTTTCTGAATGCTGTACCACTTAGAAAGTGCTTCTATGGTTGGCCGTTCAAACAAAACGCGTACGGGAATGTCTACATCTAAGGTCTCTTTCACCATTGCCATACACTGGGTGGCTAATAATGAATGCCCTCCCAATGCAAAAAAGTTATCTGTTATTCCCATAGAATCAGCAGCTAATATCTTGGAAAAAATATCAATTAGCGCGCGCTCAAAATCATTATTTGCGGCAATATTCTTACTTTCTACAGTAATTGAAGCACTTAGATTCAACAGCTGCTTAGAATCAACTTTACCATTGTGGGTTAACGGTATGTGCTCTACGACCATCCATTTATGGGGGATCATATAGGTAGGTAAAAGCGCAGCTAAATGCTCTTTTAAAGCCCCTATGACATTGTTGGATACGGGCTGAATGCGTTGCTGCTCTGAAAATTGATATTGCAACCCATACTGCTGTGAAATAATGAAGGCTTCAAGTTGTTCTGTCTCAGGGTTTAGCAGTACCTGCGCCTCATCGATATCACCATGACGTATTAATTGGTGAGCTATTTCGTTTAATTCAATACGATAGCCTCGCAGTTTAACTTGCTCATCTACTCTGCCGTAAAATAATAAGTATTCAGGGTGCATTTGTTCATTTATATGCCAACGAACCTTATCCCCAGTGCGGTAAAAGCGCCGTTCGGTACCCTCAGGCCCCAATGGCAACATGTTAAAGCACTGATTTGTTAGGCTTGGTTGGTTTAAATAGCCTAAAGCAAGATTGTCTCCTGCAATGTATAGTTCACCAATTGCGCCCACTGGGGCCAACTGTTGCTCTGTATCGAGCACCACGAGTCGACTGTTTGCAATGGCGTTTCCAATGGGCACTTGCGTCAACTGCTGTTGATCAAGCTCGGCTATACTTGCCGCATTACAACGATAAACACTGGTTCCGACTGTTGCTTCTGTTGGCCCATACTCGTTCACCCATTGAATGTTAGGGAAATACTTACTGAGTGATTGCAGTAAAGGTAATGGTAATTTTTCACCACCAATAATCACTTGATGGGCTGTGGGGATGATTTTTTGAGGCAATAAAGCCAATATCCCTTGCAGATGTGCGGGCGTGACTTTAAAAAATCCAGAGTGTTCGCTTTGCAAACGTTGCGACAGTTGGGTCAGCATTTGTGTATCATCAACGAGTATATCTAAACACATTCCCGTCAATAATGGCCCCCAAATTGACGTCACCGTCGCATCGAAAGCCAATGGCGTACTCACCACACTAATAGATTGATCGCCATCTAAGTAGGTATCCAACACATGATCAAGATACATCGATAAATTGCGATGCGTTATCTGCACCCCTTTCGGCATGCCCGTCGTACCCGATGTATAAATAATATAGGCCAGATCATCAATATCATAAGCGACAGGTGCAAGTTCACTCATCTCTTGCTGCCAATTATATTCATTTAACAATAAGCGACATGAGGCACTCGATTGCGTTAGCGTATTAAAATCGATATCTAACTGCGACGTAGTTATTAATAGTTCAGAGCCCGAATCGTCTAATATATACTGACGTCTTGATATTGGCTGCTTGGGATCTATGGGCACATAGGCCCCACCTATTTTGGCTACTGCGAGTATAGCGATAATCATCATACTCGATGCCGGTAAACAAATTGCAATCTTGCTGGCTTTACCGATCCCTTTACTTTGCAAGTACCCTGCGAGCTGATCGGTTTTTTTAACCAGGTCAGCGTAACTCATGACACGCCCATCAATATCTATCAATGCTCTAGACTGGTTCAAATGACCTTCATTCGAGCCCGTTTTGCTATGCCAATGTTTATTCAACCTAGACATGACATGGCGAGTATGGGGTTCTGGGCTTAATCGCAGGTTATTTTCTACTGCTTCTTGGCCACTTAGTTCTTCAGCCAGTAACCGCTGTCTTGTATCCGTGCTCATTACGGATAATGATCCAATTTGCTGAGATGGTGCTGTGAGTAAAGCAGCAATCATCACCTCAAAACTGAGAATTAGTTGTTCAATCCGCTGTTTTTTAAATAGTGATGTGTTGTAATTCCATTGAATATGAATACCATCACCTTGCTCAATCGCATTTACCTCTAAATCAAACTTCATTCGTACCGCGTGCGTTGAATGTTGTTCAATATGTAAATGCGGTAATGTAAAATCAGTGACTTCATTATTTTGTAGCGCAAACAAAATTTGAAACAAAGGTTGATGTGCCAAATTACGCTCTGGTTGTAACACTTCGACTAACTGCTCAAAAGGCACATGTTGATGTTTGAATGCATCAACAATAACCTGCTTTTGCTGAGCTAAAAGTTCAGTAAAGCATTGCTTGGACTGGGTCTGGCTTCGAATAACAAGCGTATTCACGAAGAAACCAATTAAATCACTCACTTGAGCCTGATCACGCCCCGCAACTGGCGAGCCAATTAGTACATCTTGAGATTGGCTGTATTTCATAACTAATACTGAAAATACCGTATGAAGCCACATATATAATGTTACACCGTGATCTGCACACTGCTGATGTATGGCTTTCGTTGTCGCGGCATTTAAATGGTGAATAACGCTCGCCCCGACAAGCTGTTGTTCTTGAGGGCGCGTAAAGTCCAAAGGCAACTCATGCACATGTGGTGCACCTTGTAATTGTGAGCGCCAATAATCAAGCGATGTGTTCAATGCATTTTCGCTACACACTAAGCGCTGCCAGTATGCATAGTCAGCATACTGCACTGAGAGTGGTTCAGCCAAAGTTTGTGGTAATTGATACTCTTGCTCAGCAGTATGCGTGCGATAATAGGCAACAAACTCTCGTATTAAAATCGCCATAGACCAACCGTCACTGGCAATATGATGCATGTTAAAGTGCACAAGGCTGGTTTGTTCAGTCATTTTTGCCACTACCACACGCAGCATCACATCATGTGCTAAATCAAATGGTGCTGTACTTGCTTCGAATGCAATATGTGCCCACTGTTCGTCTTGTTCTTGCTGACTGAGCGCGGTTAAATCAAGACATTTTAGTGGTACTGAGAATGTTGAGTTAATCTTTTGCTCTGGTGCATCACTGCCATTTTGATTCACAATTATGGTGCGTAGCACTTCATGGCGCGTAATTAAGTCGTGTAATGCACTCGACACCGCTTCTAGATTCAACTTACCATTAAATGTAAAGCTCGCAGGCATATGGTATTGCGTACTACTTTGCTGCACTTGGTCAATCAACCACAGTCTTTGCTGTGCATAAGACAAGGGCAATGCCTGCTGTCTCGACACTTTTACAATCTCTTGAGCGTGTGTAATCTTTTGACAACTCTGCAACGCGTCCGTTAACGCTGCAACAGAAGGTGTTTTAAACAATTGAGGTAAAGTGATATCAAAATGTTTTTGCTCGCGAATTTGTCCAATCAGCCGAATAGCCAAGAGCGAGTGACCGCCTATATCAAAAAAGCTATCTTCTATACCAATATGCTCCAACAGCAACGTTTCACGGAATAGGTTTAATAAATAACTTTGTAGGGGTGTTAAGTCTTTATCATTATCAACCGCTTTAGGCTCTAAATCACGTTGCTCAATACCTACTGTTAACGCAGTTTTGTCTACTTTGCCATTTTTTGTAACGGGTATGCCATCGTGCTCAAAAAATAACGACGGGACCATATAATGAGGTAACGTGTTTGCTAACTGTGACTTGAGAAGGCGAGAAACCATAGTATGACCTTGGCACATCACAATATGGGCGTGCAGCACCGCTTGTTCTACATCGACAGTGACCGCGCAATCCGATACTTCATTTAATTCACGTAATGTGTGCTCAATGGCGCAGACGTCTATTCTAAAGCCGCGCAACTTAACTTGTTCATCAATCCGTCCACTGTATCGCAAATAACTGGTTTCTGTTTTTTTATCCGATTGCCAAAATGCAATGTCCCCGGTTCGATAAAAGCGCTGTGTTCTTTTTTTGCCATTGCTTTGCATAAATGTCAGTGTGACAAAACGTTCATCATTAAGCCCAGCTAAATTCACATACCCTTGGCTAACAACAGGCCCACCAATCAACAATTCTCCCGGCATGTTCAATGGAGTCAATTGATTAAATCTATCAACCACTCGCACTATGACATTACTATTTGGTATACCAATAGGCACATCTTTATGCCCCTCATTTACATACTGAGTATACGGCGGCACCTGAATACCATTGCTGAGCGTTGTTTGTGTATCATCAATGGTATACGTTGTTGAACCAACTGTGGTTTCTGTTGGACCATACTCATTGACCCAACGACAATATGGCAGTTTTTTGCGCAAAGCTGCCAATAAGTCAACTTCCAGCGCTTCACCACCAACCACCAATGTGTGGTTCATTAAAGTGTTACTTTTATCTTTCGATAGGCCAACAATGGCCCTCAAATGCGCGGGGGTTAGTTTGAATAACTTAGCATTCATACTAGAGAATATAACGTCGGTTAACTTAACCAACTGTTCTCCACCTTCAGGTATTATTTCAACGGTTCCACCATGCATTAAAGGCGGAAATAACGCGGTTACCGTAGCGTCAAAAGCCAATGGAGTACTCACAACCGACGACCAGATCACCCCATCTTTCGGTTTATAACAAGTCACAGCATGCTGTAAATATGCACTTAGATTATCATGACTGATCATGACCCCTTTTGGCTTACCAGTAGAGCCTGACGTATAAATGATATAGCATATATCTTCGCCTTTATGACAAGGCTCACCAGCGCGTTCAACACCCTTTGGTGCTGCCGTATCATAGCCACAGAAATTTGAGTCTAAATCAAAAATATCATCTAACAATAAGAAGTCACTGCCACTGTTAACCAATGTGTCGGTATCATCACTGTATGCCAAAATCATCAGGAGCTCTGCGTCATCAACGATGTAGTTTAATGTTTGGCTGGGCGTGTTACTGTGAAGGGGAACATAAGTATGGCCTGCTCTCAAAATTGCGAGTATCGCCACAACCATTGCAGGGCCCGATGGTAATAAGATGGCGATGCGGCTTTGTGGTTCAAAGGCCATTTCGAGTAAACAATGTGCTAATTGATTGGCACACTGCTCTATCTTCTCATAAGAATAGGCTCGTCCATCATATAACAGCGCATCATAGTGCGGATACTGTCGTGCCATACTTGAAAAATGCGCTGAAAAAGTCGGTTGTTGTGCCACAGTTAAATCGAGCGATTCAGTGTCATATATAAACTGTGATTGTGCTTGGTCAGTCCATAGTTGTAACTTTGAAAGTGGGGTGTGAATGTCGTCAAGACATTGCTGTAACACATAGCAGTACTGCTCAAAAAACGCCTTAATGCTACACTCATTCCATAGTGCAGTATCGTAAAGCCACTCAATATCGATAGCGTCACCACTGTCAATTACCGATACTTCAAGATCTAATTTCGCACTACGTACCCCACTCTCAACCTGTTCAATTATCAACCCATCAAGTTGTAAAGTTTCATTCACGTCATTATTTGCTCTGAATACCACTTGCATTAATGGATGTATTGATAAACTCCGCTCAATATTCAAGGTATCAACAAGTGCTTCAAATGGTAATTGTTGATGTACCAATGCATCGCTCAATGTCACTTTAGTCATTCGCAGCATATGCGCTAGGTCAGTGTCAGATGACATCTGGCTTCTTAGCACTAAAGTATTAATGAAATTACCAATAATAGGCTCAAACTCGGCGAGTTCACGCCCCGCGACAGGGGTGCCAATTGCAATATCATACTGCTCAGAAATACGGCTAAACCATAATGTAAACACGCTTTTTAATGTTAAAAAGAGTGTTTGTGATGATGCTTTATTAAAGCGTCGCAATTGCTTAGTCAAACCCTTTGGCATTGCACCTTTAAATAGCCCACCTCCGCTAATCACATTATTTGAACGTGCACGATCAGTTGGTAGCGTATGCACTGTTGGTAAACCGTCGAGCTGAGAACGCCAATATTCACAGCTATCTTGCCATTGCTTCGAAGCTTTTTGTGTGCGCTGCCAATACACATAATCGATATAATGATACGGCAGTGCCGTTTGGGCACAGTGCTCATTACCCACAACCAAATTGTTATAACTTTCTGACAGCTCTTTACACAAAATGGAAATCGACCAACCATCTGATACTATATGATGCATTGTGACAATAAGTTGATAACATTGAGTATCGAACTTAAGTAACGTTGCACGTAACAGTAGATCATCCGTCAAATCAAATGATGTGCTGTAATCATCCGCAATGAACGTCTGAGCCACTTGTTGCTGTGATGGGCTGTCGGAATCACATAAATCAATTTCAGCCAAGGTAAACGCTAATTGTGAATTTAAGCTCTGCGTTGCTTCTGCTGTCGCGCTGCTTTGATAATTAAAATGAAGTATTTTATGACGCGCAATAACTCGCTGAAATGCCTGTTGTAACGCCACTATATTCACGTTACCTTTTAAGGTATAAACACCTTGTAAATTGTACTGTTCACTGTGACCTTGCATTTGATCAACGAACCACAGCCTTTGTTGTGAGAACGACAATGGATGAACGCCTATTAAATCATGATGCTCAAGCGCAACTATCCCTTGTAAACCACTTTTTTCTGGCGTTTGACATAAATATGCTGCCAACTCAGCAACGCTTGAGTATGCAAATAACGCTTTAAGCGAGATATTCACATCTAACTGCTGACGTATCAAGTTCAATAATCGCATCGCTAACAGGGAGTGCCCACCAATAGCGAAAAAGTCATCCGTAACACTGACTTTTTCATGTCCTGTCAATTGAGAAAACAGCGCCACTAAAGTGTGCTCAATATCTGTTTGAGCAGCAACAAACGCACGTTTACTAACTTGAATTGGCTTATTTTGTAATTGCTTGCGATCTATTTTCCCATTTGCCAAATACGGTAATTGTGTTTCAATTTCCCATATTCGGGGGATCATTGGTTCTGGTAATAGCAACTTTAAAGCATTTACAATGTCTTGCTTCATTTTCGCGATATCTAAATCAACGCTCTCATTTGATAAGGTGCAATACCCTACTAGCGTGTCAAGTTCACCCAATTTTCGACACACCACTACAGCGCTGCTTATTATCGGCAGCGCGGTCGCTTTTGCTTCAATATCTAACAGGTCAACTCGATAACCACTGATTTTTGGTTGATTATCTATGCGGCCTAAATACTCTATATCACCTTGTGGCGTGAGTTTCACTTTATCGCCAGAGCGATAAAACAACTGTGCTACCCCATTACTTTCATGCTCAACAAAGCTGTCTGCGGTTTGTTCAGGTGCATTGATATAGCCCGTTGATAAACTCCTGCCTCCAATGTATAACTCTCCCGGCATACCTGGTGGTGTAGGCTGTTTTAGCTCATCCAAAATTAACGCCGTAGCATGAGAAAGCGGCTGACCAATTGGATACAAAGTACTCGTACATTGCTCGTTAGACGTAATCTGGTATGTCGTCACACCGATGCATGTTTCTGATGGCCCATAATGATTTATTATGGAAGACGTTGGGTACACGCTCTGCAGTGTATTCACAAGTTGAGGCGTTAATGGTTCCCCACCTAACACCCAATATGAAATAGCGGGTATATGCTTGATATTCTGCGACATGACAGGCAGTAATTCGCTGGCAATACTCGGCGTTATTTTTAATAAATTAACGTCTAGTTGATATAATGCGTCCACAATTAAGCTTGGATCAGCACCAATATCATGACAGGCAAGCGCTACGGTGCCCATACCGGCTAACACTGGATATATTCCTGTAAGGCATAAGTCAGTCGCCAACCCTGTGATCACACCGGCACGTATACTTTCATCAAATTGAATGCGCTCGCTGACCCCATTAACATAATGGGAGAGTGCCCCATGAGATATTTCAACGCCTTTGGGCTTACCTGTCGTGCCAGATGTAAATACCACATATGCTGAGTCACAATGTTGTACTTTTGGAAGGGCGAATTCTTTTTCTATATAAGGACTTATAAAGCCCTCTAATGGATGGATGCTGATTTCATGCTCATTTAATAGCTGCATGTCGGCCTCTACTAAGCTCTGCTTATCAACCGTGATCAGATATTGGCTTTTTGCCTGACTTAGCATCTCCATGATACGACGTACCGGTGTACCGCGCTCAATCGGCAAATATGCTCTGCCCGCACGCATAATGCCAAACATTGCCAGTACTGAATAAGCAGAACGAGATACAAGTAACCCGATTGGGGCTAATTGTGACGTACTGCGCTGTTCTAACAAGGCGGTCATATGTTGAGCAAAATTAAAGCTGAGGCTGTTTAACTGTGCATAACTAATACGGCTTAGTTTTTCTGTATGAACACTCGATTCAACTAACGCCGTTTTGTTTGGGTTACGGTCACTATGCGCCATTACCTTATGTAATAATAAATCCACATCGTCTTGTACTACGCTATTACTTGTTGTAAATGTATTCTCAGAACGTAAAATTGAAGGCAGGGCTACCTTCCCGATTGCTTGCTCTGGTGCAGAACTCAATGCTGTTGTCAGCGCAATAAAATCATCACTCATTCGCACTATTAACTGCGCGTCAAATAATGCAGTGCAGTAATCAATACTGCCAACTAACCCAGTATCTGACTCTGTGATATTCAGTGTGAAATCAAACTTCGCCGTATTGTTATCCAAAGGCGTCAGATCCGCTGATAACTCCGACGTTTGATGTGATTCAATGGTAATACCGTTATAGTTGAACAATATTTGAAACAAGGCTGAGTGTGCCGATGATTTTGCTAAACCAAGCGCTTCAATAATACTCTCAAGTGCAACATTTTGATTTTCTAATCCCTGCGCCACCGTGGCCTTTGTCGTACTTATCAAAGTATGAAATGATTGTTCTGCACTGAGCTTTTGACGCAGTGCTAACGTATTAACAAAACACCCAACCATTGCTTCAAATTCTGGCTGGTCTCGATTTAATACTGGTACACCCACAGTCACATCATTTTTCTGACTATACCGATGTAATAACACATAAAATACACTCAGTAACCCAACAAACTGTGTGACGCTATGTTGCTGACAGTAGTGCGTAAACGGCGCTATCGTTGCTTTGGATATGTCAAAATGATGAGTCGCACCGTGATATGTTTTTTGACTTTTTCTCGGATAGCTGGTTGGTAATTCAAACAACTCAATGTCTTTTAACGAGGTTTGCCAATATTCAAGCTGATTAAGGTATACCGGTGTTTGCTTAAACTGCTTTTCCCAATGAACGTAGTCTAAATACTGTAATTGTGGCTGCTGCAACGAGCCAAGATCATCCGGGCATTCCGCCAATATATCAACCAGTTGCTGTACTAATATTTGAACCGACCAGCCATCTGCAACAACATGGTGCATCGCAATATACAGCCACTGCCCTCGGTTCTGCTGCGTTATCAAGGTCGCTCGAAATAACAGTTCATTTTCTAAATCAAAACAATGCTGCAGTTCATCATCAAGCAGCGCGATAATATCCGCTTTATTTGCATTAACACCGACTTCGATTGTGTCTAAATGAAGTTGTGCCTTTTCATTAATTCGTTGTACGACATTACCATCGACTGTAACAAAGTTACTTTTTAAAACTTGGTGACGTGTTAGTAAAGTGTTTAGCGCTTGCTCTACATCCGCCGTTAACACTGATGTTGAAAAATGTAGTAACCCGCACATGTTGTACGTCGCTGATAACGGCTCATATTGGTCAATAAACCAAATCCGATACTGAGCGCTTGATAACGGCCCCTGCTTTTGATGATGCTGTTGCATGTAAGCGATCAACGCTTGCTTACATGCTTTGATACGCGCAAGCTGTTCTGCCGGCACAGTGGTAAGTTGCGTCCGCAGCTTTAAGCGGTCTTCTTGCAAGTAAACAAATATACCTTGTTCATCTAACTCAGCTAAAAAAGCGGCAATTTCTGAATTTTCCATCGTTATAGGTCCATCTCTGTCATGGATTCATCATCCAAAGCGGCACTAATATCGCGTCCACTCACAATATCACTCACCATTTTTATATCTGGTGAGCTGTCTGAACATGTCGCCATTGCATTCATCAAATCATCTATTCGCACTGCCAGAAGTGCGATGCTTGAATGGTCAAAAACATCGCCAACAGTGATACGGATCCCGAATTGGGCATTGATTTTCGACACCAACTGCATCGCTAAAACAGAATTGCCACCGCACTCAAAAAAGCTTTCTTGAGTGCCTAAAATACTTGTATTAAGTAACCTCAAAAAGCAACCGTGAAGCGCTTCTTCAGTGGCGGTATTCGGCTCTACAGGTATTATGTTTCGCTGTTTTATACTCTCTGGTATGGGTAGAGCATTCGAGTCCAATTTTCCATTCGGCGTTAATGGCCACGCCAGCAACCAACACACAGATTCAGGTACCATATAGCTTGGTAAACGCAGGGTGAGTGCTTGGCGTATCTCGCTGTATGCCCATCGTGTTTGCAAGATGCCATCATCAATACAATACGCACATAAACTGGCTTGTTGCTCGGCATTTTGTTTTATGAATACACGTACATTCTTAGTTTCCAAAACTTGTCGTAAATGATGTTCGATATCACCTAATTCAATTCTATGACCGTGCAGTTTTACTTGCTGATCAAGTCGTCCTTGGAGCTCAATTTCACCATTTGGTAAACGTCTTGCTCTGTCCCCCGTCCGATATAAACGCTGAGTAAATTGGTCATTAAAACGATGCTCTATAAATCGTTGAGCAGTTAATTGAGGCTGCTTAAAATAGCCATTTGCCAAACCTACACCACCAATACACAGCTCCCCCCATACACCCGTAGGTAGTGGCAACAATGCACCTTGCACATTGTCTGACATGATATACAAGCTGGTATTTGTAATACCGTCTCCGATAGATATGTGCTCGGCATCTGTGATGTGACTCAGTGAAGACCAAATTGTGGTTTCAGTCGGTCCATACATATTCCATAATTCAACGTCATTTTTCAAAAATGCCTTTGCCAACGACTTGCTAAGTGGCTCGCCGCCACAGAGCACTTTTAACCCTTTGACACAGTGAGGCTGGTGATCTAACAGCAACTGCCAAAGTGTTGGTGTCGCCTGCATTATAGATACAGGGTTTATATTTAGGAGCTCAACAATGGCCGCAGGGTCACTGCATGTTTGCTCACTTGCCAGCAGCACATGAGCACCTACAAGCATTGGCGTAAAAAGCTCCAGCATTGCAATATCAAATGCAATGGTTGTCACTGATAGCAACGTATCTGAACGCGATATTCCAGGCGCTTGTACCATTGCAGATAAAAAGTTAATTAGCGCTAAATGATTTATTTCAACGCCTTTTGGCTGACCTGTAGATCCTGAGGTATAAATGACATAGGCAGGCTGTGTTGGCAATAACTCGATATTTAAGTTAGGCGCCTCGCTTGGATTTAAAGTGCTCGATAGTGAGTCAATATCTAACACTGTCATACTATGGCGACTATTTAATACACTGTCGTCGCATAGGCTATCACAAAGTAAGATGCACGCTTGTGCATCATTTAAAATGTAGTTTATCCGCGCCTGTGGAAACGCCAAATCTAATGGTAAATATGCCGCACCTGTTTTCAAAACAGCCAATATACTCACCACCAACTCAACACGCCGAGGCAAAGCAATGGCGACTAAACTACCGACGCCAATATCGAGCGCTCGCAAGTGGTGTGCAAGTACGTTTACTCGCCTATTTAATTGCTCATACGTTAAAGTTTGTTCTTCACAACTCAATGCTGGATGCGTCGGGTACTGAGCAACGATTTGCTCAAACTGCTCAATATAGTTAGTTAATGCCGGCTGTGAGCTGTTCGAGTCAACGTGTCGTTGCTGTGCTTTATTGAACTGCTCTTCAAGTAACGTTTTTTGAGCTGATTCAGTTACAAACGAACAAGCTGGTGAGTGCAACGTATCTTGAGTGTTTCCTTTCTCAATGAACGCAACAAAACTTTGTATGAAGCCATCAAATAGTTGGGTATCAAATTTGTGTTTATTAAACTCTATGTCTAACGACCATGACTCACCAACTTGGGTAACATTACAATTCAGTTCAAACTGACTATAGGTGGTTACCGAGGGCCCAGTATCAATACTCAGCTCAGCAAAAACCGGTAATGACGGTACTTTATCCATATTGAACAAGGTAGAGGGTAAATGAATGTCTTCTTTCGTTAACGCAGAATATGGATAATGCTGATGTTCAAAGGCAGTCAGTAGTACAGACTGCACGTGCTTGATCAGCTCACCTAAATGAGTGCACGCCATAACATCAATATTAATTGGCAGAATATTAGTACAGTACCCCACCAACTGGCTATCTAAGATATCAGGCTCAAAAGTATCCTCCGAACTTCCAACGATATCTCTGCGAGACAATAACTGTCGATCTGAACATGGGATCCCTGCTGTAACAACCGATTGTTGCGTCAATTTACTTAACCATAAAAGGTACATTGACAACAAAGTAGCAAATTGCCCACAGCCATTGCGTTTAGCAAGCTGCGATACATTCAGCATGGCCTCCTCTGTGAGATGTATACTCCGTGTTTCCACCTCAAAATGCATCTCCTCCTTTGCATCGATGTTTTCAGCTAACGCAAACTTCGTTGGCAAGGCGAGCTCACAGCTGGTCGCTAAATGCGTTAACCAAAACGTCCTATCCTCTTCAAATTTTATTGTCTGTTGGTATTGCTTGAGCGCTTGAATATAGGCAAAAAAGTCTAGTTTTGAATTTGCGGGCTCTATCACTTCCTGATTATAATAAGCTGCAATCGCCTTCAAAATAATCTGTAGTGACACTCCGTCATACAGTATATGATGTGCAACAAGGCTAAAATAACTGCAGCCTCGCTGATCTTCTACCAAATTAAAACGGCATAATACATCATTATCCAAGTCAAACGGGGCGTAACGCAAGGCGCTTAAATTTGCCGTCAGCTGAGCGTCTGTATCAATTGTCACAACCGGCATTAATATTTGATTAAAAGCACCTTTCCTATGACATAACGTATCGCTATCCACACCATAACTTAGCATTGGGTATTGCTTTATAACTTCCCTAATTGAACGCTCTAAACGTTGTTTATTCACTGTACCAGTTAACTTCACCGTCGCTTGTAACTGATAGGCTTTTGCACCTTGTTCAGACCGTAAAGCCAACGCCAGCAATTGCTGCTGAGCATCACTTAAGGGCACAGCGTCATTTTCACTGGCACCACTTATCTGTGATTCTAATGCTAAAGAATCGCCAAAATATCCGGCTTTTTTTATACTGAGTGCGCTGTCTTGTACGACTTGGATAATTGCCTCAACATCAGCATCCGTATGCGCTGCTGATAAGAAGCAATTTCGCCCCTCCCAAATAAACACGCCACGATTGAGCATTTCATAAAAAAACACATCCAAGTTTTGTGTAAATTTAAATCTAAATAGTGATGTAAAGGCTTCAAGGCTAATTGGGATCTGCTCTGCTGTAAAAAACCGATTTAACGTCTCTTTCAAGTACGTGGTTTTTTCATTCACAGCATCGAACAAAGCGGGTCCTTGACGTTTTATTTCGCTCAACACAGCTTTTGCACTCGCCATGGCTAATGGGTGTTTGCAGAAAGTCCCAGCAAAGAACGTTGTGTCTGCTTGGGGGTAAGAAGTATCGCCATATTGCCACACACCACCATCAATACCATCTAAGTACGCGTGGCTACCCGCAACCACACCAATAGGCAGCCCGCCACCAACAATTTTTCCATAAGTTGCCATATCGGCTTGGATATCTAGCAACCCCTGAACTCCACCTGGATGTGCTCGAAACCCAGTGATCATCTCGTCAAAAATCAGCGCAATGCCCAATTCTTTCGTCAACTCGCGTAATTCTTTTAAAAATGCCCATGGCTGTAATTCAGGATGACGGCTTTGTACAGGCTCGACTAATACGGCTGCAATAGAAGAAGCATGTTTACGAATAGTCTCTAACGCCTTAGGATCTGCATATTCTAAAACCAAATTATCACTAATTGATCCATGACGAACACCCGAACACATTGGCTCAACGTCACTTTCACTCAATGCATGTGCTAATGTGCCATCATAATGTCCATGGTAAGCACCTGAAAACTGAACGACTTTTTCACGTTTAGTCGTATTACGCGCTAAACGAACCGCAGTCATGACCGCTTCAGTACCAGAGTTACAGAAAGTGACACGCTCTAAACCGGTCAAATCATTAATCAATGATGCCACTTCACACGCAAGCGGGCTGGCTAACCCAAGTTGCAAACCCGCCTCAACTTGCTGTAACAACGCCTGTGTTACAAATTCTGGTTTATGGCCGAATAAATTAACCCCAAAATCCATAGCAATATCAATGTACTCGTTACCATCAATGTCCCATATTCGCGATTTTTCACAACGCTGAGAAAAAATTGGGTAAAGTAACTCTTTACTTGAAAGTCTAAATCCAGCCGAGGCTCTACTGTCTGCTAAATATGGTCTGTTCTCACTAATTAGTCCTTTAGATTTTGCCGTTTTTTTACAATATTCCTCACTTAATACCGCAAAATGTTGCTGCATACGTTCAGATTTTAATTGAGAAGTAAGCTGTTTTTTTTGAAAAGATGGCAAGACTGAATTAACGCTACTTTGATACTTGTGTACTTGGGGCTGAGGTACTGAATGTGTAACATTACCTTCCTCAACGCTGTACTTATACCCAGTATTTACGCCTTCTAAAGCATCCTCAGAATCATCTTGTCCTAACGGTAATGAGTGACTACGCTCTGTCGTCGTTGTTAGCCACTGTAATTGCTGCGCAGTGATCGCCTTGAGACTATCTCGACTATGCGCGTTGTTAACTTGAGTAGCAGCGTGTAATTGCGCTTGACAAATTTCTTTTACAAGCTCGCCATTTATATGGCCCACAGCACACGAAGCTACGGTGTTATTTCCGTGCGTAATGTCTCCGGCACTTACTAATTGGTCTGTTGCGTGTTCTTCAACATTTGCTGCTATTGGCTGAGTACAGTAATCACTATGTTGTACAATGTAAGCCAATAAACTATCAACTGTGCTCAACTCTTCATAAAACTGACGCACACTAAACTCAAGGCCAAACTCCCTTTCATATAAGCGCACGGCCTGCATGATCATCAATGAATCTACGCCCATTTCGAGCAAAGGTAGATCTGTCTGGATTGCTTCAGCCGGCATCGATAATAAGTTTGCTAATGTAGACAATACAAACTCTTGAATTATGACTTGTCGGTCTTCACTATGCTTGCCTTGAACAGTCGCGCCTTTAACATAAGCGTTAACTTCATCTGCATGGCGGTGCCCGTTCGATGCTTTACTTTTACTCTCTTGGGTATTTAAAGGCACAATCCAATGAGCATGTTCATCAAATGGATAAGCAGGTAAACTCTGCCTTGGAACCAATTTTTGAGGGTAAACGCAAGACCAATCAAGCTCCAACCCTAATTCAAATAAGCGACCAATACTTGCTGGAAAGCGCGATACATCTTCCCCCTTGTTATGGAGTACATGCAAACATTCACAATGATGATCTTTAAGGTTTTCTTGAACAAGGGCACTCAATACAGGTTTGGGCCCCACTTCGAGCGTACAAAGTGGTGCAACTTTATTTAATTGATGCAGACACAAATCAAACCGTACAGGTTTAATAATTTGTTGCACCCAATAATCAGGGGTTGTCAGTGCGTCAGTTTCAAACTCACCTGTAACCGAAGACAAATAGGGATACTTAGGTAAAGAGAAAGTAATGCTATTGGCTACTTTTGCAAACTCACTAAGCATAGGTGCCATTAATGTAGAGTGAAAAGCACGTGCAGTGTTTACCTCCCTATATTTAATTTTCTTCTGTTCTAACTGCCTACATGCAAAATCAATCGCGGTATTGTGCCCAGATAACACCACCCCTGACTCTGCATGAAATGCGCAAATGCAAACCTGAGTTGAACAGTCAGCATGGCACTTCGCAACTATTTCTTGTGCCACAATATCAGTACAGCGTATTGATATCATTCGGCCTTCATTAGGCAGCTCTGCCATTAACGATGCTCGAGCAGCAATCAGTTTAACTGCATCTTCGATAGAAAAAACCTCTGCAATACATGCAGCAGCATATTCTCCAACACTATGACTGACCAAATATTTCGGTGTAATACCTAAGCTTAACAATAACTTTGAGAAAGCGTATTCCACGGCAAATAAACAAATTTGTGTCCACTGTGCTTCGTTGAACAATTCAGCTTGTGGATTGCCGTATAACACGTCCAGCAAACTTTCTGCTCGCTGACCCTCTAGCAAATCATTACATTCGTCTATCGCAGCCTTAAATACTGCCTGTGTTGAATACAAAGACTTTGCCATATTTGCATACTGAGCACCCTGCCCTGTAAACAATAAAGCCAACTCGCTGATATTATTAGACCCGCCGTCATGATGCGCACTATAGGTTTTGTTAGCCATGTTCAGGTTTTCAAGTAATTGTGATCGACTTAAACCGTGTACCACCCGCTTATACTCTCTCATATGAGGCTGCATTGCATTGTTATAAACCAATGCATCAAACTCATTAGCGTCTAGTTTAGCTAACACCTCGTTGTAACGATTAAGAGACTGATGCAGTGCCAAAGGCGTTTTTGCTGAAACAGCAAGCAAATAAAACCCTGTTTGCGCCAGTAAATTAACATCAAGGGGATTTTGCTTAGGTGCAGCTTCACAAATTACATGCGCATTGGTTCCCCCAAAACCAAATGAACTTACCCCTGCATAATGTGCTAAATCCTCTTTTGGCCAATGAGTATCAGAAGTATTTGCGACTAAAGGCATTTTTGCCCAAGGAACATGCGTATTAAGTGTATTAATGTGGGGCTGAGCAGGAATTTTTCCATGCTGCATACACAATAGAGTTTTAATGACACCTGCAATCCCGGCGCCTGATTCTAAGTGGCCTATATTGGCTTTAACCGCGCCGACAGTAATGGGAGACGCCATTTGACCCTGAGGTCTATATACTTTGCTTAGCGCTGATAACTCGATAGGATCACCCAATTTAGTACCAGTTCCATGTGCTTCAACATACTGTACATCTTCAGCACAAACAGCTGCGTTGTCTAAAGCGGCTTTAATAACAGTCTGTTGTGATAAGCCATTCGGCGCTGTAATACCATTACTGCGTCCATCTTGATTTACAGCACTGCCTTTTAATATGCCTTGTATTGGATCTTGCGCTCGATATGCCTCTTCCAATGGCTTCAAAAACAAACAACCAACACCTTCACTACGAACATATCCATCAGCAGCGTCTGAAAATGTTTTACAACGACCATCATCAGCAAGCATTTGTGCGGCTTCACAGGCTTTAGTCACTTCATCACTGAGAATCAAATTCACACCACACACAATCGCTTGAGAGATCTCTCCTCTTTTGATGCTCTGAATTGCTTGATGAAGCGCCACTAAAGATGAAGAGCATGCTGTATCAATCGAAATGCTAGGCCCCGTAAAATTATAAAAGTACGATAGCCGATTTGCTGCAATACTCAGTGCTGTCCCAGTACCAAGATAAGCATTTTGTTTATCAAACTGCTGTGACATGGCAAAGTAGTCGTTCTGTGAAATTCCCACATACACGCCTGTATTGCTTCCTGATAAAGCTGAGGGGGAATAGCCACCAGCCTGGATGGCGTGATAACTGACTTGCAGTAGTAAACGATGTTGAGGATCAATATATTTTGCTTCCGTTGGAGAGATACCAAACAAAGCGGCATCAAACTGCGCAATGTCTTCTAAATATCCACCAAACCGACCCGCTTCCAAATTAGGACACAATTGCTGACGCCTTTCGGAAGGTAAAGAAATGGCGTCTCGTTTATCACAAATGAGCTGCCAAAATTCCTCAATATTATTTGCCTGCGGATAGCGACAAGCCATACCTATAACTGCAACATCTCTCTTATCTAAAGCCTGCTCTATACTTTTACCAATCGGAGTGTTGATGTTTTTTACCGTATCATCCATGTCACTCTGATTTATAACGTTTTCAATACCTTTACTCTGTAAAACCACGCTTTGTACTTGCTCAAACTGCCACAAATAGTCACTAAGCTGAGCAATAGTCGGGTATTCATATAACACTGTTGCTTCCAGCTCAATGCCATGCATTTCCATTAACTCGCCAGAGATCCGTACCGCCCTCATAGAATCAACACCCAACGAGTGAAAAGGTGCATTCACGTCTAAAACGGGAGCATTACTTTCGAGCTCTTGACCAACGACCTGCTGCAACAGCTTTTCTATCAATAATTTGCCTGATGCGTTTTGTGAAGAACCTGCCGTTAATGGCGCGTGAGTTTCAGCTAATTCATGCCCATGAAGGGTTCGATATAAAGGTGAAAATAAGGCTTCTACGTAGTGCCGTTTATTTTCTTGGCGCTGAATTTTACCACTAGATGTTTTTAAAATACGACCTGGTTTGATTAACACAACTTCATATGGTGTTACACCATGATGTTGTGTTACCGCGGCCATAATGTCAGCGGTTACGCTCTCGGGGTTTAGCTTACGCACCGCAGTACGTTTTACTTGCTGGACTATGATCAAACGTTCTTGCGCTGCTGATTGGTTTGCTTGTTGATCCGGCGATGACACAATTGAAAATGCAGCCCCTCCGTTGGCATCTAATGCCTCATTTGCATTGCTGACCGTAAGCTCTATATCTTGAGGATAATAATTTTTACCCCGAAAAATAAGCACATCTTTTGATCTACCTGTGACAAATAATTCGTCTTGAAAGATAAACCCTAAATCTCCCGTGCGTAAATACGGGCCATCATTGTCATCTGCAATATGTGCTTGAAATATCTCTTTTGTTAGCGCTTCTTTACCCCAATATCCTTGTGCAACACTTGCACCTTTAACCCAAATTTCCCCTGTGTCACCATCATCACACCGCTCTTTACTCTCTGGGTTTACAATTGCGACGGTATGATTATGCCACGCAATACCACATGAAACCGCGTAATAGGGTTGCTCTTCAGAGATACTATCAAAGTCAAAAAAGATACCTGATTGAGAGGGCATAGATTCTTGCGTGCTCAACAACCGAGCTTGTCCACCTTTTAACGCTTGACTGGCCAAGCGCAATACCGTTGGCGCGACAGACAATTTACCTCCAGTGGCAAATAACGTCGTTTCAGCCATGCCATAACAAGGTGCAATACTGTCTCTATGTAATCCACACTCTGCAAACTTTTGCGCAAAACGCTCTAAAGTACTTGCTCTTACAGGCTCTGCACCATTTAATGCAGAACGCCAATGTGATAAATCTAACGATTTTAAATCTGCATCTTTGACAGTATCAACGCATAAATCATATGCAAAGTTTGGGGCGCTTGAGGTCACGGCTTTGGTGTCACTCAACAACTTTAGCCATCGGTAAGGCTTTTGCAAAAAATAAGTTGGGTTCATTAAGGATGCCGGTGCACCAATATATATCGGATGCAAAATACCAAAAATAAGACCCATATCATGGAAATGTGGCAACCAACTGACTATTGGGGTTGAATTATCATGCCCAAATGCAATTTTCATCATTTCTTGGTTATCGATGATATTGCCGTGGCTAACCATCACCCCTTTAGGGTTACCCGTTGACCCCGAGGTATACTGCAAAAATGCTAAATCATCCAATAAAATATCACTAAAACACCATTGCTGCGTTTGTATCTTAGTGGTGCTTTCTGAATCAGTTGTAAATACGGCTAGTTTGGCTAATTGCGCTTCAGAATCAAATAGAGGGCGTGCAATTTCATAAATTTTCTCACTGGTTAAGGCACCTTTCGCACCCGCATCAGTCACTATGCTTCTTAAGCGATCAACATTTTGATTTTTTTTAGGTGGATAAACAGGAACTGCAATAATACCTGCATATAAGCAAGCGAAGAAAGCTTCAACAAATTCAAAGCCTGAGTTAAACAATAAGAGTGCTCGGTCGCCTTTGGAAAAATGTTGCTGAAGGTGTATTGCAACTTGCTTTGCTCTCTCGTCTAGTTCAGAGTAGCTCATTACTCTACATGGCTTACCGTCTTCATAAAAATATTGATATGCAATGTCGCTACCACGTGTATTAGCCAATGCGACTAACCTAGTCACTAAATCTGTATTCATTCCATGCCCATCATTGGTTCTGCGGATCAGTCAGATGTCACATCCTCAGCACGGCAATTGACACAGTAAAGTGCATTAAATCGCGTTACTCAAGGTGTTTCAGCCTATTACCACTTAAAATTGAAAAAATAGAATCAATTAAATATCATCAATAAACATTTATTAAAAACCGTGCATTCTGTGTTTCTAAAATGGCAGGGTTTAGTGAAACATTTATTGCAAATCAAAGGTAAAACTAACCGCTTAAACCACCAGCACTGCTAATTTAACTGCACCTTTCTTACTACATCTTATTGCCTAAAGACATAAACTAACTCTAAAGGTAGACTTTTCATAAAACGTCTTTCGAAATTAGTTTATGCACTCATTTAAATAAACGAGTACTCAAATAATATGACAAATCTCGCAAAAATAACCTTATAAGTGTGCCAATAAAAAACTACTAAAGGTGTCCAACACCATGAATATTTACAAAAATGCTACCACAAACACCTAAAAAATAAAGATAAACAACAAAAAAATTAACAACCCGCAAATATAAATCAAATTATCACAACAATAAACATACTTGTATTTCAAGCTGCTCAACATCGTAAATCTATGAATCAGTATCTTAATAGATAGTACTGAATATAGTTGCATGGGTAAATTACAGTCAATTACATTAACAATATGTAAACTATAATCTTAGGTAATTCTTGAAAAAAACAGAGTACTTTTTGAAACTAAAATCTTGATTGTTAAAAGCGGTAGCCGACAGGTGAAAATAAAAACATAATTATTCATATCAATTACTTATATTTTATTTTGCCGAATAGTGAAATAAAATACCTTGGCCATTGATTAAGGGTTTTGTTTAGATATCGATATTATTTACATTGAACATGAAATTTATCACATTTTGTGACTCATACTTGTATGCTAATACAACGGACTATATAAGAAAAAACAACGATACATAGTAGTGGCTATAAAGAAAGTGACCAGGTTTGACGATTAAGCCAAAATAGCTGACATGCTGAACTTTAAAACAGGTAAATTGAACTCGTCAATAAATAAGCCTATACCTCCAGGTTTTTAACTAATTCAATTCACAGCATAACATTAATTTAATGCAGAATAAGGCGAGCTGGGTGCGTACTTGCAGCGAAAAGGCAATGAAGCCAGAGATTCAACCAATGCGTGATAGGATAAATTTATAGCATTATCATTTGTATTTTTCGAATTTCACGAAGTTAGTACATAAGAAGTGGCTAGTAATTACAATTACAAACCACTGCTTTGTTAAGTTGCATTCAACTTACCACTTATATAAGCGGCACTTTTGTTTCGATTTTAAACCGTAATTAGCAACAGTGTATGGTCCAATTTCAGCATCACGAATTGTCTTAAAAGTAAAACTATCCATTGACACATCCATTGTTCCATTGCTATCGAGTGCGTATGTTGTTTGAATTTTACTACTGCCAATTTCAAACATACTTATAAACTCATTACCTGTTAGGAATTGATCAATCACAATCCCGTTATTTTCATCCACAGCATAATGGCCTCTATCAGCATTGATTGTTAATAGATTATAGTTACGTACACTCGCTGATTGCCCTGAGCCATAACTGAGCGTCCACGAAACCTTACCAGTATCTTGTGCCGCAATTTCTAAAGACATTGCAAAGTTATAATAAGACCCGTGTCGAGGAGAAATAAGCTCACATTCCCCCTTGTAAGTGCCTGCCCAGCCATCGGGAATAGTATCCGCCGCGTAAGCCACTGAAGATAAAACTGCACCAGCAAATAGTATTGATAGAGTTTTCATTGATAATCCTTATTTTAATGTTGGTCTCAACAAGGTACCCAATATAGCAACACAATCACATTTTACAAGTATTACTACTTAATATTCCAACACACCGTCGTCTATAGCGCTTTTACCAAAAAGTAGACATAAAAAACGGCACTTAAAGTGCCGTACTAATTCATATGATTAATAGCTAATATCGGTTCAACCTTAGCAAACTATTTCCAACATCGTCACATCACCAAAAAATAGCTGCACATCGTCGACTTTATTCGTTACCTTCATACTCGTAACCTCTATAGCTCGTTAGATATCAGAACTAAGCGTAAAAGACCTATTTTGATATCCAAGGTTTCACTGACACAATCGAAGCTGGCGTATCTACTAATGCAGTTTCAATTCCATCCCACGTGGCATCCACTGCAAAATGACATAATGTACGTTCACACTTAATATCTATATTATCTAAAGCCACGGGTTGAGAGAATTCAACTATCACTCCTTTTTGTTCCGGTAGTAAAAAGCGCATTAACTTACTAACAAAAAACCCTGACAGATCAGAAAGTAACGTATCAAATTCATTGTGTAATTGATATAAACTCGCTTTAGTCAATTGCGTGCTATCAAAATGCTCTGCTTCAATTTGAAATTTCAATTGGCATTGATGCTGAGGGTCACGGGGTTCTATAACCAGCACCGCTTTATCTTTGTCTAGCTTTTTATCAAATGGCAACAGTAATTGAGCTTGATCTGTATACGCCAAAGGCGCTTCGCTATTTTCTGTTATAATTTTCCCACTACCAATTTTACAAGGTGCTAACGTTGTACTGTCTACAACATAGAAGTTTATGCGAGCGAACTCGAACTCACCTTTTTCAATTACTTTCAATCTGTCGTAAAAACCATCATATGACACAACAAACTCTGTGGCCTGTGACATAAACGACATGCTTAATAACACTGCTGCGCAAAACCAATTACTCTTCATCAAAATAAGCCTTATTGTGTCTGATCATATCATTCAGTTCATTTACATATGCTTCTCCACGTTCTGAATATGAAATCAAACCAGCCGTTAAGGCAGTTGCTTCAACTGGTTGTTTATTACTTCTTAATTCGGAACGCTTTACTCTTAGTCCTTGGTAAGCCTCATGTGTATTAATGTTTCTAAAATACGACTTAACGGCAGCTCGAACGGATTGAAATGCAGCAACCTCATGCTCCGCTTCATTGTCTCTACGTCGCGGCACCATGCCACACCCTTTTTTGTAACACCATTGACCAAAGAAGTTTAATCCAATACGTGCAAACCGAGAAGTCCCCCATGCAGATTCATTTGCCGCTTGCATTAACGCCAACTCTTTGGGGATCACATCGACATGAGATAGCGCGACCTTTAAACTCTCTTCGGTATAACGCTCACCCTCCAAACGGTAATAATCATATATTTTATTCAGCTTGTCGGTTTGTGCGCCCGTTAATACTTCATCAAACTGTAACATCATAAGTGCAATTTCAATACTTGCACGCTGCTGCTGTATGGCTTTATTTTCCGCGATAATGTGTGGCTTAATAAAATCAAAAAATTGTTGCTTCTTTTGTCCAACCTCTTTTATCTGCGAAAATTTTGGGAGCCTCACAGTGTGTAACGGTTTTTCGGCAACAATTGGCGGTGTCTCAATCACCACCGGGGTGGTTTCACTTGGTTTTATGATTGGAGCTGGTTTATACAAAAATGGGTAAGCTAACCCCCATAATGACACTATAAAAATGACTACTCTAACTACATTGACTTGCATGTCTTTCCTCATCATTGAGCGTACCAGCCTATATCCATAATTTGGCTGTAAGTTACTGATATAACTTGCTACTATCAGCATATGTGTACGCTATTACTTCGTTCTTTCATTTTAAACTAACGGCGTATTATACTTAAAGTAGCAATTAAACGCGAGTTTATGCGTATTCACCGCATAATCGATATGTACAACGTGCGTTACTATGCCCATTAATCATGGAGTACTTATGCAGTCTGCTTGGCAACATAGACTATCGGAACAACAGAAAAACCGGCCAAACGATAATCGTTCTGCGTGGCAAGTAGACCGTTCACGTATTATTCATGCCGCTGCATTTAGGCGACTACAAGCAAAAACTCAGATAATGAGTATCGGTGTGAACGACTTCTATAGAACTCGACTTACTCACTCATTAGAGGTTGCACAAATAGGCAGTGGTGTACTACGCCATTTACGTATTCAAAACCCTGATTTTGAACATTTCCCTTCGACCAGTTTAATCGAAACACTATGCCTAGCACATGATATTGGCCATCCGCCATTTGGCCACGGTGGCGAAACCGCCCTTAATTACTTAATGCGAGAATACGGTGGGTTTGAAGGTAACGCACAAACCTTAAGGATTGTGTCTAAACTTGAACCCTACAGTAATGGATTTGGGATGAACCTTACTCGGCGTACATTATTAGGGTTTATTAAATATCCCGCTATTATTGATACTTTGTGGTTCAACATACCGAAACACAACACTAATCGACGTTTCATTAAAGCCAAAGATTGGCTCCCAGCTAAAGGCGTATATCGATGTGATTTAGACGTTTTTAATTGGGTTCTCGATCCTTTTTCAGAGACAGACCGTAGGCTACTGCAAACCAACAGACCTTTTGACAGCCACAAACGCAAAACACAATTTAAGTCTTTAGATTGCGCGATAATGGAGCTGGCAGATGACATTGCTTACGCTGTCCATGACTTGGAAGATGCCATCGCCACGAGTACACTCAGCTTAACTGATTGGCAAAACTACGCATTACCACAACTCAAAGCAGTGCCATCTAAATGGCTCAGTAACAACTTAAATACGCTAACCGAAAGGTTATTCTCTTTTGACGAGTCATTACGAAAAGACGCCATTGGGGAGCTTGTAAACTTATTTATTATTAATAGCCATTTAGTCATACAACATAATGACTTTGAATCGCCATTACTCAAATACAGCGTTGAAATAAATGCTGAATACGCAGCAATTCTTCAAGTATTAAAAACGTTTGTTTTTGAGCGCTTAATTCGAGAACCTAAAATGCAACAAATCGAATTTAGCGGTCAAAATTTACTGATTGACGTATTTGAAGCTTTGGCCAGTGATCCTCTACGCCTACTCCCATATACAACACAAGAATTGTATATGCAGGCAAATTCAAAAGCAGAGAAAATGCGAGTACTCGCTGACTATTTAGCAGGCATGACTGATGAGTACGCTAGAAGGACACATAAGCGGCTATTTAGCAGTGAGTAACATAACAACGCCAGACTCATTGTCTGGCGCTTTTATCAAAACAATTCACGATAATAATCGTATTTAAATTGCCGTATTTTCAAACTTTCTGACGAACTCTCTCACTGGTACATCATTACAACGTAAGCTACGTGCCTTATGACCATATTTTGAAATACTTGATAAACCATTTTTAGCTGCTTTTATGCATAACTCTGTTGCTGATGTTGACGTTTTTGCATAAAGAGCCACTTTTTTTGCATCTGAACGAGTGTCATTGTTCACCTTCTTTGCCACATCACGAATATCTTCACCATTGCACAATACACTGGCCGAAAAACGAGAGATATGAATACCGTGTTGTGATGCTGCAGCCCGTGCAGCACTTAGCCCTTGCTCGGCAGCAACAACACACACTTTTGACGCAACAGAAGCATCGCCCTGAGTATATTGTACTTTCTCAGCCTGAACTGACAAAGTAGTAGAAACCGCAACAACCAAAGAGATAAATTTAAACATAATATACCCAACAAAGATGAATTTGCGCGCATTATATAGCCAAATTACCCTTTGTAAATGATTCATTAAGTCTTAAAAGCTAATTTAATAGACCATTCACATCTTTGTGATTTTTTCTCTCGCCCACTGTAACATTTACATACATTTATACATAAATCGATCAAAAATTAACCTTTGGTTTTTATATCTAGATCATGCCAGTTATGAAATTAAATGATAAACTATCCTTCACCTGACCATAGCGAAATAATCGATCAATATATGAAAGTCATTTCTTTTAACATCAACGGCCTAAGGGCTCGTCTACATCAATTACAAGCCATCATCGATAAACACCAACCTGATGTCATCGGATTGCAGGAAATCAAAGTACATGACGAAGCATTCCCGATTGAAGATGTTGAAGCCATGGGTTACAACGTATACTTCCACGGACAAAAAGCACACTACGGTGTAGCTTTAATGTCGAAAAAGCCAGCTAAAAGTATTCAAAAAGGATTTGCAACTGATCCAGAAGATGCACAAAAGAGAATGATCAGTGGGACATTCGAAAATGCAGCGGGTGAAGAAGTCGTAATAATGAATGGCTACTTTCCGCAAGGGGATAATATAAGTCATGAGACAAAGTTCCCGTATAAACGTCAGTTTTATGCTGATTTAATGACTCATTTGCAAGAATATTGCGACCCAAAAGAACATTTAATTATCATGGGAGACATCAATATTTCTCCCACTGATTTAGACATTGGCATTGGTGAACCGAACAAAAAACGTTGGTTAAAAACAGGTAAGTGCTCCTTCCAACCTGAAGAACGTCAATGGTTAAGTACCTTAATGGATTGGGGGTTAAAAGACACTTTTAGAACCCTAACACCGGACGCCAGTGATCTATATTCCTGGTTTGACTATCGTTCAAAAGGGTTTGTCGATAATAGAGGCTTAAGAATAGATGTCATTTTAGCAACTGAATCATTAATGCCGCACTGTACTATCAGTGCGATTGATTATGAGTTGAGGGGCATTGAAAAACCATCAGATCACGCCCCTATTTGGGCTGATTTCGACTGCTAATACATGCTCGAATATCTCATCGTTACGGCATTATTTCTGCTGAGCATAAATAAAGTAGAGTGTATTGCCCTGTTCAAAAACCCCGCTCGTCAAACCGGGGTTTTTGCATGTGCGGTGATATTTGCCGCATTATGGCAAATCAAAGCAGGTATTTTGCCTTATCTTGACATTCACATTTTGGGCGTTACTGCCGTCACCCTCGTTATGGGCTGGAGATTAGCCTGCTTGAGTGCATTAGTGGGTGCTTGTTTGTTACTGTACTTTACATCTTTATCAGTCAATGATTTTGCGCACTTCCTGCTTTTCACAGCATTACTCCCAATTTATTTAAGCTATGCACTATTTGTATTGTGTTACAATTTCTTGCCTAGACATTTTTTTGTCTACATTTTTGTATGTGCGTTCATATGCGCAGGATTGGTAGCTGCAACTAAGATTTTAGTGACTAGCAGCTATTTTTGGTCCCAAGATATATACCCTTGGCAAACACTGTGTGACAATTATTTGTTCTTTTCAGTGCTAATGTGGTTTCCCGAAGCCATGCTAAATGGTATGGCCATTACTTTATTAATAACTTATCGCCCTGAATGGGTGAAAACCTTTTATGATCAGGAATATTTAGATAAATGACTTTGATGTATCACTGCCCACTTTGCAGTAAGCCGCTTAAAACAAACGACCAAAGTTTACAATGTGACAGCCTTCACCAATTCGACTTTGCTAAAGAAGGTTATGTCAATTTATTACCTGTGCAAAATAAAAAATCCAAGCAACCCGGTGATAACTTAGAAATGGTGCAAGCAAGACGTGCATTTTTCGCGACCGATCATTATGATTTTTTGCGTCAAGAAATTGCGCAAAGGGTCATTGCAGCAAACCCAAATACCGTGATCGACTTGGGTTGTGGTGAAGGGTTTTATACCCAAGCTTTTACTCAGCACCTATCTGCAACAGCACAGGTTTATGGTGTTGATATTTCTAAGTCAGCTATAAAATACGCGGCCAAACGCTACAAGAATGTTAATTTCAGTGTTGCATCGATTAAACAAGCACCATTTAAGGCCCAGTCTGCAGATGTTTTGGTCAGTATCTTTGCCCCGGTCTTTTCGGATGAATTACACCGATTGTGTGATAGTAACGGCAAGGTTATTATCGTTAGCCCAGGTCCAAAGCATTTATTTGAATTAAAAAATTGTATTTATGAAGAAGTCAATTTGCACGAAGCCATTGAATGCCCAGCAGGCTTTGAGTATCGCTCACAAACTCTATTAGAAGTTCAGCAAGATATTCCGACCAAAACGATAGCGCATTTAATTATGATGACACCTTTTGCATGGAAGTTTAAACCATCTCATTACGAAGCACTTCATAAAAAGTCATCTCACAGGGTTACCTTATCATTCTATATTAGTGAATTTTCTCCGGCTGTTGTTTAACTAAATAGTGTGCGAGTCAATATTTTCTCGCACACCGTATTAATTTTACTAAAACTGTTCTTTCGTAAATGCTTTGTCCATTTTATTAAACATATCTGCCAATAGTTTTGCTAATTCTCTATATTTCGGTTTACTAGAAGCTAGCGGAGTGTCATACCCGTTCGCCACCATTTTATGATAAAGCTCGTTATACCAAGAAGCCAGTGAGGGGTTTAATGATGTTTCAGCTCGTTTACCAAGCCACAACAACCCTTGGACAGGTAACGACAAGAAAAACAATGCAATCGTAATTGCTTGTGGTAGATATTCCATACCTAACTGGCTGGTTTGAAAAAACACCGTAAAAATAGCCAGCATCGGCATCACTGTTAACCCTAGTTCAGTGGCTTTTATTACTCTAAACTCAGCAAACATTGGCGCGAGTTCTTTTCGCATAGGCCATTCTTTGGCATATTGGCGTCCAAGCTGCACTTGTGAAATAAGACTTTTTTGCATCATAACTCCTAGGTGCTAACTTTTAAGTAAATAATCAGGTAAAATTATAGTCTTAATAAGTCAATTATACCTTTGTCTAACGTGTAGCTGTAGTGCAACCTCACTATTAGCTTAATACGCGTTTACTGTTCTTGTCAAAAACGGAAAGTCATTATGTCATCTTCGCATGTTCTGGTTCTAAACTGTGGTAGTTCTAGCCTTAAGTTTGCCATTATCGATATCAACTCTGGCGCTGAGGCGTTATCCGGTTTAGCCGAGCGCCTCGCTGAACAAGCCCCACTGATTAAGTATAAACACAATGGCAGCAAACAATGCATTGACTTAAACGCAGGTGATGCACACCAAGTTGCTATCAAGCAACTTGTCAAGCTAGTCAAGCAACTCGATTTAGCGCAGAACCTTATCGCTGTTGGTCACCGAGTTGTACACGGTGGCGAACACTTTACGAAATCAGTACTCATCAATGATAACGTGATTGATGCGATCAAACAAACAAGTGTACTCGCCCCCCTACATAACCCAGCAAACTTGCTCGGTATTACCGCAGCACAACATGCTTTTGAAAACCTACCGCAAATCGCGGTATTCGATACCGCTTTCCATCAAACCATGGACAAACACGCATTCTTGTATGCGATACCTTATGCTTTATACACCGAACATGGTATTCGCCGTTATGGGTTTCATGGAACCAGTCATTACTATGTATCGACCCAGGCACATAAAATATTAGGTCTATCTCATGATCAATCTCGCGTTATTAGCGCGCACTTAGGGAATGGTTGTTCAGTAGCAGCCATTAAAAATGGAAAATCTGTAGACACCAGTATGGGCCTTACACCTTTAGAGGGTTTAGTCATGGGCACACGTAGCGGTGACATTGACCCAGGGTTATTTTCATTTTTAGTTAATCAGCTAAATTACACGGCCAGCGCCGTCGATGAACTACTGAACAAGAAAAGCGGCTTATTAGGCATCAGTGAGTTATCAAATGATTGTCGTGCAATTGAAGAAGCCGCAGCGCAGGGACACCCACAAGCAACCCTAGCTCTGGACATTTTTTGTTATCGACTTGCAAAACAAATTGCCGCATTCGTCGTCCCTTTAGGTGGACTTGACGCACTCATTTTTACTGGCGGTATCGGTGAAAATTCAGATGTTATCCGAAGTAAAGTCGTTAATATGCTCGCATTCTTAGGGTTAAATATTGATACAGACAAAAATCTTGCTGCCCGTTTTGGTAATCAAGGCGTTATCACCTCTCAAATTCAACCATGCGCCATTGTGATCCCCACTAATGAAGAGTGGGTAATTGCAACCGATGCTGCAACAATCGCTCAGGAGCAATAATATGGGTCGTCGTATTATGCTCATCCCTATCTCAACGGGTGTTGGTCTAACGTCTATCTCTGTTGGTCTAGTACGTGCACTTGAACAAAAAACTGTTAAAGTCAATTTTTTTAAACCAATTGCACAGCCACGTAAAGACGATGAAGGCCCAGAGAAATCAACGGTCATAGTTCAACAAGGATCAACCATACAACCACCAACTCCATTCGCGCTAAGCTATGCTGAACAAATGATAGGTGATGGTAAAGGGGATGATTTACTTGAAGAAATAGTTGAGCGCTTTGAAAGTGCCATTTCTGATGATGAAGTTGCAATTATCGAAGGCATGGTGCCAACTCGCCTACAGCCCTATGCGGGTCGGGTAAACCGTGAGATTGCACAAACGCTGGGGGCTGACATCGTATTTGTGCTCACACCTGGCAATGACAATAACAGCCAACTAGAAGATAGGCTCGAGATTGCGGCGGGTAATTATGGAGGTGTCGACCACAGTCGTGTTTTGGGCTGTATTTTTAATAAAGTAAATGCGCCCCTAGATGAAGAAGGCCGTGCACGTGCCGACCTTGTCGATCAACATAAGCCAGAAGAGTTAGAAAACGAAATAAATAGGCTGGCCTCTCTGCCCATCTTTAGAAAACATCCATTTAAGCTGCTCGCAACCATTCCGTGGGATTTTGATTTGGTTGCACCACGCGTTATTGATTTAAGTAACTATTTAAATGCTGAAATAATGAATGCAGGAGATATGGCGCACAGACGCCTTCGCCGTGTGACATTTTGTGCCCGAACAGTATCAAACATTCTCAATCACTTTACCCCTGGCGCGCTGTTAGTAACGCCAGGTGATCGCTCTGACATTCTGGTTGCAGCTTGTCTATCTGCAATGAATGGTACCAAGTTAGGCGCAATTTTACTGACTGGTGGATTCAAACCTGAACCTCGCATTATGAGTTTATGTGAACAAGCAATGGAAACAGGATTGCCGATCCTTGCAACAGATGCTGATACATGGCGCACTTCATTACTACTGCATAACTTTAATATGGAAGTACCAAGTGATGATGAGCAACGTATTGATAAGGTTAAACAACATAATGCTAACCACATCGATTCAGAGTGGCTAGATAGCCTAGCGCAAGGGGTAGCGAAAACACGAAAACTATCCCCTCCTGCTTTTCGTTATTTATTAACAGATCTTGCTCGTAAAGCAGATAAAACCATTGTCCTACCTGAAGGTAACGAACCAAGGACAATTAAGGCAGCCGCAATTTGTGGTGAA
Source organism: Pseudoalteromonas sp. MMG005 (assembly GCF_018101015.1). Classification (NCBI taxonomy): domain Bacteria; kingdom Pseudomonadati; phylum Pseudomonadota; class Gammaproteobacteria; order Alteromonadales; family Pseudoalteromonadaceae; genus Pseudoalteromonas; species Pseudoalteromonas sp. MMG005. Next base: position 138,827 of record NZ_JAGJEK010000005.1, on the reverse strand, counting down.
CGTGGTATAGCGAAAACTGTTTTATTGGGTGATAGAGAAGAAATTGAGCGTATTGCCTTACAACAAGGCGTTGAACTAAACGAAAATGTTACAATCTGTGAACCTCATAATGAGATAAGCAATTACATTGTGCCTATGGTGGAGTTACGTAAAAATAAAGGGCTAACAGAGGTTGTTGCTGAGGAGCAACTACAAGATAATGTAGTACTCGGTACCATGATGCTTGCACAGTCTCAAGTTGATGGGCTTGTCTCAGGCGCCGTTAATACAACAGCAAACACCATACGTCCGTCATTACAGCTCATTAAAACAGCACCAGGCTCATCTTTAGTGAGTTCTGTCTTTTTCATGTTGTTGCCAGATCAAGTACTCGTCTATGGTGATTGCGCTATTAACCCAGATCCAACCGCTGAGCAATTAGCAGATATCGCGATTCAGTCTGCAGATTCTGCCGCTGCATTTGGCATTGAACCGCGTGTTGCTATGATAAGTTATAGCACGGGTACTTCTGGGCATGGTGCTGACGTTGATAAAGTGCGCGAAGCCACCGAACTCGCTCAGCAAAAACGTCCAGATTTAGATATTGATGGACCGCTACAATATGACGCAGCAATTATGGAGAATGTTGCGAAGAAAAAAGCCCCGAATAGCAAGGTTGCGGGAAAAGCCACTGTATTTGTATTCCCTGATTTAAATACCGGTAACACTACCTATAAAGCGGTACAAAGAAGTGCTGATTTAATCAGTATTGGTCCTATGCTACAAGGGATGCGCAAACCGGTTAATGATTTAAGTCGTGGTGCGTTAGTGGATGATATTGTTTATACAATTGCACTCACAGCTATTCAAGCACAGCAAATCATAGACGCTAGCTCACAAAGCTGAGTTGTTTTAGCCAAGTGTTAAAAAGGTTTTAATTTTTATCGCTTGGCTATACTATTAACTTAATTAGTTTTTATAGAGCTTACGGGATGTCAAAGCAAACCTTACAGTTGCTCAACCAAGACTTTACCATTCATAGCTTAGACTGTGATGATACAATCCCCACAACGGTTTTAAATGCAAGTATTTTTTTTATTGCCAAAACCGATGAAGAGTTATCAATTGTCTGTCCTAGTGATATAAAGCTGCGTAGTTTTTCGGCAGAGAAGCACTGGCGAGCATTAGAAGTTGTTGGCCCATTAGGCTTTTCTCTCACGGGGATCATGGCTGATATTTCCGGGGTACTTGCTAATGCAAATATTTCTATTTTTGCGATGTCCACCTATGATACTGATTTCATTTTAGTTAAAGAGCAGCAAATTGATGTTGCTATTCATGCCTTAAAAAAAGACGGCTATATGGTGCTTTAAATGCAATTCTCCCCTGTCATCACTTACACTCCTATCAATGCAATACCAAACCCGTTCATGCACCTTGCAAGCCCGTTCAGTGGCAAGGTTTTACCTCTGAGCTCACACCCTGAGCCTTTATTTTCTCAAGGGATGCTTGGTAGAGGTGTTTGCGTGCAATTGAGTAGCTGTAAAGTAGTGTCACCTGTACACGGAACCATTGAGCAAATTAATCGTCATGGAACAGAATATATTATTACTGCACAAAATGGCCTAAAAGTGCTCGTCAACATACTGATCCCCGCTGAATATTCGAGTGCCCAATATCAAACGGCTAATACATTTGGTAAAACCGATATACAACAAGGAGAAATTTTGGCCTATTTTGATATTCCCAGCTCGGTGGCCCCTACAATGGGCTCTTTGGTGCTCATCAATGCAGAAAAACTCGGACCATGCTATCATCCATTGAAACAAGTGAGTGCGGGACAAGATCCTCTCATCACACTCACTAAAACTTGAACAAATTTCAAATGAGGCCAATTTATGACCATCATGTACGGTATCCCTAACTGCGACACAATAAAAAAAGCTAAAAAATACCTTAATGATAACAATGTTGAATTCACCTTTCACGATTACCGTAAAGATGGCGTATCACCCGAGTTAATTGATCAATTCTTCGCTCAACTCGGATGGGAAAATGTGCTAAATAAGCGCGGTACAACTTATCGATCATTGACTGATGAGCAAAAACAAGCATTAAATGAATCCTCTGCTAAGCAGCATTTACTCGACTCACCTGCAATGATAAAACGCCCTATTATCGTACATAATGAAGCATTTCATTTAGGTTTCAAAGCACCGCAATATAATGAGATTTTTAGTTAATGAGTGATACACGCCTGAGTTCCGTGGTACAGCTCGCGCAAACGCTAATACAGCGTGAGTCGATTACCCCCGAAGATGCCAACTGCCAATCATTAATGAACAAACGTCTGAGCAATATTGGCTTTAACATTGAAGAACACTTCTTTGTAGACACATTGAATACTTGGGCAAGAAAAGGCCAAACATCCCCCCATTTTTGCTTCGCAGGACATACCGACGTAGTCCCTGTAGGTGACGAAAAAGCATGGCACTACCCCCCGTTTTCCGGTGTAGTGAAAGATGGGATGCTCCATGGTCGTGGTGCCGCAGACATGAAAGGCTCCCTTGCTGCCATGATAATCGCAACAGAGCAATTTATAAAAAAATACCCAGATCACAAAGGCTCTATTTCATTTTTAGTTACCTCTGATGAAGAAGGTCCGTTTATTAACGGTACAACCAAAGTTGTGGACTTACTTGAGGCCCGAGGTGAAAAAATTGATATGTGCCTAGTAGGAGAGCCTTCTTCTCGTAATGAACTCGGTGATGTCGTCAAAAATGGCCGACGGGGATCCTTAACTGCTCACCTAACAATTAAAGGAAAACAAGGCCATGTTGCATACCCTCATTTGGCAATAAACCCGATCCATAAAGTCGCTCCTTTTATTAGTCGGTTAACTGAGGAAGTTTGGGATGCTGGAAATGATTATTTCCCTGCCACCAGCTTGCAAATATCCAATATCAAAGGGGGAACCGGAGCTGGTAATGTTATCCCCGCTGATGCATATGTTCAATTTAACTTTCGTTTTAGCACTGAGGTCTCTGCAGACGAACTCAAAACTCGAGTTCATCATTTGTTAAGTCAATTCGAGCTAGACTATGACATTGAATGGATACTAAATGGATTACCATTCTTAACCGAACCTGGGCCTTTATTAGACGTAACCTTAGCTGCAATCAAAGACGTAACGGGTGTTGAGAGTACTCCCGAAACGTCAGGTGGCACATCTGATGGTCGATTTATTGCCCAAACAGGCTGTAAAGTCATAGAGCTAGGGCCTATTAACGCAACAATCCATCAAGTAAATGAATGTGTAAGTACAACAGATCTTGATAATTTAGCCCTGATTTATGAACGAATTTTAGAAAAGCTGCTGACCTAATGATGGATGAACACTTAGCCAGTATCGCCTGTGGGCTCACACAAACTCACTTGTGTGAGTATCAAGGGCAATTATTGCACCGAGATATTATTGATGATTTAGTATGCTTAACCCAGCATGCAAAAGACGCTGGGTTCACACTTTCAATTGCATCGGGCTATCGAAACTTTGAGCGACAGATGCTTATTTGGAACAGTAAGTTTCTAGGTAAACGCACCGTTTTAAATAAACAAAATGCCCCAGTGAACCTATCTGGGTTTGACGATTTAGAAAAGTGCCATGCGATCATGCTGTTTTCTGCATTACCTGGGGGGAGTCGGCACCACTTTGGTACAGACCTAGACATATATGCGATAAACAGCCTTCCAGACAACCAAAAATTACAACTTGAACCTTGGGAGTATGCGAAAGGAGGTCCTTTTTATGACTTCAACTGTTGGCTAGACAGTTATTTAGCGAAATTTGGGTTTTACCGGCCATATGCACGCTTTAACGGTGGTGTTGCTGCTGAACCTTGGCATATTAGCCATATAAAAACCTCCTCATACATTTCTCAGGCGCAAAATGTAGATAATCTTCAAAGTGCGATACAGCTATTTGACGTTGCAGGAAAACAAACTATTCTAGCAAACATTTCACAATTACATTCCCAATATATAAACAATACGTGCTCACCCTAGACGACTTTTTTGTTTCAAGTAAAAGCCAATAGATAATACAATTAATACCGCACATATACATTGGATGACATTGACTGACTCGCCTAAAAATAGCACACCAGAGATTAACGTGATCACAGGTACACTTAACTGCATAGTAGCCGCTTTATCTACCTGCAACCAAAACAAGCTTTGATACCATAAAACATAGCCAACACCTGATGTTATCGCACCACAGATTATAGCGATAACAACACCATACCATGAAAATTGAATCGCAGAGATAAACGGAAATATAGCAGGCACAAACACCATGGCTCTAAGAAAGCATCCTGCAGTACTTTGAATGGGGCTCTGCCCTTCTAATTTTAATTTGGTACCCTGCAGACTATATGCCCCCCAACCAATGCCACTTAACCCCATCGCCAACACTGCATACCAATTAGGATGTGACACGGAAGGGTTGAGTAAATATGCTAAGCTCAATAATGCGACGCTTAATGCACCCCACTGTAGTAGTGATAATTTTTGCCCCTGAATAATGCCCCCTATTACCATAGTGAATGTTACCACCACAAATAATATCAAAGCACCAAAGCCCGCATCTAGCGCTGTATAAGCAAAACTAAAACCAATTAAATAGACTAGCAGCGCAATTGCCCCATACCAACTTCCGCACTGTGATAATGCTCTATTTTTTTGCTTGGAAAGTAACAGAAATAATACCAGCACAAAAGCACCACTACATAAACGAATCACCGTAAACGTCACTTCATCTAACAAGTCTTCATTAAAAACATAGCGGGCAATTAAAGAGTTAAGAGCAAAACATACGAGGGCCAGTACCAAAATAAAATACTTCATAAAAACAAACTTTTTGCTCAATCCTATTGGTTGTAGTCCATATTATCAGTAAACAAACACTTACCGACGTTTTAGCATAATAAAAAAGCGGGACTTAGCCCGCTTTCATTCCCAACGTAATTTACACTTGCTGGTATCCATCAAAGAAATGCTTAATTCTCTGCATTGCTGGTTCTAATTCATCTTTATGAGGTAGAAAAACCAGTCTAAAGTGATCTGGCTGTGGCCAATTAAATGCACGCCCAGGGACCAACATAATTTTCTCTTGGCTTAATAAGTCAAGCATCATCTGCTCGTCATTCACAACATTAAATTTAGCCATGTCTATCTTCGGAAAAGCGTATAATGCTCCTTTAGGCTTAACACAGGTGATCCCATCAATTGCATTAAGGCCTTCAGTTACGATATTACGTTGCTCGTAAAGCCTTCCACCTGGTAGAATCAAATTATCAATTGACTGAATACCACCCAATGCTTGTTGAATAGCAAATTGCGCGGGCACATTTGCGCATAAACGCATAGAAGCCAACATATTAAACCCGGTGATCAAATCAGTCATAGCACTTATTCTACCACTTAAAACCATCCACCCCATCCGCAAACCGGCGGCTCGATACGATTTTGCTAAGCCGTTAAATGTGATAACAGGTAAATCATCACACATCGCTCCAATAGACGTATGCTCTAAACCATCGTAAATAATTTTTTCATAAATTTCATCACTCAATAACAACAACTTATGCTCTCGAGCAATATCAATAAGACCTTGTAACAGTGTTCGATCATACACTGCACCAGTGGGGTTATTTGGGTTTATCAATACCAACGCTTTTGTTTTCGTTGTAATTTTGGCTCGAATATCTGCCAAATCAGGAAACCAGTCTTGCTCTTCATCACACAAATAATGGACTGGCGTTCCGCCTGCCAGCTTTACTGACGCTGTCCATAAGGGGTAATCTGGAGCCGGTATTAAAACTTCATCACCGCTATCAAGCAATGCCTGAGTGGTCATTTGAATTAACTCACTCACCCCATTACCAATATATATATTGTCTACATCAATATTCGGTAAGTTTTTTTGCTGGTAATGCTGATAAATTGCTACCCGAGCTGAATATAACCCTTTTGAATCACAATAACCTTGCGCTAAATGTAGGTTTCGGATGATATCTCGATGCATGTCTTCTGGCATATCAAAACCAAATACGGCTGGGTTACCAATATTCAATTTTAAGACCTTTTGACCTTCGTCTTCCATTTTTTTCGCTTGATCAAGCACAGGACCACGAATGTCGTAGTACACCCCATTTAATTTATTACTTTTTGTTAGTTTAGACATTTTCATCTCCCTCTCGACCCTAGAATAGCTTACAAAGCATCCTAAAAACTAGAGGGGGAAAACGATTTTTAAGAGGTTTTTCTTAAGATATAATTAAAGAGACGCTTTAGATGACAACCACTGTAACAGCTGAGCTTTTGACCCTGCCACTTGACCGGATAAGCATGCAACGTTCTCTTGAACTGACTCATTATCTTCATTTATCAAGCCTTGCTCTATCGCACGCGCAGCATTACTCAAGCTCATTGCTCCAAACTGTGCCGCGTTTGACTTTAAGCTATGTGCGTGACGGATTGCATCTTGATTATTTGCATTCAGCGACATTCTTAATTCATTTTCGAGTCTTTCAAATTCATCACAACAAAAAATAAGCGTATCTTCAAATTGATCGCCTAAAAGTGATTGCATACCTTCTAAAGCATCTTCATTAATGGTTACATTCATAACAATCCCTTCGCTTTGTTTCATACTTGTAATGCTAGTCAATTCAGACACTATTAGCAAAACAATTCACGATATATGGTACTATTTGTCTAGGTTTTAAATCCACGAGTAACCCATGAAACGCTCACAATGCTCAAACTGTACATACCCGACTACCACTTGTGTTTGCAAATACCTTCAAGACCCAATTAAAAATAGAACCAGAATCATTATTTTGCAACACCCCGATGAAGCCGATCTTGCAAAAAACACGGTTCGCTTATTGAATTTACAATTGGACAATATTGAGATTTTTGTGGGGGAGTCCAATCAAGACTTTGCACAATTACAAACGCAGTTAAATTTGTCATCGTGTGCATTATTATACCCAGGGCAAGAATCCATAGCCGTTGAGGATATTCCCCAATCAGGTATTGAAATTGATACCCTATTAGTTATTGATGGAACATGGAAAAAAACCAATAAAATACTCGCGCTTAACTCATGGCTGCATGCACTCAAGTTTGTCAGTTTCAAGCAATTACCAAAAAATCAATACTCAATAAGAAAAGCAGAACAATCATACAGCTTATCAACATTGGAAGCAGTTGGCCTTTTTCTTACTTGCCATGAACATGTTAACTCCCAACCATTGCTTAATTTGTTACAGGGTATGATTGAACAGCAAACAAAATATATGCCCCCACACGTAAAAGCACGCTATTCATGATGAGAGTTTCCCGAGTTATGCAAAAGTTTAATCGTCAAGGTCCTGACTATCGCTTTGATGATCAAGTTGATTTTGACGAAGTGCGTGATACTTTTGGGTTGTGCACAATCTCAATTGGCCAATGGGTAACCAAACCTGAACGATTAGCGAGTGCAAATTTAGTCTATGATGCATTTGCAGATTTGGCACAAATCCTTAACATTCCTCCTTATGTTATTGGGTTGCGGGGAACACTCAACTTTTCATTTGGTACAGGTGGTCAACTGGGTGTTCAAGCTCACTATGATAGCGGCTCACGTACATTAGCGTTGGCAAAAAATGCGGGGGCTGGCGCGATCGCACATGAATGGTGGCACGCATTTGACCACTATATCTGCAAGCGCCTCTTTAATAACAGCTCTGCACATGGATTTGCATCAAGCTACTGGTTACATAGCGCAAACATGACGCCTCACCCTTTGAACAATCTATTAAATGACTTTTATAAAGCATGTATGCTAGATCAAAGTGGTGTAAACCCCAGTATATTTTTCGTCCGAGCAGTCGAATTAGATAAGCAATACCAACAACTTTATTTCAGCAAACCACAAGAGCTTACAGCAAGAGCGTTTGAGGCATGTATCGCTTTTAACTCAAAAATACACAACGAATTTTTAGTCAGCGGTGTCAAAAACAGTGAGCTTGCAAGTCTTGGTGGCTTTCCGTGCCCTACTCTTCGAGCTAAATTGTCGCACTCTATATTCCGCTACTTTAACGCGCTAGGTGTTGCTTTACATCAGTAACTCGATTCGCTTTAGTTAGCCAGACCAAGTAATCACTCATCGCTAACGGCTTTGAAATAAAATACCCTTGACCAAAGTCACACCCATAACCCTGCAGCCGAGTATAGCTAGCTAAGCTTTCTATGCCTTCTGCTACCACTTTTGACCCCAAACTATGTGCCATATCACACGTTGCTTTACATATGGTTTGATTACTTCGAGAAGTTTCAATATTCATAACAAACTGCTTATCTATTTTCAATTCATCAAATCCTAATTGACTTAGATAAGCCAAAGATGAATACCCGGTACCAAAGTCATCTATCGCCACCTTGATCCCTATCCTGCGGTAATCATCAACCACCTCTTTTAAGTTTGCTTCTTTGCCTATTGTGACTGATTCCGTGATCTCTAATATAATTTGCCGTGGATTAAGATTTAACTCATTAATCAACGTGATCAATTGCACCGTGAGTTCTCTTTTTGATAAATCCTTCCCTGATATATTCAGCGATAAAACATGGCTAGGGAATTGCTCTACTATTTGCTTTTGGTATCGTAAGCCTTGCTCAATAACCCATTCAGTTACTGAATATATCATCCCTGACGATTCCGCTATCGGAATAAACTCATCTGGAGGTACTTGACCTAAATCTGGATGGCTCCACCTGAGTAACCCTTCACATCCGTGTACCTTACCAGTCGTTAAATTAATTTGAGGCTGCATATATAACGCAAACTCCCCCTTATCCAGCGCCGTTTTCAAAGCCGATGTAACCTTCAGCCTTCGCTCAGAAACAACCGAGTTTGCGACATCAAACAACTGCCAACGCTCACTACTTGCACATTTTGTTGCCAATGCTAGCCTAGCGCGTTGTACTAATTTCTCAGCGCTTTTTGCATGCACCGGAGAATGTGCTACGCCAATTTCTATTTTATCAACGAGCTGGTGCCCTTTCAGCTCAATACCTTCTTCAAATACTGACGATAACAAACACACATATTGTTCAACTTGAGACAACGACAGTTTTCCGACTAGAATCACTGCAAAAACCGACTCATCGAGTCGATAAATGTCCGTATGTTTATCGTTGCGCTTGGTACTGATCGTTGAGTTACCATATGTGTCTAGCTGCAAATTTAATTGCTCAAAGAGGTTTTTTAAATGCCTATCGGCATAGTCCATGCCATAATTTAGGCGAATACTATTAAGCACCAACGGCTTAAACAAAAGCAATGTGTGGTGTTTGTGGCCTGCTGCAAGCTTGCTCAACTCGCGACTTAATGCAAGCCTGTTGGGTAACCCCGTATCTTTGTCATGAATCGTATAAAATACAAATGCGTCTCTTTGTCTTTTATCACGCAAGTAGATAAGGAACCCCAGTAGAGTAACATGGAAGATAACAGCTAATTTACTGGCGCTCACTAGTGCGCTATTAATAAATATCCCCATTTGCATACTGACCCAGGTAAACGCTAAAATAAACATCGGGAGCCATGCAAGTATGACGACCCATATTTCTCGCGCATGCTCCTTTTTTAGATAACTACACATACCGACCCCAAGCCCCAATGTCGTTAAAACACTCAACGCTTGAACCTGCACTGCAATCGAAGACCCCATTCCAATCGATAACACAGCCATAAATACCAACAAGCCAGTCAGTATTAAAGTCGGCAATTTTAATTGTTTTACATGCTTATCTATTTTAAAAAAGCTATAGTGGAACAACAAACACGCAGCTAAACCTAACACCACAAGCGCACTACAATGATGCGTGACCCACCTTGCGATGCTTTGTGGTAAGTAGTAATAAATACTGCCATTGTTTGCACTGCATTGCAGCGCCAGTAACAATAAATAGCCACCTAAATATGATAAGTACTTTCTAGCGCTAAATATTGCAATCAGTACGATAAACAACGCAACAAAGTAGAGCAAACCTAGCTCTAGACCATACCAAAATAACCGTGCTTGTGCTTGCTCAGAAAAGTCTCTCACGGAGAGTCTTTGATGCTCTATCTTAGTGTTGAAGGGCGCTCTAATTCGAATATAAATCTGTTGCGGTGTGTTAGAAGTCGTATACTTAATATGAGGGTAAATACTTTGTAAACGGGGGAGTACCGCGTTATCTATAGGTAGGTTGACTGCTTGAACAACTCGAGCTCCCTCAACAACATACAGGTCAAGCAGGGTTTCAACAGGTTTATAAATAGTGAGGATTTCTTCTCTAATGACATTGCTGTCCTCGGCTGGAATATCCACTTTCAGCCACGTCGAGATTGCTTTTTCTGCAATCGCTTGATTGATATTTACAGCAGAAAACAGTCCTTCCCCATAAATGATCTCATTAATTGTGACTTCATTGCTGGTATCATTAAACACCTGAGCAGCCTGTAAATAGTTGCTAAACAAGTGTGTTATCAATATCAGAGCTATTGCATGTAATGCCTTTTTACATACCCACATACCATCTCCTTGATGCCGAGGCATGCAACAGCCTCGTTCAATCAATATTTAAGTATGTAAACTTTACTCAGTATTGCCAGTTATGAATTAAAATATTCATATATTTTACACTGTCTTCTGAGACGCCTAAAAGCTAGGCTTTATTGTCATCACTAATGCGGCTTGCTACAGCGCTATTTTGCCCTTTGTATTTCGCATCTTTTCTCGCATTATATGGCGTTGCGGCTTCACTGCTCATCGTTTCAAAACTCAGTGCACCAATTTTCATATTAGGCCTTAATGCTAAAGGTAGCTTACCTGAGTTATAAAATTCTAATACAATGTTCCCTGACCATCCAGGATCAATTCTATGAGCTGTAACATGAACCATTAAACCCAATCGTGCCAATGAAGATCGACCGTCTAACCAACCAACAAGGTCCGCTGGCAATGTAACCGACTCAAACGTAATAGCCAATGCCAATTGACCGGGATGCAAAAAAAACGCTTCATTTTCTTCAAGTACAATTTCATCGCTCATGATCGACTCCATTGCAGCATTAAGCTGGTCTTTTGGTCCGCTCAAATCAACATATGGTGCAGCGTGATCTTGAAAAACTCTAAACTTATTCCCCAATCGTAAATCCAGCGTAATACCTGAAATCATTCCGTCTTCAGGAGACGGGTCAATAATAATGCGCTGTTGTTCTATCGCTTGTTTTATATGCGTATCTGATAATCTCATTGATTAGTCATCCGTTATTACAATATCGACCGTTGAAGTCGCTTGCGTTTGATAATGCAGTATGCTGCTAACAAGTTGAGCGCACGCAGTATAATTGCTTGCTTGATTTGCTGGCAGCGTTGAAATATTTCCACCTAGCTCTGACGTTTCACGAATTGCAACATTCAGTGGCACTTCAGCCAGTAAAGGAACACCATGACGACTCGCTAACTCTGCGCCACCATGCTCACCAAAAATATGATTTTTTTGTCCACAATGAGTACATAAAAAATGGCTCATATTTTCAATCAGACCTAAAATAGGTAAATTAACTTGATTGAACATAGCGATACCTTTTTGCGCATCTGCCAAAGCTAAATCTTGTGGTGTAGTAACAATCAGGGCACCGCTTGCTGGCACTTTCTGTGTCATTGTTAATTGTATATCGCCAGTGCCTGGCGGCATATCAACAATTAAATAGTCTAAATTACCCCAATCGGTTTCATTCAGTAACTGATTTAATGCTTGTGATGCCATCGGCCCTCGCCAAACCGTGGCGTTTTCAGCCGGTACTAAAAAACCGATCGATTGAATTTTTATTGCATCTTTTACGATAGGGTTGAGGGTTTTATTATCTTTTGAAGACGGCTTCTCATTTTTCACACCAAAAATAGACGGAATAGAAGGCCCATATATATCCGCATCTAATACACCAACATTCGCCCCCTCTGAAACGAGCGCTTGAGCTAAAAATGCCGCGGTTGTTGACTTACCAACCCCGCCTTTCCCTGACGCCACCAAGACGATGTGTTTTATTTTTCTATATTTAAACTGCTCAGGTAAGTGTACATTAATTGTAACCGTGACGCGCTTATCTAAGTGCTCGCTTAAATAAGTAGCTAATGCAGTGTTCGCACTTTGCACTGCAAATGGGACCGACAACGTAATATCTAAGACGTCTGGTTTGTCAGTATAACGCTCCACCCATTCATGCTCAATACCAAGCGGAAATACGCCACTTTTATAGCCTTCAAGTAAAGTAAATAACCGCGATTCATCGGAATTATCTTTCTTAAATAGTTTATTGATGCCAAACATAAAAATAAAACGTACTCGAGTGATGAAAAAGGCTTCGGAATTATGTAACATTCAACCCATTAAAACCAGTCTATTAATGCTTTACATGGCTACCAACTGGCAATTGTAAACTAAAACTTAGAGGGTTGGCTGTTTCTTAAACAGAACCGCTCAAAATTCACGGAACCGTTATGACTAAGAGAAAAATTCTCATCACCAGTGCTTTACCTTATGCCAATGGCCCAACACACTTAGGCCACATGCTTGAGTATATACAAACGGATATTTGGTCACGCTTTCAAAAACTACGTGGTCACGAAGCGTATTATGTATGTGCTGATGACGCACACGGTACTCCTATTATGCTCAATGCCCAAAAGCAAGGGATCTCGCCAGAGGAAATGGTGAAAAATGTCAGCATAGAACGCCAACGAGATTTCGCTGACTTCAATATTGAATTTGATAACTATCACAGTACGCATAGCGATGAAAATAAAGAACTGAGCGAACTGATTTATAACCGCCTAAATGACAAAGGGCATATTAAAAAACGGACAATTTCACAGCTGTTTGATCCTGAGAAAAACATCTTTCTACCTGATCGTTTTGTGACTGGTACATGCCCTACATGTGACGCAACAGAGCAAAATGGTGACAGTTGCGATGCATGTGGTGCGACATATAGCCCAACAGAATTAAAAGAGCCGCGCTCTGCAATGTCTGGCGCTGTCCCTATCTTAAAAGACTCAGAGCACTTTTTCTTCGATTTGCCTGCATTCGAAGGCATGCTAAAAGAATGGTTACATTCTGGTTCAATTCAAACTGAAATGGCTAATAAGCTTGACGAATGGTTTGCTGATGGTCTTCAGCAATGGGATATCAGTCGAGATGCGCCTTACTTTGGTTTCGAGATCCCAGGTGCTCCTGGAAAATACTTTTACGTTTGGTTAGATGCACCAATTGGCTACATGGCGAGCTTTAAAAATCTATGCGATAAAAAAGGCATCAATTTTAATGATTTCTGGTCTGAGAATTCAAATGCCGAGCTTTATCACTTTATTGGCAAGGATATCATCTATTTCCACAGCTTATTTTGGCCTGCTATGTTAGATGCTGCAGAATTCCGGAAACCAACGAATGTATTCGCGCACGGTTTTGTTACAGTCAACGGTGCCAAAATGTCTAAGTCTAAAGGCACATTTATCAAAGCTCGTACCTACCTTGAGCATTTAGACCCTGAATTCTTGCGTTATTACTTTGCAGCAAAACTCAATGGGGGGATCACTGATTTAGACCTAAATTTAGAGGATTTTGCACAACGTGTTAACTCAGACCTAGTTGGTAAAGTTGTTAACATAGCCTCTCGTTGTGCTGGGTTTATAACTAAAAAGTTTGATGGAAAAATCTCTGACACAATACTTGAGCCAGAACTCATTACAGAATTCCAAACAGCCGCTAGCGTTATTGCAGAGCATTATGAACAACGTGAGTACAGTAGAGCCATTCGTGAAATAATGGCACTTGCAGACAAAGCAAATCAATTTATAGATGCACAAGCACCATGGGTACTGATCAAGAACGAAGAAACTCATGAACAAGCACACCAAGTGTGTTCTTTGGGTTTAAATTTATTCAAGATCCTAATGACGTATTTGAAGCCAGTATTACCTGCTATGGCTAGTAATGTGGAACAGTTCCTAAATACAGAATTGACATGGGACAGTGCACAAGAACTATTATCTGATCACCCGATCAATAAATTTAAAGCACTAATGCAACGTGTTGATATGGATAAAGTCAATACAATGCTAGATGAGTCAAAGGAAAGTTTGGTTGCGACAACCCAAGCAACAATTGATCCAAGTAGCCCACTTGCGAAAGAACCAATTGCCGAAGAGATTGAATTCAATGACTTTGCCAAGGTTGACCTGCGAGTTGCCAAAATAGCTAAAGCTGAGCATGTTGAAGGCGCTGACAAACTACTCAAACTCACCCTTGATTTAGGGGGAGAAACAAGACAAGTCTTTGCCGGGATCAAGTCGGCGTACGCACCTGAAGATATTGAAGGTAAACTAACAGTGATGGTTGCTAACCTGAAGCCTCGTAAAATGCGCTTTGGGATGTCAGAAGGTATGGTCTTAGCTGCAGGACCAGGTGGTAAAGAAATTTACATATTAAGCCCAGACGACGGTTCAGAACCTGGCATGCGTGTAATGTAAAAATAGCCAAATTGAGAAATGGCCAATTAAGAGGCCATTTCTTTTACACTGTCGATTGGTATTTTTAGCTTCACAGCAATACCTTTTCCTTCTTCTGAGAAACACTTAATTTCCCCTTTTAATAGCTGCGTCACTAAATTATAAACAATGTGCATCCCCAGCCCACAGCCTCCCTGGCTACGCTTAGAAGTCACAAAGGGGTCAAAAATGGTTTTTAACATCTCCTCATTCATTCCTACACCATCATCCGTATAATTGACATACCAACTACTCTCATCAACTGCAACCGTCACTAACACCTCTCCATTACCACGTTTTTCAAAGCCATGCAGTACTGAATTATTGAGTAAGTTAGTTAATATTTGATAAATCGCCCCTGGATAGGTTGTTAATATCACAGTGTCACTTCCTGATACATGGATAGTGATCTCCTTGCCCTTTATCAATGGTTCTAAAGAATGAAATACATCTTCGACATATTCTTTAAGGTTGATTTGACGAGACGTTTCACTAGATTGGTCAACTGCTACTTGCTTAAAGTTACCTATTAAGTTTTGCGCCCTATCTAAGTTCCTCAGAATGAGCTGGTACCCTTGCGTTTGCTCTGCAATCGCTTTAACTAAATCATTTTGTTTCAAAGTTTTATCTGCTAATTTCTTTTCAACTACTTGCAAACACTCTTGATTATATGTCATCGCGGTTAGTGCGACGCCCAAAGGCGTGTTAATCTCATGCGCTACTCCGGCCACAAGCCCACCGAGTGATGCCATTTTTTCACTTTCGATAAGCTCTTGTTGAGTTTGTTTCAGTGTTAACATTGCCTGCTCGAGCATTTGATTCTGTTTATAAAGTTCATTTGTACGCATTTCTACTTTAATTTCAAGTTGCTCATTAAGCAGTTGTAACGCATTTTGGTGTGTTTTGAGTTCGGTAATATCTTTCAATGCCCCAGCAATTCGAATGGCTTTACCACTTTCGTCTCTATCAACCACTTTTCCCCGATCTAAAACCCATGCCCATTGACCACTTAAGTCTTTTACTCGTATTGCGATTTCATAGCTTTCAACGTTTCCACGAATACAAGCTTCTACTTTATCTTCTAATAAAATATTATCTTTTGGGTGAACAAACTGTATAAAATCGTCCAGCTGCATGTGATTCTCAGCTTTCCCATAATCCACTCGAGGTGAAACACAGTGTCTATATATCGTCTGTTGATCTAAATGCCAATCCCACAACTCATCACCACTTGCCCATAGCGACAACTCTAACCGTTGCCGTAATTCACTCATTTTCTGATTATCGGCCACGACCTGCCTATACCGCTTCTGCCTTATCCTTACTATCAAGATAATTAACGCAAGTAAGGTCAATACATATAATGTCTTCGCATATATATCCCACCACCATGGCGCATCTATTTTAAGCTCAAAACGATGTATAGGTGACTGCACATTAAAACGATTAATTGTATATGACTCAATAATATAGCTCCCTGGATCTAAGCGTAATAAATTGACTTGACGAACCCCTTTTGCCAGCTTAAGCCATTTATCACTCAACCCAATCACTCGATAATAGAATTGCTGTTGCTCCGAGCCATAATCTAAACTGGAGTATTGTAACGAGACAATATCTTGATCATATTTCAATAACAATGATTCAGCCAATTCTGGTGCTGTTTTTAAAAGCCCTTCATCACTTGGTGTTAAGCTCTTACCTAACAGCTCAATATGACTAATCAGCAACGGACTAGCTGAGTTATCTAAACGAAGCTTTTGTGGATAAAATTGATTAAAGCCCATCGCACCACCAATAAAAACACGTCCATCAGGTGCCAACCACGCAGCGTTATAATTAAATTCATTGCCTTGAACGCCATCTACCGGAGAGAAGTTATAAATTTCAAAGTTATTGGTGTTGATCTGACTTAACCCCCCACTACTGCCTACCCATAAATGATTTAGATTATCGAATACAAGACCCCAAATTGCGTTATTTGCTAAACCACTTTGCTGAGTAAAAACACGCTCAACAGTAAACTCTTTTGTCACCAATGATAGGCCTGACTCACTGGCAACCCACACCCGACCATACTGGTCTTGTTCAAGCATAAATACTAGATCTGATACTAATCCTTCTGCTGTTGTCAGATTCTCCAGTTTCCCATCAATATCTCGATACAGTCCATTGCCAATTGATCCGAACCACAGCTCTCCATTAACCACTGACATTGATGATACATGACTAGGCGCGTTCTGCTCATTTGTATATAGTGACTTTAGAGTCTCGGATGTCGCATCAAAATACATTGCCCCCATGGTTCTAGAACTAACTAGAACTCTATTTTTAAACAAAAACACATCATTAAAACTCAGTTCTGGTCCATTGCCTATATCGGGTTTTAAGTGAAGTAATTTCTTTGTTTTCAAATTAAACGACACCACACCGTTACCCCGAGTAGTGGCCCAAAGGTGATCGTCATCAAAAAGTATCCGCGTGACAAAGCTTCCGTCAAGTACCTTTAATAATGGATATAGCTCATGTGCGCCATTAAACCCCTTACCATCAAATATATGAACACCATTAGATGTTGCTAACCAAATTCGATCATTACGGTCTATGGCAAAATTACGAATATCAGCTGACTTGATTGGCGCACTGGGGTAATTGTACTCACTGACATGGCCAAATGATTCACTTAACTGGCTAAAAAAGTGCAGACCACGCGTTTCAGTGCCAATCCACAGATCTTGGTTTTTGTCCCTCATAACGGTGAGAATATTATTGTCCTGAAGACCTTCATGTTGTCGGTCACGTTTATACCAGTGATTTAACAACTTACCCTGTAAATCAAGTAGGTATACACCGTTGTCACTGGCAACTAATAATTCGTTGCCAGTGATGGCTAAACTATGAAGTGTGATGTTCTGCACCGCATCAAAATTACGCGACCATAAAACCCGTTGATACAAAGTATCATAACTTATCAGACGGTCTGACTTACTGATCAACATAGCGCGTTGACCTTGGTAAATCATATGCTTAAACTCACCGGAGAGCAGTTGTACTGAAGTTTGTGCCTGTTTATGATAAACCATAAACCCTTCATTGCTCAGGTAGAAATAATTGTCACCCCGTTGCACTACATTTCTTATGTAACTACCTTCTATTTTTAAAGCTTGGGGTACCAACGTCGCTTTATCAACTTCATAAGAAGTATTATCCTCGGTAGAAACAACAACATGCTCACCTTTACAATCAATCCAATTTACTCGGTCAGATCCAATAACCGGAAACTCGCTGGCCAATAAAGACGTAAACCGTCCTTCAACAGTATGATAAACACTTAGACCTGTACTCGTTCCCACCCACACTTTATCATTACTAACACATAATTCAGTAATAAAACCACCAGCCAAGCTTTTTACGTTTTGCTGCTGTGATGCAAATGTTTTAAATTCGTGCCCATCAAAACGATTGAGTCCAGCTTGAGTTCCGATCCATATATAACCAAACTGGTCTTGTGCCAGTGCCATAACAGTCACTTGGCTTAACCCTGCTCGGTAATCATAATGTCGCATGACCTGAGCGGTATCAGTAAATTGTGGGACTGCCCACAATAATTTACAGAATAGGAATAATAGACAACCAAGACAGTGAACGGTTTTCATATACAGCCATATGCAAGACTCGATTTATAAAATATAGCAAACTGTATAAAAACTAGGAGGTTTTTATTCTAAGTCTAAGCAGAATTTACTTTTCGAACCATCGCCATGTAATAGCTCATACTGTGCTAATTTTCCTTGCTCTAACGTAATAAGGCTTATCGCACTATGAGATACTAAATAGGGTTGCTTTTGATCACCCTCTTGAAGCGGGTGCTTGTTTACTTCCATTTGCCAACGCTTGGTGAAAAAGTTAAGAGGACTCCAAGGGCCATAAAAAATTGAATCTAATTTGTCTAAACAAGCAATGAGCTTTTTTGGAAATTCATTTTTAATGCCTGATGCAGTTAATTGCCAAATACGGTTATCATGGCGACCAAATCGGCTTTGCACTGAAAAACAAAAGGAGTAATGTACATCTCCTGATAATATAATTGTTTCTCTTGGAGTGTCTGGCCGTTTAAAAATATCCAATAGCTTCCTTGCTGATCCCTCATGGGCCATCCAATTTTCAACATCTACAACAAGAGGTTGACCGCAAAAATTAAAAAGTGCTTGGATCGCTTCAATCGACTTAACACCAAATACTGGCGGGGGTGATACCAGTATCACGGCATCATGATCAACGAGCATGTCTTGCAACTCCATCAACATTTCCCAGTCCATTAAGCCACTGGGTTCTCCGAAATTTTGCTCATTTCGCCAGCGGTGTGTTCGCGTATCCAGCACCACAACTTTCGGGTATGTATTTAAACAAAAGTGCCACCGACCAAATCGCTGTAATGATTTATCTAATGTGTCAAAATGCCAAGTTTCACCTCTAAAGCTGGCTTCAAAAGGTGCTATAAGCGCTTCAGAATCACTCATCGCGTCATTACCTAGACCTTGGAACAACCAATAACTCAACAATCCGTTGTTAATGATCCTACGGCTCGCATAATTGCTCGCTATTGCTTGTTCCCATTGTGCAGTTAAATTCCAATCATCAGTGACATCGTGATCATCAAACATCATGAGTGTTGACGTATTGGCAAACAACCGTTGCGCCTTTGGTAATTGGGTAATAAAGGTTTGTAATGCGATCCACTCGTTAGAAAACTTGCTCACCTTGGCTGGATTGTTGCCGTCGTACGTAATTAAACTTCGATCAATCAAAGTCCATGCAATAGGACTAAAAGCGAGCAAATAGTAAGCGATAAACTCTTCAAAATGAATAAGGTGATTACATGCATGTGCACTGGTAAAGTGTGGCTCATCTTTTTTAAAGTGATACCCCAAAGACCATTTACTGCACTTTTGCCATGGGGTTTTTGGCAAAAAGTTATGTCGGCTGAATAGTTGTTCTTGTCGCAACTTAGGTAATTGCAACCCATTGTCCGCTTCTTTATACAAGCCAAGTTTATCTATTAACTGACCTATAGCAAGTAGCATTGCTCCCGCTACATCATCTGCATAGATCTGATCGCCAGACATTAACAATAAGCTTGGGCCAACTTGCCTGCGCTGTCGATATTGCTGTACTTGATCATCGGCACTGGCTAAGCTATCTGCACTAGGGTGATGGGGGTTACGACATGAGCCATGTAGAATTTGAGTCAGGTTATGCGGAATAACAATTTGTGGTGATGACAACCCAGCATAGCAAAGCGCATCAAGTTGCTGCATAACACCATCAAAGTACAGCATATAATCTAAGGCTACATCGACTGAAAACTCATTTTGGTATGGCCTGATAATCACAGTATGTAAAAAGCAAGACTGACCTAAATTAAGCGTTTTTTGTTCACTCTGTACAGTATAATCAGCCACAGTGAACTCTACTCGTACCGCAACACTAGTAACCAATTGAACACATACTTGATGACGCTCGGCGCGACGAATAATCGGGCCAAGTAACATCAAGGGTAAATTGCTAGTACAATCAGACATTCACTTTTGACGCTAAGTTAAATAAGCGATAAAAGTTTTCTGTGGTCGCATCAGCCAATGATTTAAACGGCAAGCCTTTTAAATCCGCAATATAATAGCCCACATCTTGTACATAAGCTGGTTGATTAGTTTTTCCTCGATAAGGAACCGGTGCTAAATAGGGTGAGTCTGTTTCTATCAATAACCTATCTAGAGGCAGTTGCTTAACAACTTCTTTTAGCTCAATTGCATTTTTGAACGTGACAATTCCTGAAATCGAGATGTAAAACCCCATATCAATGGCCTTTTTAGCCATATCCCAATCTTCTGTAAAACAATGTAATACGCCACCACATCGCTCAGCATTATGTGACTTCATAAGAGAAATGGTATCTTCTCTTGCATCTCGAGTATGAATAATAAGTGGTTTGTTTAACTCATTGGCTACTTCAATATGCCCGACAAAACTGTCTTGCTGCACTTTATGTGTGTCTTTTGCGTAATAATAGTCCAGCCCAGTTTCACCCACAGCCACTACACGCTCATGGGATGCTAATGTTCGCAGCAATGCTTTATCCAATTGATCTTTTTGGTCTAAAGGGTGAACGCCACAGGATGCGGAAATATCTTTATAAGGGAGAATAGTTGCAAGCATGTTAGGGAACTGCTCTAAGGTCACGCTTACACACAAAAAGTGCTCTACTTGTCTTGCTCTTGCAGCTTGTAAAATTTCAGGTAAGTCCTGACCTAGCTTGTCAAACTCAAGTCTATCTAAATGGCAATGGGAATCTACAATCATAACTACTCTTACATGGTGTAGGTGGGTTTATCGGCATTAAGCATCGTACCCAATAACTTAATTATTTTATCGTTAACACGATCTTTGTCTTCAGTAAAACCGATGCCAACACCGGGTGGATTTGAATTTTGCGCACCTTGAGGTGTGATCCATACGATCTTGCCCAAAACTAAGTCATGCTCTAATGCATCAGGTAATGTTACTCTCATATTGACAGCCTGACCCAATTCATAGCGTGTATTTGTTTTAATAAACAAACCACCGTGCTTTAAAGCTGGCATATAACAACGATACAGTTCATCTAAATCTTCAAAATCTACTAATAACTCTTGCACAATGTTACATCCTATTTTATTGCGTTTTGTAACGTATATATTAGCTTAGCTAACCCTAACGATTGATTTAAGCCTAGGATCTGTTGTGTATCTAACATAAAGCGATGCAGAGCTTTTTGCGCATCATTATAAGCGCTAAAACCCAAACCTTGTTGTAAGCGGTATTTAAGCTGTTGATTGATAAACACGTAAAAAACAGAGTTCAATTGAGTGTGCTCTGTCAAAATCCCTTGTACTTCAGCAAAATTATGACTTTCTTTTAAGTGACTTGCAAATAAGTAGAGTGCTTGAATTTTATCTAGCATACCATCTTCGTGCCACTGTACTAGTTTTAAAGGTTGCAAATAGAACTGCTCTACCCATACAAATTCATGCAATGGAATATGCTGCTCTGATAACCAGTTTTGTGCACACGACACCTCACTCACAGCCACAGATTGCTGACCACAGCGGCTGAGAACCGTTGCTGGTAATTGACTTTTATCATTGCACGTTAACAAGATATATCGATTTAAGTTCGGCTCTTCTAATGTTTTTAACAATGCATTAGCCGCAGAATGCGTCATTTTTTCAGCATCTTTGATAAGGACAACTTTATTGCCACCTTGTAGCGCTGAGTGGTGTATAAAATCACTTAGGGCCCGAATAGCATCTACACCAATACTATTTGATTCCGCACTTATTAGCAGCTTATCTGGGTGAGTCTCTGCTGCCAGTAGCCCACAAGCCTTACAGGCATTACAAGCTCTAAAACCCTCTGGTCGCTCACATAATAATGTACTCGCAAGCACTTTAACTAAATCAAATTTGCCAACACCAGGTAAACCAATAAATAATTGTGCATGATGAAACCGCTTTTGCTGGAAGCTATCTTGTAATTGCTGCCATAAAGCATGTTGCCAAGTATACATACTATGCTTTCACACCAAGATAAAATGTGTCTAATGCAGCAATAATATCTTTATGTACACGCTCTATTGGCTGTTCAGCATTAATAATGACGCAGTGTTCATCAGCGTTTGCAAGCGTTAAATACCGCGCACGCGTCCGCTCGAAAAAACTCATCGCTTCAAGTTCAATTCTATCAAGCTCTCCACGGCCTTTAGCCCGAGCTAACCCGATTTCGGGTCTAATATCTAAATATAGCGTCAAATCAGGCTTTAATCCTTGTAAAACGATACCAGAAAGTGCAGTTAACGCCTCTTGCGGTAAACCTCTGCCGCCCCCTTGATATGCTTGTGATGACATATCATGGCGATCACCAACTACCCACTGACCTTTGTTAAGCGCCGGTGTGATAACATTATGCAATAGCTGCATACGGGCTGCATACATCATCATAAGTTCTGTTTCTGCTGCAATGCTTTCTTCATGCTGCTGTTTGACAAGATCACGTAGAGCTTCTGCTAATGGCGTTCCTCCTGGTTCTCTAGTCTGAATAAAGTCAATGGCTTTATCCGCTAAAAACTGCTGGCATGCCTGCATTGCCGTTGACTTACCCGCGCCTTCAAGGCCCTCTATTACGATAAACTTAGCTGTCATTACGTCTCTTTAAAATATACTTTTGCACAGCGCGATTATGCGCTGCTAAATCTTTTGAAAATTGATGCTGTCCATTACCCTTGGCAACAAAATAAAAATAATTCGATGCCTCGGGGTGCAAAGCTGCCCGAATAGCATCTTGTGATGGCATTGCAATTGGCGTTGGGGGTAACCCATCTATTCTATAAGTATTATATGGTGTCAATTGCCGTAAATCTTGCCGTTTAATATCCCCATCAAATTGCTCTCCCAAGCCGTAAATCACCGTAGGATCGGTCTGCAACCGCATTTTAGCGTGTAATCTATTTATGAAAACCGACGAAATAAGGCCCCGCTCTGGCGCATAACCTGTTTCTTTTTCAATGATTGAAGCCAATATTAATGCCTGATATGGTGTGTTTATTGGCAAATTATTTGCGCGATTATTCCATTCTATATTTAAAACTTCATCCATTTTACTTTTGGCTCTTTGGATGATTGACACCGCACTCGTGCCAGCAGTATAAGCATAAGTTTCTGGGAGTAAATACCCTTCAGCAGACCCTTCAAGTGCCAGTAACTCTGTAAGCTTTTCTAATTCAACATCATACTCAATAAAACGACTGGCTTTAAGTTTAGCTAGAACACCACGAAGCTGCTCGCCTTCAATGATTGTAAAAAAAAACTGCTGTTGCTGCCCTTCATTAATTTTATTAATTGCAGAAAGCACCGTTAAACCACGTAAATCGTAAACACCGGCCTTCAATATAACTTTTTCGGGGAATAATTTGGCATAGAGCTTATAAGGTAGGCAGGATTCTAACAACTGTTTGTCTTGCCATGACCGACATAGCTGATTAAACCCTATGCCTTGCTTAACATGATACAAACTTTGTACATTGTTAAGTGGCAATACCTTAAACTTCGATATTTTATATGTCAAAAATATCCCTATAAAGACGATTAAAGTCATTAGTAACAGCAAAGTTTTTTTCACTTCTATACCTTGTTATTGAGTTTTCTAATGGCTTGGCATGCCATGTCTAAATCATAAACTTTATTCTCTAATTGAGAAACATGAATACATTCCATTAAACTATTACATACCACAACCACATCCATCTCAAGTAGTTGGTCTAATTTTATTTGTATAGGCTTAATTAGATTCTGTTGAGCTAAGTGTTTTAGATATACCCCTTCAATACCACATTTATCTAGTTGCGGTGTGTAAAACACACCATTTTTGCAAGCTATAATGTTTCCAACAGATGTTTCTATAACGTGGTTGTCTATATCCATCACAAGCACATCATCAACACTAAACTGCATTGCGTCCTGCTTAATCAAAACTTGCTCTAACCTATTTAACGTTTTTAGACCCGCCAATAATGGCTGATGCCCCAATTGGATATTGCTAATGCCCAAGCGTAAGCCACTTTGAGAGAGCTGCTTGTAATGCCCTGGAAATTCACTCACTGATACATATATCGTTGGAAGCACGGCTGTTGGTGGGGTATAACCTCGTCCGCCCACACCACGAGTAACGATTATTTTCAAAACTGCGTGTTGATGCTCTGCCGCTACATTTTCGCAATGCGTTGTTAAATATTGCCAGTTAAGCGCCGTAAACCCCAATCTCTCTTGGCATTGCTGTAATCGCTGTAGATGCAATGACCAAAGTGACAGTTGTCCTGCTGTGATCTGCACCGTCGTAAAAAAACCGTCTCCATACTGCAGTCCGCGGTCTTTGCAAGAGATCGTATCTGTCGTTACTATATTCATCTAACACCTACAAAAAAAGCCTGGCATTGCCAGGCTTTTATTTTCCTTACTGACTAGATATTATACCCTTTTAAACAGTAAAGAACCATTTGTGCCACCAAAACCAAAGGAGTTACATAGCGCATACTCTAATTTAGCATCTCGTGCCGTATGGGCGATGTAGTCAAGATCACACCCTTCATCAGGATTATCTAGGTTAATCGTTGGTGATACTTTTTGTTCTTGTAATGACAAAGCGGTAATAATTGACTCAACAGAACCTGCCGCCCCAAGCAAGTGCCCCATCATTGATTTAGATGAACCAACCATTACTTTATCTGCAGCTGCACCAAACACAGACTTAACAGCTTGAGTTTCTGCTTTATCACCTGCATTTGTTGATGTACCGTGAGCATTAATATACCCAATTTGATCGGCATTAACTCCTGCATCATTTAGTGCATTGACCATAGCTAATGCTGCACCTGAACCATCTTCTGGCGGTGAAGTCATGTGAAATGCGTCACCACTCATGCCAAACCCAACAAGTTCGGAATAAATTTTTGCACCTCGCGCTTTAGCATGCTCATATTCTTCAAGCACCATAACACCCGCACCATCCGACAACACAAAACCATCACGATCTTTATCCCATGGACGAGATGCTGCTTGTGGATCGTCGTTGCGAGTTGATAATGCTCTTGCGGCGCTAAAACCACCCATTCCTATCGGTGTTGAGGCTTTCTCTGCACCACCAGCAACCATGGCATCTGCATCGCCATATGCGATCATACGCGCGGCGTGTCCAATATTATGAAGCCCTGTTGTGCACGCTGTTACAATAGAAATATTTGGGCCTCTAAGGCCGTGCATAATTGATAGATGACCAGAAATCATATTAATAATGGTCGACGGCACATAAAATGGTGATAATTTACGTGGACCACTGTTTAATAGCTTAATATGATTCTCTTCTATCAATGTCAGTCCACCGATACCAGAACCAACGGCAACCCCTATACGCGGTGCATTTTCGTCTGTTATCTCTAGACCTGAATCTTTAAAAGCTTGAACTCCCGCAGCGATACCATATTGGATAAATAAATCCATTTTCTTAGCATCTTTCTTTGGCATAAACTGTGTTACATCAAAGTCGTTAACCAACCCTGCAAACTTAGTTCCAAAACTTGAAGTATCAAAATGAGTAATGTTTTCGATGCCACTTCGGCCATCTAATAAGCCCTGCCAGGTTGATGATACATCATTACCTAGCGGCGTAAGCATACCTAAGCCAGTTACTACAACTCGACGTTTAGCCACGGAGTCCTCCAAAAAAGGGATTATTATATTTTACGAGGGGATATAAAGACTAAGGGCAGCGAATGCTGCCCCAGTGATTAGTTACTTACTCTGCGTGAGCTGTAACGTAATCGATCGCTGCTTGAACAGTAGTAATTTTCTCTGCTTCTTCATCAGGGATCTCTGTATCGAACTCTTCTTCTAAAGCCATTACTAGCTCAACAGTGTCTAAAGAGTCTGCACCTAAGTCATCTACGAAAGACGCTTCGTTTTTAACTTCTTCTTCTTTAACACCTAGTTGCTCTATGATGATTTTCGTTACGCGTTCTTGGATGTCGCTCATTCTTCTTTCCTTTATTTAAACGCATTTGCGTTATTTTCAGATTGCGGCGTAGTGTACGGCGCATAATACTGTGATTCAAGGATTTGCTCAGAATTTTTTATCTGGTCAAACCTGTTACTAAATGTTTTGTTCTTTTATCGCTCATTTTAAAAGCAATTTCAAGTCTGTTTGTAACACGATCACAAAAATTTAAATTTATTCTTGCACTCTTCAGTGCCTTAAACCATGTACATTGCGCCATTGACATGAAGTGTCTCACCAGACACATACGCGGCAGCATCTGACGCCAAATAACACACTGCAGCAGCAATTTCTTGTGGTTGACCTAAACGCCCTGCTGGCACATTTGATAATGTCGCAGCTTTTTGCTCATCAGTTAACTCATCAGTCATATCAGTTTGAATAAAACCAGGTGCAACCACATTGACAGTAATACCTCGAGAAGCAACTTCTCGTGCTAGCGATTTGCTAAAACCAATAACACCAGCTTTCGCCGCCGCATAATTTGCTTGGCCTGCATTGCCCATCGTACCAACAACTGACCCAATATTAATGATTCGACCTGACTTTTTCTTCATCATTGGGCGTAATACAGCTTTAGACAAACGATAGACCGAACTCAGGTTAGTATCAATGATATCATTCCACTCATTGTCTTTCATTCGCATTAATAAATTGTCACGCGTAATGCCTGCATTATTTACTAGCACATCAACATCACCTAAGTCAGCTTTAATTGCAGCAAGCGTTACCGAGATAGACTCTGCGTCAGTCACATTCAATGCGTACCCTTTACCTTTATCTCCAAGATAAGCACTGATTTTCTCTGCTCCAGCTTCACTTGTCGCTGTTCCAGCTACAAGTGCACCTTGAGCAACAAGCTCAGAAGCAACCGCTTTACCAATCCCACGACTAGCACCTGTTACTAGTACAACTTTCCCTTCCAGTGAAAATAAATTACTCATATTAATTCTCTAATTATTTTGCAGATTCAATAGTAGCAACAGTATTTACTGCGCTACATGCTACTGATTTATCTATACGTTTCGCTAATCCAGTCAATACTTTGCCAGGACCAAACTCATATGCTTGGGTGATACCCAAAGCTGCAAGTTTTTGAAATGTCTCAGTCCATCGAACCGGACTATATAATTGACGAACCAACGCACCTTTAATTTCTTGTTCTGAGCGTGCAATTACAACATCAACGTTGTTGATAACGTCAACTTTAGCGTCAGAGAAAGCCAACTGCTGTAAGTCTGCATCGAGTTTATCTGCCGCAGGCTGCATTAGCGCACAATGAGAAGGGGCACTTACTGAAAGAGGCATCACCCGTCTTGCTCCCGCTTCGTTACACACCGCTGATGCTCTTTCAACAGCCTCTTTATGACCCGCAATCACAACTTGACCTGGCGAATTATAATTTACTGGGGAAACAACTTGGCCTTGTGCACTCTCTTTACAAGCATCCGCAATTATTTGGTCACCTAGACCAATAACAGCCGCCATAGAGCCAACACCGGCAGGCACCGCTTCTTGCATGTACAATCCACGCTTTTCTACCAGTTTTACAGCCTCACCTAAAGAAATCACTTCAGCACACACTAATGCTGAGTATTCACCTAAACTATGCCCAGCCATTACAACTTCGCTTTCTAAGTTGCTCGCACGCCATTCGCGATAAATTGCAACACTCGCTGTAAGTAATGCTGGCTGAGTACGGTGCGTTTGATTTAAGTCGTCTTCAGGACCATTTAAAACAAGATCAGCCAAATCGTATTCTAATGCTTCTGACGCTTCTGAAAATGTTTCTTTGACAATCTCTGATGTGGCAAGTAACTCTGCTAGCATACCGACCGCTTGAGATCCTTGTCCTGGGAACAAAAGTGCAATTTTCTGTGACATATGGTGCTCTTAATAATAATAGTTGTGCCATATCGCTCATCACAACTACTTCATTAGTTTTCGAGCGAAGATGACGAATGTTCTGATTTTGCTGCTATTTGTGCAAAAGTGGCTTGGATTTTATCCGGAATACAACGCTCGACTTCGCGCGAAGCTTCTTCAATTGCAGCAAGAAATGCTTTATTCGAAGCATTTCCGTGGCTTTTTACAACAATACCCCGCAATCCTACCAGACTTGCGCCATTATACTGGTCGGGGTTCACGCGTTTATACAGTTTTTTTATGACTGGTTTAAGTACAAATGCTAGCAACCGATAAAATACATGCTTTTTCAATGATTTTGTAAACTTATACATAATAAGTTTCGCTATTCCTTCACATGTTTTTAAAGCCACATTACCCACAAATCCCTCGCACACAATAACATCGGCCTTACCAGAAAACATATCACTACCTTCACAATAGCCTTGATAATTGATCTGTGGTGTTTCTTTCATTAACTCGGCGGCTCTTTTTATTGTGTCATGACCTTTTATTTCTTCTGAACCTATATTAAGTAAGCAAACTTTAGGGCTTGGAATATTTTGAGCTTGACCTGCAACAATTGATCCCATTACCCCAAATTGAAATAAAGTATGCGCGTCACAATGTACATTCGCTCCCAAATCTAACAAATACACTGGTTGTTTTTTTTCGGTAGGCACTGCTGAAATTAATGCTGGTCGCTTGATACCAGGTAGCATTTTTAAGACATAATGAGCCATAAAAAATAGTGCCCCAGTATTACCTGCACTGACACACGCCTGTGCTTCTCCGGCTTTAACAAGTTCAAGAGCAACTCTCATTGACGACGACTTTTTATTTCGCAGCGCTGATGCAGGCTCACAACTGTTCGTTACAACTTCAGAGCAATGCTTAATAATTAAGCGGGGATGGTTTATCGAGTCGAGACTGGTTAAGCGCTCTCTTATAACACTTTCATTACCGCATAAGAGTAACGTTAAATTGGCATGTTTATTTACTGCAGAAACAGCAGCGGGGATAGATGAACGGGGGCCGTAATCGCCCCCCATCATATCTAACGCTATGGTTAGATGAGTCAGCATAAAGTAATCTCTTAGTTAGAAATTACTTTAACGCCTTTGTAGTAACCATCTGCAGTCACATGGTGACGACGATGAGTCTCGCCTGAAACCTGATCTACAGTTAAAGCTGGTCCACTGATCGCATCGTGTGAACGACGCATACCACGTCTTGCGCGAGACTTTTTGCTTTTTTGTACTGCCATGAGCCTTCTCCTAAGAATCTTTCTTAAGTTGTTTTAAAATGTCAAATGGATTTGGTTTACTTTCTTCTGCATCTACTTCTCCAAAGCTGGCTGGCTTCTCAGAATAAGAGCAGTTAACTTCGTTATGTGTAGGAACTATTGGAATAGCCAAAATCAATTCATCTTCGATTAATGCTCGAAGATTAACTTCTCCATCTTCATCCAGTTCTACTATATCGTAGTTATCAGGAAGTTCGTCCGACTCTGTATCCGCCTTTACAGGTGAATAAGCAAAATCTTGGACCAAATCCAACCCTAGTTCATCATTACAACGCTGACAGACAACTGTTAGATGTGCTTGGATTGAACCATACACAACTGTTAACCCTTGTTCATCATTTTTGCAATGAATCTGTACCGCTATTTCACCGCTTTGATCACGCACAACTTGCTCTAAACGAGAAAGTTCTTCAAGCTGAACAACACCATCATAACTAAGTTGGCGCTGAGCTGCTCTGCTTGGATCAAGAGTGACGGGAATTTTCACCTTTTGCATAGGGGCTGCATCATATAGATTGTTAGTATGTTAGTCAAAATAAATCTCAAACTTTCCTTTGTTTTTCGCCTGATTGCGTCCTATTCTAGCGACATAATTATAACGACGTCAGAGTATTTATGAAAATCCCTCTAATTCTAGCCTCAAGTTCTGAATTTAGGCAGTCTATTTTAAAAAAAATAAATCTCCCTTTTTCTTCTTTCAATCCTGAAATTGATGAAACCGCACTCAATTGTGAAACACCCGAGCAATTGGTTTTGCGGTTAGCAGAACAAAAAGCACACACGGCTAAAAAGTTCTATTCCCAAGGCCTTGTCATAGGATCCGACCAAGTAGCCGTGCATCAAAGTCAGGTTTTAGGAAAACCACATACAAAACCAAATGCCATTGCGCAATTGCGCCAATTTAGTGGCCAGAAAGTGACCTTTCTAACTAGCCTTTGTCTATACAATATTGAACAAAACAAAAGTACTTCCCTGGTTGAACCGTTCCATGTTTATTTTCGCATTTTGAATGATAAACAGATCAGTGCCTACTGTGATATCGAACAACCTTATCAATGTGCGGGTAGCTTCAAAAGTGAGGGTCTAGGGATCTGCTTATTTGATAAATTGGAAGGAGACGACCCCAATAGCTTAATAGGTCTTCCTCTAATACGGTTGACACAACTATTATTAGCTCAAGGAGTCGATGTATTAACTGCAAATAACCTGTCGTAGTTGTACGTAGCTATCACATATCGTTAACGCTTTTGATGCTGACAATGATAATTTGTCAGCGGCCCCCCAACTCATGGCAACAGCATCCATATTCGCATTGCTTGCCATCGTCATATCTAATAAAGAGTCACCCACCATCAACGCCGAACTTGCATCTATTCCTACTTCATTGAGGATCTGCTTAAGCATATCAGGTGCAGGTTTCGAATGAGCTTCATCCGCAGTTCGACTCGTAATGAAATAATCACACAGTTGCGACTCATCCAAAACTCTATTCAGTCCTTGCCGACTTTTCCCTGTCGCGACAGCTAACAGCATCCCCTGATCACGCAAGTAGCTCAATAATTTTGCAGTTCCCTCAAACATCACAGGTTGTATACTATCACTTGCTTTATAATTCGCTTGATACCCTGTGACCAGCTCGGTCCAATAATCTTCTTGTTCGGGAAACAAGGCCGCTATCGCAACATCCAATGATAACCCAATAACCGCTGCGGCTTCATTGGTAGTAGGTTCAGGTAAACCCACCTGCAATGCGGACAATTTAAGACAATGGACAATTTTTGGTATAGAGTCCATCAGAGTGCCATCCCAATCAAAAATTATCAGTTTATACTTCATCAACTTAGCTCCGTAGAACCTTCAAACAATTTTTTAACGTTTTATCTAATGGCGCTTCTACTCGTAAGGTTGTCTCAGTTTTAGGATGGAAAAAGCGAATATCATGCGCATGCAAAAATAAACGATTTAAACCGAGTTTACGCATTTTACCGTCAAATACCTGATCACCATATTTGTCATCACACGCAATAGGATGACCTTTACATTGTGTATGAACACGTATTTGATGCGTACGACCAGTCACAGGAGATGCCTGTACCAAAGTGCAATCATCAAATCGTTGTAACACTTTAAAACGAGTGTGTGATGCTTTCCCTTCTTCAAGGTCAACTCGAACAACTCGCTCACCTGACTGTAAGGTGTTCTTTCTTAGCGGCTCCGTCACATTTTTCAATTTTGATGCCCATTCACCCGTCACTAACGCCCAGTAATTCTTTTCCATGGTTTTTTCACGCAGCTGCTCATGCAAACTTTTTAGTACCGAGCGTCGTTTAGATATTAACAAACAGCCAGACGTATCTCGGTCTAAACGATGTACCAGCTCCAAGCTCTTTTCATCCGGTCGAAGCGCACGTAAAGCCTCAATTAAGCCATAACTCAAGCCACTGCCTCCATGCACTGCCATACCTGATGGTTTATTTATGACAATCAAATATTTATCTTCATATATAATCGCATTTTCAAGACCCGCTACTTTATCTAGGTTTTTTGGAACGAACTCTTCCCTCTCTGCAACCTTTACAGGAGGAATACGCACTAAATCATCTAGTTGTAACCTATATACGGGCTTAATACGCTTCTTATTTACACGTACCTCGCCTTTTCGCAAAATCTTATAGATAGCACTTTTTGGTACCCCTTTTAAATGCGTCAACAAGAAGTTATCTATCCGCTGACCATCTTGATCTTCGGTAATAGTTACGAAGCTAACTTTTAGAGCCGGTTTTTCTGACATTGCCTAATCACTGATTTGAGTAATAATTTAGTTGCTATCACGAGTATATTAGTGGGATAATTGGTCCGCAATTTTTGCGGATTCGCTTTTTATCGCAAAAATCAACCGTGATGCACATCTTGGGTGCCAGATCATACAGATTGAAGCTTGGATCTCCAACGCTTTTTAGCCCCAATTAAAACACGTGCGTTTAGCCCACTGCGTTGCGCGTAATAGAATGTAGTGTGAAGCTAAGCATGGTTAAGCTTAAAAAAGCAAAAAATAGAAGATATATGTCTGATTGTTTAACACCGAGCCCTTTAGCCCGTGCAAACACCAAACGCAAATAGCGATGCTCACAGGTGCCAGTAACAATGGCGAAGTTAGCCAAATATAAGGCACTGTGAAGCCGGTGATACTGATTGTTCCCATTTCCCCAGTCGGGAGACTGTATTAAATACCTAGGAACACTAAATGTCGGCGAGTGATATCAATCAGGCTTAACTAAAAATTGAAATGTAGAGTAACAATATGAAACGTATGCTAATCAATGCTACGCAGCAAGAAGAAATGCGCGTCGCACTGGTTGACGGCCAACGCCTTTACGATCTAGATATCGAAAGCCCTGGTCACGAACAGAAAAAAGCCAATATATACAAGGGTAAAATTACCCGTATCGAACCATCTCTTGAAGCAGCCTTTGTAGATTATGGCGCCGAGCGTCACGGTTTCCTTCCTTTAAAAGAAATAGCAAAAACGTACTTCCCTTCCGGATACACTTTCAATGGTCGTCCGAACATTAGAGATGTGATTAAAGAAGGCCAAGAGGTTATTGTTCAAGTTGATAAAGAAGAACGAGGCCAAAAAGGTGCTGCACTTACTACATTTATCAGTGTTGCTGGTAGTTATTTGGTACTCATGCCGAATAACCCTCGTGCAGGTGGGATTTCTCGCCGTATCGAAGGTGACGAGCGTATTGAGTTAAAAGAAGCACTAAGCCGACTTGATTTACCTAAAGGTATGGGATTAATCGTTCGTACTGCTGGTGTTGGTAAATCTTTTGAAGAGTTAGAATATGACTTGAAAGCGCTACTTGTGCATTGGCAAGCAATTCAAGAAGCCGCGGATAGTGATAAAGCCCCTTTTTTAATACACCAAGAAAGTAACGTTATTTTCCGTGCGATTCGAGATTATTTACGCCGCGACATCGGTGAAATATTAATTGATAAAGCCCGAGTATTTGAAGAAGCAAAGGCGCATATTGAACGCTTTCGCCCTGACTTTATGAGCCGTGTGAAGTTATATCAAAATGATGTACCTTTGTTCACTCACTATCAAATTGAAAGTCAGATTGAATCAGCCTTTCAGCGCGAAGTGCGCTTACCATCAGGTGGCTCAATTGTAATTGACCCAACTGAAGCGCTAACTTCTATTGATATTAACTCTTCAAAAGCAACTAAAGGTGGCGATATTGAAGAGACAGCACTCAATACTAATTTAGAAGCCGCTGATGAAATTGCTCGCCAATTACGATTACGCGATTTAGGCGGTTTAATCGTTATCGACTTTATCGATATGACACCGCCTCGTCACCAGCGCGAAGTGGAAAATCGTCTAAAAGATGCAGTTCGACCTGATCGTGCTCGAGTACAGATTGGTAAAATATCTCGTTTCGGTTTACTTGAAATGTCTCGACAACGTTTACGCCCAAGCTTAGGTGAAGCAAGTCAGCATTCATGTCCACGCTGTAATGGTCAAGGCACGATTCGTTCAAATGAATCAATCGCGCTTTCTATTCTTCGTTTAATTGAAGAAGAGGCGATCAAAGAAAATACGGCACAAGTTAATGCGCAAGTTCCTGTTCGTGTTGGGGCTTATTTACTAAATGAAAAACGTAAATCAGTTCACCGTATTGAAAAGCGCCATAACTGTGACGTGGTGATTATACCTAACCAGCATCTAGAAACTCCTCATTACGAAGTCGTTCGGTTACGCAAAGATGAAACTTCTGAAGCCGCTAGCTATGAACAAATGAGTGTACCTGAGCCTGAGACCATTGAAGTCGCACGAACCGTAACAACGGTTAAAGAAGAGCCGGTTCTAAAAGGTGTGGTTATGCCTTCAGCACCTGCACCTCAACCTGTCTCTGAAGCAGTCACAACGCCTACCGACTCAAATGAACCATCAGAACCGAGTTTACTTTCTCGTATTGGTAGTTGGTTAAAAGGTTTGTTTGAAACTGAAGAAGTTAAGCCTGAACCTACTCCAGAGCCAAAACCTTCGGAAAGAAAGCCGCGTCGAAATAACGACAATCGTCGTCGTAATCAACGTAGACGTAACTCAGGTAAAAAACGAGATGAGCACGTTGAAAGTAATGAAACTGAACAAACTCAGTCTCAACCTGTCAGTAATGATAGCAGCGATAAAAATGAAGGCCGTAATAAAAGGCGTCGTCAAAATAACCGTAAACGTACTGACCACCAGAAACCAAGTAACGAAGGTGATACTGCAACAACTGACGCTACAGAAGCTAAAGAAGTTAAAGCTAAGCCGCCACGTCGCCAACGAAGAAACCTGCGTAAGAAAGTACGTGTCACCGAAGAAAAAGTTGAAAGTGTTGAATTAGACACGACTCAGCAAGCACCAGAGCAATCAACTGTAGCTGTAGCTGAAAAACCAATTAAGCGAGTGAAGAAAAAAGACAATGCTGAAGCAACGTCTCCTTCTAATGACGACAATACACCGCAGCAAGATATTGTTGAAAAAGCATTACCTCAAGACCAAGCAGTGATTGCAGTTGATGACAATGAGAAAGATGCACCAAGAACCCGCTCTAGGCGCTCTCCTCGCCATTTACGTGCAGCTGGTCAACGCCGCCGTAAACCTGAAGTGGAAAATAGCGAAGAACCTGCGTTTGTTCCTGTTGCAGATCAAGCTGCTGCTGAATATGAAGCACAATTGAAAGCCAGTGACGACGTTGAACAACCCACAGCTACTATTTCAGCGCCAGTTGTTGAAACGACAGTCACTAAAACACCCGTTGTTGAAGCACCTGTTACTGAAACACCTGTTACTGAAACACCTGTTACTGAAACACCTGTTACTGAAACACCTGTTACTGAAACACCAGTTACTGAAACACCAGTTACTGAAACACCAGTTACTGAAGCACCAGTTACTGAAACACCTGTTACTGAAACACCAGTTACTGAAACACCAGTTACTGAAACACCAGTTACTGAAACACCAGTTACTGAAACACCAGTTACTGAAACACCAGTTACTGAAACACCAGTTACTGAAGCACCAGTTACTGAAGCACCTGTTACTGAAGCACCTGTTGTTGAATCACCTGTTACTGAAGCACCTGTTACTGAAGCACCCGTTGTTGCAACTCCGGTAGTTGAAGCATCTGTTACTGAAGCACCAGTTGTTGAAGCACCAGTTGTTGAAGCACCAGTTGTTGAAGCACCTGTTACTGAAGCACCTGTTACTGAAGCACCCGTTGTTGCAACTCCGGTAGTTGAAGCAGCGGTAGTTGAAGCGACCGTTGTGAACACACCAGTGCTTGATAATTCTCATGGTACGTCTCGTATCCGCTTTAATCAAAATGCGAGTGCACCGATGAAAAAGGCCAGTAGTGTAGAAGACCCTAGTGTTGTAATAACCCCTTCTGCAATGCCACATGAAGCCCGAGAATTAGTAGAAAACTCAGGCCTTTCTGCGGGCTCTAAAGCCCCAGCAGGACGAGCTAGTGCTGCTATGGCATCACCTGCTCAAGTTGGCTAAAAGATAAAAACTCAATTAAAAGGCCGCTTTTTGCGGCCTTTTTTACCCTAATACAAATACACTCCTACCTATGTTGGTAACGGTAAAGGCCTTAATCAAACCAATAGTTCTGACCTCCTCCAACCTATTAAGCTATTAATAACTTTCACGGAACATCAATACAAACCCTTCAAGTGCATACGCGAACACACCCTAATAATAGTTTATTAATCTATACAGTTTTATGCTTAACTCAGCAAAGAAAGCTTGTGACAAGAAGATTGATTGCGATAAGACGGCACCGCGGTGAAAAGCGACAGTAATACTTTAAGTCTAGTAAAGGTGGCATGGTAAAGGCAGTGTTAATTTCAGCATGGTTTGTAGATGTCACATAACTTATTTGCCTAGTGTGTGATCAGCCACTTATCGCTGCGGCCGATTTAAACTCTGTTCTTTTATCATTTACTAAGTGATACATATTCTATTGAATATAAAGTGCCTCTCTTGATAACACTTTTTCTAGATAATGCTTTGTTTCATCATAGGGTAAACGACTTTGGAGTGCTTCTAAAACTAACTCAGGAGACATCGAGTTAATTACACGACTCGCCTTCTTTATATTTCGTGAATCATCACTATTAAATACCCTAGCAACATTGCCTGCTCCAGTGTTGTAAGCAGCTATAGTACAGTACTTACGACTTATAGGGTCTTCTATATGTCTTAAATATCGATCATTTAATATATGTAAATATGCAGTACCCGCTTCAATATTATTGTTAGTAACATATAAGTAAGGTTCTGACATAGGCTCATCTATATCATACAAAAACCGATTTACGTCAACGCCTGCACTGGTTGGTACAACTTGCATCAATCCATAGGCTGGAATATGAGACTTAGCCAGTGGGTTAAAGTGACTTTCGGTATGCATCACCGCGAGTACTAAACTACCGTCAATTTCAAACCGCTTACTGTGAGCGGTTATTTGATTGAGGTAACTGCTCGCTCGCTGCTTAGCGAGTGTATTTTTTGGCAACTTTATCACAAACTCTGTAACAGAGCTGTCACTGCGCCCAGATGGTAACTCTTTGATACTTTCTTTTAGGCTTTTGAGTCTATTGTTTTGCAATGTCTGTAGGTCAGCTTTTTTCTTCTCAAGTACTTGTTGTGCATTATAGTTTTGGGGGTTAGTCAACGCATTAGGAGACAATACATCGTTTTCCCCCGCTAATAGCGCGTCAAACTGCTTTTCAAGCAATTGCTGCTGTTGTTGTGTTTGATTTTGTATTTGCTGCTTTGCATCAAGCAGTGCTTTTGCCCGTACTTTATTATCAATAATATAAGATTCACTTTTTTCAATTGTAGCTTGCTGTTCTTTGACTGATTGTGTTTTAAAGAATTCAGTTAATAATGCACTATTTGATTGTAGAAATCGTTTAAATACAGCCTGTGCATTTTCCTGAGAAACATCAGTATCAGCATGATGCTTAATACCAACCACTAATTGATCTTGCTCGAAATCGACAATTAATCTGGTATTTTCAGCTTGAGAATAATGTACATACCGACTTGTTGTCGAAGTCTGAGCATCACCCCATTGTTTAATCAACTTATCTCTAAAAGCATCAAACTCTGCAAAGTGCTCTTCAACATATTTGTGGTATTCATTAAGGTGCTGTGTCTTAAATTGCTCAAACTCATCCTTGTCTTGCACTGAATGTTGACTTGTTTGCCAACCATTCATAGCCTCATCTAACTCGGCGTATAATTGCGCTTGACTTGCTTGAAGTTGGGTGGGTAGAAGATGAGTGGCAACAACAAATGCGATAAATTTTTTCATTATGCTGTTCTCCAAAATAGATAAAATACAGTATTCGCGTAACAACGTGTTATTACGCGAATACTGAGCCATGATTAGTTTGTCAGCTTAGCAATTTCCTTTTCTAAATCTTGCTCTGCTTTAAATGCTTTAAACTCTTGATATAGAAACTGCTCATCTTTGGCATTTATCTTTGGCTTAGTTTCTTTTATGAGGTCTTTAAAAAGCGTTTTTGTCAGCTCAGGAGATAACGTAGTCAATGCACAGAAATAATCTTTACCACCAATCTCCACAACATCAGCTTTAACAATCCGAGACCCACTGAGTGTTTGTTTAGTTAACTGCTTAGAAACCGAACTAAATGTAGTACCGACTGTTGTCTCTTCATTCGCATCAGTCCTGTTTGCAAAAGTTTTGTCTAAGCCTTCTATACGCGTTTCTATCTGCTGAGAAAGCGCGAGACGTGCATTCGCAACAGCCATTTTTTGGTCTATTGAAATATTACCCGAATATTTAATGCAATCAGCCGCTGCGA
Organism: Pseudoalteromonas sp. MMG005; assembly: GCF_018101015.1. NCBI lineage: Bacteria > Pseudomonadati > Pseudomonadota > Gammaproteobacteria > Alteromonadales > Pseudoalteromonadaceae > Pseudoalteromonas > Pseudoalteromonas sp. MMG005. The sequence goes on along the minus strand of NZ_JAGJEK010000005.1, from coordinate 100,454 downwards.
TCCCATTCTCTACAACAGGGTTCAATACCCACTCTGGTATATTTACACTCGAGCTTGATGCAGCGTCATTTTTAGTTGAACTACACGCAGATAGCATCCCAGCAATAATCAAAGTTGTTAACATTGGTTTCAATTTCATAGTGGTTCCTTTTAGCATTGAGCGGTTTAGAGTTAATCTAGCAAAAATACATCGCATTAACAGTAATAAAGTGTAAAAACGATTTTTAACAATTTATTGCTTTAAATATCATTTCTTTTTATCTAACTTAGGGAAGTTACTGTAATATATTCTCAATTATAATTGAGTGCAAAGGACGCATTTTTGAATTTAAACGTCATAAACACCCTAAAAAAATTAGTACTAATGAGTACTTTAACATGTTTAAGTGCTTGCAACGTCACGCACTTTCAAAAAAACAATGCGATTGCGTTGGCTCAAAAAGGTGAACTTGTCTCAGCAAGAACAACTATAAAACGTAACTATAGTAGTCAAGGCAAGAATAGACTTTTATATCACCTTGAACTTGCCACTTATTTCCAATTAGAAAAAAAATATGCGCAAAGTAATGAACACTTAAGTGAAGCAAAAGACCTACTTGACTCTTTTTACACGAAGAGTATTTCTGAGCAAGCATTGTCGCAATTTAGTGGTCCTACTTATACTACTTTTCATGGTCAAAAATATTACCGTCCATTGCTACATATGATGAAAGCCATGAACTACAATGCACTTGGCACGCTTCAGCCTACTCGCAGGCAAGAGATGCTAGACGCGTCACTGATTGAAATGCGACAATTAAACGTTTACTTAGAAGGGCTAACGGAAGAAACTGGTGGTTATCATGCGCCAAGTAGTGATGAATTAACCAACCAAGTTTATGCCATTTTTCACCCCCTCTTTTCACCGAGTGATTTACTCACTAATATTGAATATAAAGATGATGCCTTTGCACATTATTTAAGTGGTCTACTTAATGAACAAAGCGGTGAGTTGGATAGCGCCAGATTACAATATCAACGTGCGGCGCTGGCGTATGAAAAAGGGTTTGCAAAACAATACCAATTGCCAAATCAAACCACAGAGCAGGTTTATAAAAATTTAGTAAGAGTCATGAAACAGGCTGGAGGCTATGAAGAAGAACTCAGTCATATCCAATCGAAAGTCCAATCTGATAACGATTATGATGGCAGCCAATTGACCATTTTACAGAATCTTGGTGTAGCGCCAAAACGTAAACAATTTAACCTTATTCTAAGAGCCGACCACAAATCCAAAGCATTGGTAATCACACCTATTCCGATGGGTTCACACCGAGAACAACAAATTCAGATGAAATGGTTTCAAATGCTTTTCGCTGACACCAGTTTATTCGACATGATGCAAAACTATGCAATGGGTGACATCTCTGACGTCGCACTTGGACTATTAACAAAGCGTATTCCTCTCGGTGGATTATGGGACGATGCTAAGAAAGTAGGTTTAATTGATGCTTTAGAATATGGAGGAAGAATTTCAGTTACCTACTTATCCCCTTCAGAAACGAGAGTCCAAGGCTCAGAAGTTTGGGTTAATGGCAAAAAGCAATCAGAGCTAAAAACTTTTTATTCAATTGAATTATTAACGCTGCAGAATGCACTAGAAAATGCCAATACTGAAATCCAATTGGCTTTGACTCGCGAAGTTGTAAAAGCGATAACAGCACAACAATTGCTAAATAAAACAGGTTTACAAGAAAACAATGTACTCAGTGGTATCGCCAAGTTAGCAACGTCAGCCGTTAATGCTGTCACGGCTTCTGCGGATACACGGCAATGGCAGTCTTTACCCGCAGAAATAAGAGTGTCTCAAATACAGTTGCCAGTGGGGCAACACCAAGTCACCATCAAAACAGTATTGAATTCTGGACGTGTAATAGAACAAACGGACAATGTTGATGTAAAAGGACCTATGTCCCTGTGGCAAACCAGAACTTTTATTAATTCGCAAAAGCAACCGACATCATCCGCACAATCAATTTTTACTTTGGAATAAATGGTATGAAAACAACACCTAAATTAATCACAACGGCCCCTCTTTTTGTTGCTCTATCTCTTGCTTTGGTAGGGTGTAAAAGCACAGAGGTACGTCGCGTAGACTCGAGTCAAGAAGTTGCTCTATCTGATAAATGGAATGGCAAAGACTCTCAACTTGTATCAGAAGCAATGGTCAACGACATGCTGAGCTTTCCGTGGGTTAACGATCATCTAGCTAAGGAAGGTACAAGGCCTGCAGTAATTATTCAATCAGTTCGCAATAAATCTCATCAGCATATTGCTGTTGATACTTTTTTAAACGATTTAAAACGCGCAATTTTGCGCTCTGGACAAGCGGATTTTGTTGCCAGCGCAGATTTACGCGGTGAGATTAGAAATGAGCGAAAAGATCAGGAGCTTAATTCAAGCTTAGCAACACAAAATGAAATGGGCCAAGAGCAAGGCGCAGACTATGCCCTATCAGGTACTATTAACTCTTTTTTAGATGAACAAGGAGGCAGCCGCGTGACTTTCTATCAAGTAGATTTACGTTTAATTGACATGACAACAAACCGGGAGGTATGGAATGGCCAGAAGAAAATTCAAAAAGTTCAAGAGCGCTCACGCTTTGGTTTCTAAAACCAGCGTGGCATTTTGTGTCTCTGTTGCATTACTAAGCGGATGTAAAACCACTCAGAACAGCACTGAAAATATAGCCAAACCCACTTGGCTGACGACCACACCTACATCAACATATTTGGTATATGGTGTTGGCAGTGCCAAAAACATAGGCGACACGCGCCAAGCCCAACTTGCTGCGCAAGAAGCTGCTCGTTTGGAGCTTGCAAAACAGTTGAATGTATCAATATCAGGAACTACCACCGTACAACAAACTGCCAATGAAAAGTCGATGCAATTTCATGTTGATGAATTGATAAGCTCTAACGTCCCGACGATTCAGCTGCAAGGAGTGAAGATAGAACAAGAGTATCAGTTAAATGATGTTAACTATGCACTTGCTTCATTTAATCGCACTGAAGCCATAATGCAAACTGAACTGAGTATCAATGCGCTCGATACTCAGATAAGTGAATTTAATATACAAGGCACTAGTAAATCAGAGCTGCTAAAAAAAGCGGTTAAAATAAAAACGTTTGCGGCTAAGCGTGGCAAACTGAACGCATATTTACATATGCTCCAAAGCCCTTTCGTCAATATACCGGCTAAAGTAAATAAGCAATTAGAAACAAGCGAGCTCATACTAAACAACCTTAGTTTCAATGTTGTCTCTGATAATATGCAGCACGCAAAAGTAGATGACCTTCTCTCGAGTGCCCTTACTCGTAATGGCATAAAAGTTACACAATCTAATGCTGATTTCGATCTAAGTTTTAGAGTTGAGTGGCAAGAGAAATACCAGTCAGGTACTTATTATTCTGTTGCAGAAAGTTATATGGTCGTTATTGAAAATGGGGAAGAAAAAGCACACTTTAATAGCCGTGTTAAAGCAGCCTCTTCTTTCAAAGACACAGCCAAGAGCAATGCAATGACTAAGCTCGCCGAGAAATTATCAACACAGCTTGCTAAATTTATTATTTCTGGTCATTCGTAGTCGGCATAACACGTATAAAGGCCACGCTAGTGGCCTTTATTCAAACAACCCTTGATTCAGTCACTTTCATCGTAATGGCGTTCAAGCTGATCTTTCAAATTAGGTGGGATCCCTTTTATTGTTAAGGTATCGGTCGCAGCGTTATAAGTCACTCGCTCGCCCAAATGTTTGCGTTCAAACCCTATACTTACACCACCTCCAAGACCAGAAAACTTAACCATACTTGTTACGGTTTTCTTATCTACCGGGAATGACTCTTCTAAGGCATAATCTTGATCTTTATAAAAATCATCAAATTGTGTATCGCCTGATTTCGACAATGTATCTGATAACGTTTCAATATTGGCATCTTCTCCTGATGCGATACAATCATTACAATAATCAAATACTTCTTTTCGCAACGTGTCTTTTTCTTGCTTATCAAACTGCTGTTCACTCAAATAGTCTTCTACCGCTTCTAGCATGACTTGAGATTGTTGCTTCGGATCTATTCCCTCTTCACAGCCCAAAAAGTCCAAAAAGAAGTCAGCTACTTTACGACCCGCTCGACCTTTTATAAACGAAATATATCGCGCGTCATCTGGTTGAGTGTCCCATGCTGATAAATCAATTTTTGCGGCCAGTTGCATACGGGAAATATCTAAATGTCGAGATGATGACAAATCGAGTTCCGATGTTATCGAATAATGGTCCTTAATATTAATTAGGGCGATTAATATATAATCGGTTGCAACGTATTGATAATGGCAAAAAACTAAATAACCTGTCTCATTAAAAGCATATTTATTCAACTCTTCTTTTAATACCTCAGTCGCCTGCTCCGTCATGTGCCAAAATCCAAGTTCATCATTTCGATAACTTTGCATAGCAGCCGACACCTGACTGTTTTTATCTCCACTAAACGCGCAATACCCTTTACCCGGCTTTCCGTTGTAAGCGTGATGTAACTGTTCGATAAACACATTTACACGGTCATTAACTTGCATTTCATCGTTGCGCAAATGGATTTGTGTATCTTCATCTTTCTTGTCTACATAATGTACAACAAGTTTATTCACCTCAATGCTCATCTTTGTTTTTCACGCCTCTAGTGTTAAAATAAATAAATTATAACACTTTAATATTGAACTTACTGATGCCTATCCAATCAAAATACTCCAACGAGCAAGTTGAAGAAATTGTTGACCAGCTACTAAACGTACTTACTCAGCAACATTCTACTGTTGACTTGAGCCTTATGTGTTTAGGAAATTCTATCACGCATATTCTAAAAGAACATGTGCCTGAAGGAAAAAGACAAGCTGTTGCCAATAACTTTGCAAAAGCATTACAGCAATCGGTAAAATAACTGAATGAATTTATCCCCTCAAAATCCTTTTTCATCAAAAGCAAGCCAGTTACTCAGTTGGGGACATTGGTTCACTTTTGCTAATATTGGATTAGTCCTGCTGATCAGCAGTAGTTACCTTTTCGCTGATAAAAGTCCAACGACTTTACTTGGTTGGTTCTACATGTTGATCACTTGGGTTAGCCATACCAGCTTTATAACGTTCAGTGCATTTGTGCTCACGATTTTTCCTTTGAGTATGGTCTTTCCATACCCTCGACATATTAGAGGTATGGCGGCAATTTTAGCGACTCTGGGGATAGCTTTGTTGAGTCTTGATGCGTTTGTTTATTATAAACTCGGATATCACCTCAATTTTTCATCATTGTCTGATATTGTCAGTGTTCTATGGAAAACAATCATTGGTCATCCAATTATTGCAACTGTGGCAGCGGGCGGATTTATACTGATTATTTTTGCTCTGGAACTGGTTGCGGGAAATCATGCTTGGCATAATCTTGCAAAATTAAAACAATATCGATTTCCTCGTTATGCAACTGGTGCGCTGGTATCTTGCTTTGCAATGAGTCATACAATTCATATATGGGCTGATGCAAATACGTATTTTGACATTACTAAGCAAGACAATGTTTTACCACTATCTTATCCAACTACAGCTAAAAAATTACTTGCCAGACATGACTTACTCGATATTGAAAAATATCAGCAAGCAACTGATATACAATTTGACCATAATGACAGCCAATATCAACTCCCCCGTGCGCTGCCTAATTGCCAACCTAGAAAAGCATCGGTCAACATTGTTTATTTTCAGACACTCGCTGAACTGCTTAGTTTCACGAATGATCACGATGAATTGGTTGCGGTTTCACAGTTAATTCAGCCGACAAATCACGATGATGCGCGGTTTAATTTGACTTTCGGGCTACCTGCATATTATAGGAACCCGCAAACTCAACACGCTCATCCAAGTTGGGATCCATCAAAACGTTTGATTTTTCCTAAGCACCTAGGCGATACGGCAGCTGAAGAGGGAGGAAATGCTTCACTTATCATCATTAATGGTTCTGAAAGCACCGTAAAATTTGACCCCAAACATCTTTACTTTGCTTTTGCATTAGCAGCAAAAAACAGTGATGTTATCAGCGCAAGTTCCTATTTCACAAACGTAACCAAACTACAACAGATTGATGGGTTTAAACAATTACAAGACATCACGTATACTCTGCTCGCTTCTCATTTAGAATGCTCAGAGCTTGCCAAAGCCACCATGATTGGTAGGGACTTAATTAATAGTCGTACCAGTGTTGGCGTTAACTTTACCCAAGGTGTACTTGTCGCGTTTAAAAAGGATCGGATCACCCTAATCAAGCATGATGGCAGTTACGAGCATATTTCCGGCACCGATGGATTTGCCATTGAACAAAAGTTAAATGTGCCATTTTTAATTCAAAGTATAAAAACGCTTAAACAGTTTTCTAACCCTCCCCCAACCTGATAACTTGCCATTAACCTGTAAACAGCTATCTTTTTAATATGAAGATAGCTGAAGGATGCACTATGTTTAGGATGATTTTTGTATTATTACTCTTTCTGAGTACTGCTATTCAGGCAAAGACGGTAGTTAACTATTATAAATGCGTAACAAAAAGAGGAACTACATACAGCCAATTTCCTTGTGGTAGTAATGGCACTCAACACACCCTAACCCATTCGAACCCCAACAAGTCGACACCGTCTGAACAGCATTTCAAAACCCTAAATCAGCTTGAGAAAAAACAAGTTGTACGTAATTTGAAAAAGTCATTACGTGCTAAACGTTACCAAGTGGCCATATTAAATAGAGATCTTGATAGAGCTACCCGTGATCAACAAGAGCGTATGCGACATATTATGGATGATAAAAAGCGCAAAGAAACAGTGAAAGACATTAAAAAGAAATTAAAATCTCTCAATAAAAAACACCGAAAGGAAGTAAAAGTTGTTTCGAAACAAATAGCAACACTTGAGAAAAAACTAAAACGGTATGAGTAATATGCTAAGCACTTGACTCCGTCCATATAAATCATGCTACTCTAACGTCAGGTCTGACCACTTAATTAATGAGCTGTATGAAACCCTTTTTAATAGCGCAGATGATATTAGCCGGCTTTACAAAGCACTACCGGCTATTTCAGTCAATCACTTCTGACGCCCCGAGTGCTTTTGCAAGCCAAGACTGGGATAAAATACAATTAATAAGCACCACTCGGATCAGTCATTATGATGAGCGTGTAGACGAAACAATACAGCATCTAAAAAGCGCTCTACCCTGTGCTAATTTACACGAAGCATTATGGTATGACATAAAACAGCAATATCTAAGCTTGTTAACGTTTCACCCACAAGCAGAATTAGCAGAAACCTTTTACAACTCTGTTTTTTGTCGGCTGTTTCATCGTCGTTATTTTAATAACACATTTATTTTCGTTGAAACCACGCTACAGTATGCCCCTGCGCTTCCTATCGAGGCTGAATATCGAAGTTACTTTCCAGTAGTTGATGGATTACGACCCACAATAAAAAGTATCATCGATCACATAGATTTTCAGTGTAGCTTCAGAGATTTAGACCTAGATATTCGCAACTTAATGAAAGCATTTATTAAACAAGCGCCTGACACACACCATCAGGGTCACATGATGCGTTTTGATATGCTTTCAAAGCCATTTTACCGCAACAAAGCAGCCTATATCGTAGGCCGTGTTGTGTCCACCAGTGGTGTGCAACCTTTTATAATCGCTGTATTACATCATAGCCAAGGTGGTTTATATATTGACGCACTACTGACCAGCTCATCACAAATGCGCGTTATTTTTGGCTTTGCTCGCGCTTATTTCCTCGTAGAAACACATGCTCCATCAGCGCTAATGCGATTTCTAAATCAGCTCATGCCAAGTAAAACCCCAGCCGAACTGTACAATGCCATCGGCTTTCATAAGCAAGGAAAAACGGAGTTTTACCGAGAATTTTTACATTATTTAGCACAAAGTGAAGATAAGTTCGTCATCGCCCCCGGTACTTTGGGCATGGTAATGATGGTGTTTACGCTCCCGAACTTCCCGTATGTATTTAAAGTCATAAAAGATACCTTCTCAGAGAGTAAACCTTTTGGCAGAGATACCGTACTCAAGCGCTATCAATTAGTTAAAAATCACGACCGTGTTGGCCGTATGGCCGATACCCATGAATACTCCAATGTGGTGATCCCTAAGGAACGCATTTCAGCAACACTTTTAACGCAACTTATGGCAACCATCTCAACCAGTATGCAAGTCGAAGACGACTATGTCGTGATAAAACACTTATATATTGAACGACGTATGACGCCTCTTAATTTGTACCTCAATAACGCCAGTGAGCAACAAGTTCATCACGCAATGATTGATTATGGACAAGCCCTTAAAGAAATGCTCCACGCAAACATTTTCCCTGGCGATATGTTATTGAAAAATTTCGGGGTAACAAAACACATGCGAATTGTTTTTTATGATTATGATGAGGTTCAGTATTTAACCGATATGAATTTTCGAGCTATTCCAAAAACTTCACTAGATGATTTATATTCAGGTATGGATGAGCAATCTATCGCCCCTCAAGACGTATTCCCAGAACAACTATATACATTTGTGCTAACAAACCCTAAACTCAAAGCTATCTTTAAAGATGCTCATCCAGAGCTATTAACCGTTTCCTACTGGTTACAAGCACAGCGAGATGTCATTAATAAAGTAAATAAACAAATCTACCCATATCCTCAACAACAACGATTCGCTCATTTAGAACAAACAAAAATAAAGGAACGTCGTGAACATAAGTAAAATAGATCTTAACTTACTAGTATATTTAGACACGTTACTACGAGAGTGTAATGTTACACGGGCTGCCAACCAACTCAGCATTACGCAGCCTGCAATGAGTAATGGGCTAAAGCGCCTTCGAACATTGTTTAACGACCCTATTTTAGTTCGTACTAGTGAAGGTATGGTGCCAACTGAAAGAGCATTAGAGTTACAACCCGTGGTACGCGGAATCCTGATGACTTTAGAAGAAACACTCGCGCCAAACCGAGAATTTGAAGCTGGGCAAAGCAAACGCGTTTTTCGCATCATGGCCAGTGATTATGCGGCAAGTACTTTGGCACCAAAATTACTGAATAAGCTCCATGAAGAAGCCCCAGAAACCACTTTAGATATTTTAACGCCTAGCGATGTCACTTTTCACGATGTTGAAAACGGTAAAGTCGATATGGCAATCAATCGCTTTGAAAACTTACCTCAATCATTCCATCATAAACGGATCTGGAAGGATAGCTTTTGTTGTTTAGTTAAATCAGATAACCCGATCATCGAACAGTTTAGTCTCGACGCTTATTTAAATGCACGCCATATATGGGTAAGTAAAACGGGATTTGGGGTTGGTGTAGGGATGGACCCAGAGGATGTTCAAAAGCTTGGCTGGGTAGATGAAGCCCTTGCCCATTTTGGTAAGCATCGAAATATTGCTACGTTCACACGAAATTACCATGTCGCGATTCATTTGGCTAAAGAGCAAAACCTAGTAGCAACTTTGCCATCTAAAGCAGCCAATATTTATAGAGATGATCCCGGGTTAGCCATATTAGAAGCGCCCTTTCCAATTCCACCATTTGAACTAGATATGATCTGGAGCCCGTTACTGCACCGAGATGCCAGTCATGTATGGTTAAGACAAAAAATTGCCGAAGTGGCTAACGCGCTTAAATAATCTATCGCCTCTTGTAAATTGCTCATACTTTGCGCATATGAGCCCTGCTCCTAAATTAAAAATTGACTATAAATACCACTCATTATTGGATACAATATCCTAAAAAGGATATTTATGCGCGTTATACTCTGTCTCTTTTTCTATTTACTGGCTGTTTATCCCAAAAATGCCATCGCATTTGAAAATATCATAAATCGTCAAGGTGAGCCCAGTTATATGCACCCTACGGATGACTATGGCCATAGTCCATACAATCCGCTATTTGATGCCGGAGCTTGGCATGGTCACTTATTGCCTATTAACGATAATGAGCTTGGCGGCTTCACTGGCCACGCCTTAATTACAGAAGAGTACCTACACTATATCGCCAAGCGCTTTGATAAACTAAGTATTTATAAAAATGGCGTCCGAGTTCCTTTGCAGGGCAAAGTATCTAGTCACCCTGGTGCTTTGGTGCAAACCTTGTCAAACAAGAGCGAAAATATTGAGGTCACTTTAACACTCAGGTTTGTTGGCCCTCGCACCTCAATGGTCAAAACCGAGATCAAAACACGCACTCCTTTAACGTTGCACTTTGAAGGGCAGCTGTTGGCCGCATACGATCAAGAAAATACCATGAGTGCCCAATTTCCAACATATCAGCCAAAGCTCGAATCGAATGATAATACGATTATCATTCGATTTGGAAAAGTAAGAGCTAAATGGGACCTGCTTACCTCAGGTACATCCGCTTATGTCACACAAAAAACCATTGCGACCACCACCCGTTTATCTCCTATTGGCTTTAACAGCACAGCCAATATAGCAAGCGACACAACATTTTATACTACCTATAGCCACGTCTTAAATACTGATGAAGAACAGCAAATTCAGCAATTTAACCAACAGCTTTTTGCTGACCCAGAATCCTATTTAATAAAAAGCAAACTACGCTGGCAAAGCTATCTCAAAGTAGCTGATAATTTCCCCGTCGACAAACAGCGCCTCATGACTAAAAGTATTGAAACCTTAATTGGTAATTGGCGTTCAGCCGCGGGGGCTCTCTCATTTGATACTGTGACTCCATCCGTTACCGCTCGTTGGTTTTCAGGCAACCTTACATGGCCTTGGGACTCATGGAAGCAAGCTTATGCAATGAGTCAATTCGCACCTGATATTGCTAAATCGAATATCAACGCGGTATTTGAATATCAAATCACAGAGAATGATCCAATCAGAAGCAATGATGTAGGCTTTATCCCCGATCTCATTGCATACAATAAAAGTGCTGAACGTGGCGGTGATGGAGGCAACTGGAACGAGAGGAATACCAAACCAAGCTTAGCTTCATGGGCCGTGTATAAGACCTATCAACACACCAAGGATAAACAGTGGCTTACTAGCCTTTACCCAAAGTTAAAAGCCTATAGATCATGGTGGTTAAACAATCGTGATCATAATAAAAATGGCATTCCTGAATATGGTGCCACACTCGATGCGGCGCATACACATAAAGTTCATGGTTTTAAATTCAAATTTAATGAGCGTACCTTTTACGGATTAGATTTATACAACTCATTACTCAAAGCCAATATCAGGCTCACGTCACCCGCGCAAACCGCCGCATCGTGGGAATCAGGTAGAGACCATGCCGCCAATTTTGGCTACATCAACTCGGTACAATTAAATAAATATATAAAACAAGGCGGAAGCATATCAGACTGGCAGGTAAAATTTGCCGAAAATTACAATACGCAAGGGCTGCTTACTGGGTACTCTTTACTACAAGAGTCAGTTGACCAAGCTAGCTATATGGTCTCTGACGCACGTTATTTAGCAAAAATTGCCCGAATATTAAATCAACCTAACGAGGCAGTCACATTTGAGAAAAGTGCCGCAATAATAAGCCGATACGTTAATCGATGCATGTTTGACACTCAGTCTGGATTTTACTATGACATTTCAATTGAAGCCAAACCATTAGCCAATGGCTGTGCAGGCTATGCGCTCACCAAGCGAGGAAAAGGCCCTGAAGGTTGGTCGCCACTATTTAATCAAATAGCCACCGACGATATGGCGAAACAAGTTAGAGCTGTAATGCTCAATCCACAAGAGTTTAATACCTATATTCCATTAGGCACCGCGGCACTGACTAACCCCGCTTTTGGTCCGAACATTTACTGGCGAGGAAGAGTTTGGTTAGATCAACTCTATTTTGGAGTGAAAGGACTTACTCATTATGGCTACAAGGAAGATGCAAGAGCATTAATAAATCGGTTTATTGAGCACGCTGATGGTTTACAGCAAGATGGCCCCATTAGAGAAAACTACCACCCTTTAAACGGCAAACAACAAGGTGCCCCCAATTTCTCATGGAGTGCGGCACACCTATACATGTTACTCAGCGAATTTTAACACGAGCATAGTATCTATGAATATTTAGATACTATGCTCGTGTTTATATTGGCATAAAACCAAAGAGCTAACAGAACCTATTCAAATTTAATTTACTCCATAATCACGCGCCTTAAATTTCAAGCTCAATGATCCATGTTAAAAAGAGTCGAAGGATATATTACATCCGACTCTTTACTCTATTGGTTGCCTGAGCGTTTGCGGGATCATCCGGCCAAAAATGCTTAGGGTATCTGCCCTTCATCTCTTTTTGTACGTCTTTATAACTCGATTGCCAAAAGTATCTTAAATCTTGGGTTAACTGCAGAGGCCTGTGTGCTGGTGACAATAACTCCATCAGCAAAGGTAATTGGCCATTACACAACTTTGGCGTCTCAACTAAACCATATACTTCCTGCATACGCACTGATAACTTTGCCGGCCCGTCAATTTGATAATCAATGGTAATATTGGAGCCACTTGGTACAGTGATTTTTTTTGGCAGTAGCGCATCTAGCCGTTGCTGTTGTTGCCAATCTAACTGACTCAAAACCGCTTCTTTTAGGGCAAATTTTTTCAGCTGTGGTAATTGCTTAATATCACTCAAATAGGGTGCAAGCCACGTAGCAATATTATTAAGCAAACTCTGTTCATCAAGCTCTACGAATTCCAATGGGCTATATCGTTGCGCTAATGTCATACGGATTAATAGCGGTAACACTGTGTCATAGTCTTTAAATAACTTTAGTCCATACTTTTCGATAAGCATGAGCCAAGCTTGAGTGCGCGCAGCCACATCAATTTTTTGACTACTCGGGGTTGCTTCAATAACCAAGTTGCCAATGAGCGTACGGTCTTCATGTAAAAACCGTTCTTTCTTTTCATCAAACTCACACACGCTCTGTTTTGTGAATAAATATGGTAATGCCTGTAAGAGTTGTTCAATAGATACATCTGTGGCATTAAATATTCTTTGCCCTTTATGACCACCTAACGATGCAATAGCAATATAATCACTGCCTAACCAATGACTTTCATGACTATTAGCGCCAGCGCCATTAGCCAATACAAAACCTTGTCCTCGCCTTTTTGCTAATCTATCAGGGAATGCTAATGCAATGGTAATATCCAAGTGCTCAGTCGCCAACGCGTGCGGTTTAGTTAATCTCAATCGTTTTAACCACGGCATCAACTGCTGACTAAAAAGCTTAGTCGGCCTTTCAAACTGTGCTTGTAAGGCAACCCTAAGTTCAGGGCTACTCGTTATTCGGCTTTCTATCAAGGCCACAAGGTAACATGCTAACGTACTAATTCCAGAATATTCAGTTTCCAATTGCTGTGCTTTTACTAGCATATGGGCTAACCGCGGCTCTGTACCAAATTGGTAAACTTTGTGGCCTAGCGTGGTGAGTTTCTCATTGTTGTCGAGAATTTCCAGCATTTTTAATAACTGAGTAGCCTGCTGAATTTGTATCTCACTAGGATGGTCAAGTAGTGGTAAAGCACGAATGTCACTGCCCCAGACTTTAGCCTCTAATAGTAAACTACTTATGTCTGAGCTTAAAATTTCGGGCGTGTCGTGTCCCTCTCTACGTTCAAATTGGTCACGGCTTCCCAAACGATACACAACCCCAGCTTCTATTCGCCCTGCCCGTCCAGCTCGTTGCACCGCTGATGATCTTGATATGGAGGCCGTTACCAGTTCTGTCACACCGCTTTTTAAATTAAACTGTGCAACTTTACGCTTTCCACTGTCAATAACGACTCTGATACCTTCAATGGTTAAAGATGTTTCCGCCACATTCGTTGTTAAAACCACTTTTCGATAACCCGCTTTGGCTGGGGCGATCGCAGCCTGCTGAAGGCGTTTATCTTGATTACCATATAACGGAGCCACCTCAGTATCGGACAATTCGTAACCTGCTAAAGATTGAGCCACGTGCGTAATTTCTTTTTGCCCCGGTAAAAAAACCAACACACTCCCGTCTTGCTCTTGCAACGCTTGACGAATAAGGGGGGCAATCGCATCTAACCATCGCGTCTCATTTGCCAGCGAGGTATAAATCGTATCAACAGGAAAACTGCGACCTTCGCACACAACAAGAGGACATTCTAAAAATGCTTGATACCTGTGTGTGTCTAGCGTCGCTGACATTACCAATAGTTTTAAATCCTCACGAAATGCGGCTTGCGTTTCCAAAGCTAAGGCCAGTGCAGTATCTGCCGCCATTGAACGCTCGTGAAACTCGTCAAAAATGACAAGGTCAACTCCTGTCAATTCCGGGTCGTTTTGCAGCCGTCTTGTCAGTACACCCTCAGTGACTATTTCTAATCTCGTCTCAGCAGAAACCTTCACTTCATTTCTGATTCGTAAACCTATACTGGCCCCAATTGATTCTTGCTGTTGACTGGCTAAAAAACTAGCGATATTTCTCGCTGCTAGCCTTCTTGGTTCCAGCATAATAATATGTTTGAAGTGCCCATCTCTGACCATTTTTAATGGCAGCCAAGTTGACTTACCAGCCCCTGGTGGCGCTTGTAGCAGCACACAGCTATGTAATTTTAATGTATCAATAAGGGAGTTATAAACTGATTCGATGGGTAACACAACATACTCTGAAAAAATATTTTAGCGCTATATTAACACGTTAAGATAAGTAATTAGCACTCTTTAGAAGGCCCAATTGAATGGCCTCGTTATCACCTTAGGTAGAAATCAAACAGGCACTTGCAACCCTTCATAACTACTTGATATAACAATACTCCCCAGCCTGACTTGTTCTTTGTAGTTTTTCAATAAATAGTCAAAATCAATCGGCTCTGAGGTGGATACAGAGTCTAACCCTATCCATGTGTTTCTATTTACTTCTTTGGCCAAGTATAAGCCACTGTCGGCCAACTCTAATACCTGCTCCCATGATGCTTGCTTAAATTCACCTGTCATTAACGGGTAAGGTGCAAATCCAATTGAACAAGTACATTGTACAGTTTCACCATTAACAATAAACGGAAAGCGCTCGACCTGTTGTCGTATTCGCTCAACCACCTCTTGTGCATCGCGAGTCGACATATCCGGCATAACCAATAAAAACTCCTCTCCGCCCCACCTTACTAATAAGTCACTACTTCGGGTGCATTGTTTCAATATATCAGCAAAGCTTTGCAGCACTAAATCACCCGCTGCATGACCATAAGTGTCATTAATCCTTTTGAAATGATCTATGTCTATCATACAAAATATAATGTCATGCTTAGGCTTTAGTGCATTTATCTGACTATCAATGGTGCTGAAAAAATAATGTCTATTATTTAGTCCCGTTAAACTATCGGTAAAGCTCAATGCTTGCAGACGTTCATTACGCTCTTTCAATTCTGCTGTGCGTTGTGCTACTTGCGTTTCTAAACGAGTTGTATAACGAATATTTTGCCAGCGCCAATAAACAAACACGATGGCAGCAGCACACAACACCCCAATCAATAACCAACGCTGCTGAGTCAACTTAGAGTTTTCTAATACCTGTCTGTGCTGAACAATTTGTTGCGCTTTTAATGTGTTATCTTTTTCCAGTAGGCTCACTTGCTGTTGTTGATGTGCCAACGCATATTGTGCTTCAAGCTGAAGTACTTTGTTGTTCCGTTTTTGTTGGTCAAGTGCACGTTCGGTCAGTGAATAACGTTTTAAATATAGGTGAGCTTGTTGATAATTTCCCACTTGCGCAAAAGCACTGGCCAATAGCCGCTGCAAACTTGACTGTTCTTCTAAGTATCGTGTGTGAAACGTTTGATCAAGCCCAGTCATAGCCAGTGCGATAGCTTCTGTAAACATACCAGCCTGTAAGGTACTTGCTGCCAAAGCAAGTTGGTAATTCAGCTTTGCTTTTGTATCTGCCACCAGCATATATTTGGCAGAAAATTCACTCAGTAGCGTTTGACTCAATAAATAATCACCAAGTTTTAACGCCACTTGCGCTTCGGTCAATAATAACTCTGCTGATAAACGCTTATCTTCTAGAGGAAGTTTTCGTCCTAAATCTAATTCGTGTTGTGCTTGACGAAAGCTTCCACGCTCAAGATGCGTTCTTGCTTGCCACAATTTAATGTGCACCAACAACTCATCCCCAGATTGTAAACTGTTCCCAATTTGTACCACTCGGTTAATATACCGTGCTGCATGGTCAAATCGTTCTAAGTCTAACTCTAAGTCGATAACCGCAAGCAGTGTTTTGACCATAATACGAGGGTTATTTAATTGCTCAGCCATATCCAGTGCTTCGTAATGCATTGATAAACTATGTTTATAATCACCAAAGTGCTGACGAATACTGGCTTCAATCAATATCGTATGAATAACTATTTCACGCTGAGCGTAATGCGCTGCTTGACTTCTGATCACCCTTAATTGCGGTAAGGAGCTTAACTCATAACCACTTTTCATCTGAAACTTTAGTTGCTCAAAAGCCGCACTGATTGTTTGTTTTTGTTGGGTAACCGTATCTGCACTATGTGCTTCATAAGCAATGAGCAACATACAATAGCACCAACAGCCTTTAAGCCAGCTCATTGTATGCCTCGCATTAACATCGCTTCATTTACCATATGCCAAGGCGCTACTTTTTCATTAATAAAGCCTGACTCAGTCAGTGCTTTCCTTAAAATACCGCGCTCTTTTAAAATTGCCAGCCCTTTATTCAAGGCTGCAAATACTCGTTTCCCATCTGGGTGGCGTTTACTGACAACAAAATGGCGTGAATCTGGAAGAAATAGTTTCAATTCATTAATTGGCACATATTCTCGCCCTTCAAAATTTAACACCAATGACTGACTGACACTGAAATTAACTAGCATAGCATCAACAATTTCTGTTTCTACCATTTCCAGCATGGTCTCCCAAGGGCCTATAAAGCTAACAATATTAACGTCTGTATTATTTAACGCGCGCCAGTCAACTTTCCACCGAGGATTGGCCACCACGGTTAACTGATTTAATCGTTCTGCTGGCATGTTATGCAATGCAATATTGCGTTTTGCAACATAAAAACCCGCTTCGTACTCGCCATACTCAACTAGAGGTTCACTCACAAACAAGGAACCTTTGTAATCGAGTAGATCTTCATGCCACGTCGAGCGTGCAAGTACTAAGCTCTCACCGGCGATAAGGTCCGAAAACTCTATGATATTAACTGACGGTTTTGGGTTAAAGATCACCTTTCGTTGTTCACCTCCAAGGTGAAGCGCTTGCTGCAACAGAACCATTTCAATGATCTCAATATGAGACCCTTTTGTTGATGGATGAAAGTCTTCAACGTCTAATACAGAACGACCGTCTAAAAACTCTTCATATCGTAAACTAAAGTTTTCACTACTAATAATATCAACCACCAAAGGTGCTTGGGCCTGAACAAAAAAAGACGAGAATAGGAAAAATAGGCACCACTTCATTTACACTTCCAATAAACAAAAACAAGAAAAAATATTCTAGACACTTAATTATACAAGAATAAATCTTTTTTGGTTAACCTAATAGAAACATTATTTAAGAAGGGGGGTAATGGATATAATTTATTATTGAATATCAGCTGAGTAGGAGGAGAAATATCAAACTAAAAACAGATAGAATACAGACTGCACATCACGCATTGTCATGCGCAGTCAAAAAACTTTATTCGGGTTCATATCCCAAGTTAGGCGATAACCAACGTTCAGCTTCGGTGAGCGGCATATTGGTACGCTGAGCATAGTCTTCCACCTGATCTTTTTGGATACTGGCAACAGCATAATACTTACATTCAGGATGAGAGAAATACCAACCGGATACTGCTGCCCCTGGCCACATTGCATAAGAGCTGGTTAATTGCATACCAATACGTTGTTCCGTATCTAACAACTGCCAAATCTTCTTTTTCTCAGTGTGCTCAGGGCACGCAGGATAGCCCGGTGCTGGACGTATACCTTGATAATTTTCACGAATTAGTTCCTCATTCGTTAAATTCTCATCAGGTGCATATCCCCAGAACTCTTTACGCACTTGCTCGTGCAAATACTCAGCAAACGCTTCAGCCAAACGATCAGCCACCGCTTTTACCATGATCTTATTGTAATCATCTTGTTTGGCATCAAATGCATCTGCCAAATCATCTTCTTCAAGCCCACCTGTAACCGCAAATCCACCGTAATAATCGGCAATACCTTTAGGCGCTATATAATCAGCTAAGCAGTAATTTGGAAAGTCGGTTTTTTCTGTTTGCTGACGCAAGTGACACGATTTAGTAAGTACCTCAGAGCGAGTTTCATCGGTATAAATTTCAATATCATCCCCGACTCGGTTTGCCGGAAACAGGCCAATAACACCGAGCGGCTGAAGTGCGCCACTTTGCTCATATTCATCGAGCATGGCATTGGCATCTTTAAACAAGCTCTTCGCCTCTTCCCCGACAATTTCATCATCAAGTATACGTGGGTATTTACCCGCTAATGACCAAGTCATGAAATACGGTGTCCAGTCGATATACTTACGTAGCGTTTTGATACTGACGTTACGAAACTCCGTCACACCTAACTTTTTCGGTACCGGTGGCGTATAGTTTTTCCAGTCAATTTGAATCGCGTTATCACGTGCCCGCTGCAATGTAACAGGTTTAGAACGCGGCTTTTTACGCGCTTGCTGTTCGCGTACTTTGACGTACTCAGCGGATGTTTTAGCCAAAAACTCGCTCTTTTGGGTGTTACTCAATAGACTTGATACCACCCCCACCGCACGACTGGCATTGTTAACATACACAACTCCTTTGTCATATTGTGGCTCAATCTTAACCGCGGTATGTGCTTTGGACGTTGTCGCACCGCCTATCAATAACGGTAGCTCAAAGTTACGACGTTTCATTTCTTTGGCAACATGGACCATTTCATCAAGCGAAGGCGTGATCAATCCCGAGAGGCCAATCACATCTGCCTTTTCATCAATGGCTGTTTGCAAGATTTTTTCCGCTGGCACCATCACACCTAAATCGACGACTTCGTAGTTGTTGCACTGTAGAACAACACCCACAATATTCTTACCAATATCATGTACGTCCCCTTTTACGGTCGCCATGACAATTTTACCATTGGTTGCGCCTTCTTCTTTTTCTGCATCAATGAAAGGGTCTAGGTAAGCTACCGCACGTTTCATTACCCGTGCAGATTTAACCACTTGAGGTAAAAACATTTTACCTGCGCCGAATAAATCCCCCACCACATTCATGCCATCCATTAATGGCCCTTCAATAACTTGTATGGGTTTATCCATACTGGCACGACATTCCTCAGTGTCTTCATCAATGTAGTTAGTAATACCTTTTACCAAAGCATGTTCGAGGCGCTTTTCAACTGGCCAAGTACGCCACTCTAGATCTTCCACTTTTTCAGCTTGTGCCATACCCGAATATTTAGGCGCAAGCTCCACCAGCCGCTCACCAGCACCTGGATCGGTATTGAGTACCACATCTTCAACGGCTTTTCTGAGCTCTTGTGGAATATCATCATAAACAGCAAGTTGCCCTGCATTTACAATCCCCATATCCATACCAGCTTTGATAGCATGGTATAAAAACACCGAATGAATTGCTTCACGAACGGGGTTATTACCACGAAACGAAAATGAGACGTTCGATACCCCACCTGACACTTTACAATGCGGTAAACCTTGTTTTATACGACGTGTGCCCTCTATAAATTCAACCGCATAATTGTCATGCTCTTCAATACCGGTTGCCACAGCAAAAATATTCGGGTCAAAAATAATGTCTTCAGGCGGAAAACCTAATTGGTCGACTAAAATTCGGTATGAACGCTGGCATATGTCGAACTTTCGTTCTTGTGTTTCCGCTTGCCCTGTTTCATCAAACGCCATCACCACCGTTGCAGCCCCAAAGCGCTTAATGATCTTCGCTTGGTGAATAAATGGCGCTTCCCCTTCTTTCAAAGAGATCGAGTTAACAATAGCCTTACCTTGAATACACTTTAAACCTGCTTCGATTACGTCCCATTTTGACGAATCAACCATAATTGGTACTCGAGATATATCAGGTTCAGAAGCAATTAAGTTTAAAAACTTCACCATTGCTGCTTTTGAGTCCAACATGGCTTCATCCATGTTAATATCAATGACTTGGGCACCATTTTCAACCTGTTCACGGGCAACGCTCAAAGCGGTTTCATAATCTTCTTCTAATATAAGGCGTTTAAAACGCGCAGAACCAGTGACATTTGTACGCTCACCAACGTTAGTAAATACTGCTGTAGCTTGACTCATTGACGACTTCCTAATTCAGATTACAGGCTTCAAGACCAGCCAAACGCATACGCACGTCTAACTCTGGTAATGGCCGCGGAGCTACATGCTCGAGACCATCAGCAAAAGCTTTAATGTGTGCCGGTGTGGTACCACAACATCCGCCAACAATATTAATGTAACCTTCCTTTCCCCAATCAACGATTTCTTTCGCCATCTCATCTGCTTCTAAATCATATTCACCAAATTCATTGGGCAAACCGGCATTCGGGTGAACCGATGTAAATGTCTCACACACTCGCGATAACTCGACAACATACTGACGTAATAGATCGGGTCCTAACGCGCAATTTAAGCCAATTGAAATGGGCTTAATATGGCGAATAGAGTTGTAAAATGCTTCCGTTGTTTGGCCTGATAAAGTACGCCCTGATGCATCTGTGATAGTGCCTGATATCATAACAGGTAAGGTTACGCCCGCTTGTTCAAACGCTTCTTCTACCGCGTATGATGCCGCTTTTGCATTGAGCGTATCAAAAATAGTTTCTATTAATATGAGATCTGCCCCACCTTCAATAAGGGCGAGCGTTGACTCGACATACGCTGCAACTAATTTGTCAAAGGTGATATTACGATAACCCGGATCGTTAACGTCTGGTGAAATTGAACATGTTTTTGAAGTCGGCCCTAGTACACCTGCAACATAACGCGGTTTATTGGGGTTTTGTGCTGTAAACTCATCACACACCGCTCTTGCCAATTTAGCCGACTCTATATTAATTTCACGACTAAGACTTGCCATCTCGTAATCATCCATCGAAATAGTCGTGGCATTAAATGTATTGGTTTCAATAATATCTGCACCAGCAGCTAAAAACTGGCTGTGTATATCTCTGATCACATCAGGCTTAGTCAGGCTTAATAAATCGTTATTACCTTTGATCAACACATGCCAATCTTTAAAGCGCTCACCACGATAGTCTTGTTCCTCAAATTTGAATTCTTGGATCATGGTCCCCATTGCACCATCAAGGATCAAAATACGATTTTTCATCGCCTCGGCTAAAGCGATACTTTTATTCTGCGGTAAATTATTCGGCATAGTTGTTAGTCCTTACATCTTGGCTAACGAGATTAATATCATACGGTGTGGTTTGGTAAACATAGTAGTTTAACCAATTTGAGAATAACAAAAAGGCATGGCTTTGCCACGTTTTTGAAGGTGTTTTATCTGCATTGTTATCTGGAAAATATCCTTCAGGCATTGCGGCATCAGGGCCTTTTTCGAGGTCACGCCTATATTCTTTTTGCAGTGTATCTGCATCATATTCAGGATGACCCGTTAAGTACACTTGACTTCCAGATTGGTTTTTAACCAAATACGCACCAACCCTTTCTGAGCCAGCCAACGTAATGAGATCCTCAGTTTGGCGTATTTTCTCTTCATCTATGTGGCCATACCGTGAGTGTGGTACGACAAACTCATCGTCAAAACCTCGGGTCAACGCACCATGTTCAAAATAACAACGATGTTTAAACACCCCACAGAGTTTATTCTTTTTCAGCGTTCGCTTTAAACCATGATGATGAAATAGCCCTGCATGAGCTGCCCAACACGAGAACAACGTCGATGTCACATGACCTTCGGCCCAATCAAAAAATACTTGTAGTTCATTCCAATACGTTACGTCTTCATATTCAAGATGCGCGAGGGGTGCACCAGTCACAATTAAAGCATCATAATTTTGATTCTTCACATCTGAAAAATAACGATAAAACATATCTAGGTGTTGCTCTGAGTTTTCAGAGCTGCGGTGCGTATCTAAACGCAATAGGTCAACATTAACTTGTAAAGGAGAGTTGGCCAATAAACGAATAAACTGTACTTCGGTTTCTACCTTGTTAGGCATCAAGTTTAGAATTGCCAACCGCATAGGTCTAATTTCTTGCGACTTCGCACGACTTTTTGGCATTACAAACACGTTTTCTTGACGCAATTGCACAATAGCAGGTAATTCGTCTTTGACGGTGATCGGCACACGCTTCTCCTGAGTTTAAGATACCTTGTTATTATGACCACAACCACAGAAATTTCAACCTCTAGATGTACAGACGTCTAAACATTTATACTTTATTTGATTGTTTCTTTGCCTGAAGTTGTAATAATCAAAAAAAATGACAAACAATTCAGTAAATATAAGGACAACAGATGTTGAGTGTGGGATTAGGAGAAATTGCAGCTATCAGTGCTGCAATGGTATGGGCAAGTTCAACAGTCATCTACAAGCGTTTTAGTCACTCTTTATCACCGCTAGAATTAAACATAAGTAAAGGCGTAATGGCCTGCACCATGATGTGTATTAGCCTAGTGCTACTGCAAGATAGTGCCATACCCAGTGAAATAAATGCATGGATATGGTTAGTTGCCAGTGGCGTAATTGGAATTGCAGTGGGAGATAGTGCGTATTTTGCAGCCCTGAGAAATATAGGTCCAGCAAGAACATTAGTGATTGAATCTATGGCACCCGCCATCACTGGCATACTCAACATTTTAATACTAGGCACCTATTTAAATGCCATGGCATGGACCGGTATTATTGTTACCACAATGGGCGTCATCTTAGCGATTAAACCACGTATAAAATTGCCTCCTCTTGATAAGAAAAAATACAAAATTGGGGTGTGCTTTGCGCTACTGGCGGCCGCGTGTCAAGCAGCCGGAATGGTCATGTCTAAGGCAGGAATGGCAGATGAGGCAACGAGCAGTTTATGGGCAGCTATGATCCGTTTATTTTCAGGCACCATGACAGTTGCTATGCTGGTTGTATTTTTGAAGGATCACAGCATTAATCAAGCTGTGAAGCTGAGCGGGATCAGTAATAAGAAATGGCTGATCGTTGCGGTATTCTTTGGCACTTTTATCGGCCTATGGTTACAACTTGGTGCGGTCAAATATACCGACCCAGCTATCGCGCAAACTCTGCTAGCCACCGCACCGTTAATGGTCATGACATTGGCTTTGATAAAAAAAGAAGTGATCACTCGAAATATGATTATAGGCGGGGTATTCGCGTTCTTTGGTGTGGCTGTATTATTAAGTGCATAATTATTAAGTACGCAGTTATTAAGTACATAATTACTAGGTACATAATTTTGCGCTGAACATATTAACTCTCACAGCACGATATACAAAAATGTAGGAAGGAGGCCAGAGCCCGCTTTTGCAAGCGAGGATAGCCCATATGGAGAAAGGAGTGTCTAGGTAGGGTTATAGAAGAAGGTTATTTGCTTTACAAAAAATGTCATAAAGCATCATAATTTAGATACAAAAAATGCTTAACATTGCGTTCAGCCTTTTTGCTGTTGAGTAATTTATGAGGGCTTATTGGCCTAAAAAGAGTGATTTTTAGCAACCTACCCGGTTGTTTTTTGCATAAAAAAACAGTTAAAAATTAATAGTTAGTGAACATGCAAACTAATACTTGCCCAAAGCCGTGCTAACTAACCTCAGCTCTGGATAAGCGAATTTGCCCAATAAAGCTATTTTTCTCACTCTCGGCGTTGCTTTCATTTGTCATAGCCCGCTATTACTGTATAAAAGCGCCTTGATATTGAACAAAATATCATCATTGGATTGGACGTAAGTTTGTTTTCAAAACATTTTCTATTCCAAAACCCTTATCCAAACCTGAGGTTAACTAAATATATTCAGTTAGCACGGGATTTATTCTGTAGAGTCCAGCAGAGCTGATTAGCGACGAACTTGCTCGCACAATAAATAAGATGCGAATCCTTCACTATTGATGATGTGATCGACCTCACTGACATACCATTTACCATCTGCTAATGTGTCAGTGTTGAGTATATTCACCACCGCACCTGCGCCAATGGCAGGATCGCCTATCACCTTGGCTCTAATTGACTTAGCTGCGCGATTAAGTCTTCCATGTTTAGCCATCGCTGCTTGTGTTGCATATGCTTCATTGGCGTATACATAGGGCAGTACGATTGCAGGTTGACCGCTCCCCGCTGTTACTGGTTTACGCACCGCCTCATTCATATCATAAAAATAGGCTTTAACTTCCCCAACAGCACGATAGGCATCTTCCATAAAATGCCAAGATAGTATCTGGCTTACGTCAATATCCACTTCTTTTAACGGCTTTCCTGATAACGATTTTCCCGTCCCTCTGCCCATAAATATCAATTTATCTTGGGCAATTTTCAAAATAGCATCGTACTGCTCAGCCAATTTACTTAATAGCTGTAAATCACTTTCACTTTGTTCAATATGCGGTAACTCTATGGTACTAAACTGCGCACCAACCTTTGGGTCTAAGCCATGTTCCGAGGCAATATCGGAGACGAGATCCCCAAGCTTTTGTGGCGTATTAGGATCAGCAGGCCACGATTTTTGCTTTGGTGCTTTCAACCCTGTCTGCCAGAGCACTTTATTGCCAAACAACTCAAGTGAACGAATCGGCCCTGATACGCTATATTCCCCCACTTCAAATGATCCTAAAGGAATAAGTTTGGCCGCTTTATCGGCCGCACCATTTTTATATCCCATGGCAATTTCAACAATATCGGTCGGCTTAGGGTTTTGTATTGGTGCTGTTCCGAGGTTATCAAATCGTACGTAGCATGCATCACTTTGCAACCCCGTTTTCAAACTTACACGCACCTCGACCATTCGATCTCGTAGCCGCTCAGCCACCTCATTGCCATTTGCTTTAATTGAAAACTGAGGTTGTAAATTCATCTTTTTCTCCTCAATCCCATATATTAATGACGTTATCTGAAATCGGTTTTGTGATCACTTCAGGCAAGAAAATGGCGATATTTTCACAGTAAATCGCGCCTTTTTCCGCAAGCCCGTGGTTCGCCTCTAAAACGAGCTCAACCATTCCGCTGCTGCGTCCATAATGGCGCCAACAGATATTATCTAAGCAATCTCCATCTCGGGTGATATACGTTACCCCGTTCTCATTCATTGGCACACCTCATTATTTAGTGTTTGCATCATGACGCTTCAATTCCATCGAGAACTTAATTTCTCTTGGAATACCATCATTCAAAAACAGCGTTCGATCTTCACTGATTGACATAATGATCCAATTGCCCAAAACGCGACCAACACTGGGGTCTGACTTACCACTTGCTTGCACATAGGTAAGTTTGAGTGGTAGCTGAGTCATTGCCTCTGCTCGCATACTATCAATTTGGGTAAGACCATCTTTCACCAGCTGAGGATATATTGTCCCCGTCAAGCTAAGCGTTTGATCTCCTATCCCCACAAACTGCATTGCAGGGCTGCTATTTTCTGTTTGCGAATCCTGTGTTTTCCAGCGGTAATCCGTATTAAACTTTAAGTTGTCAAAAGCAGCGCCTCCAACAGAAAATTTAAACTTACCTAATTGCATCATATGTGATGCATTACCTACTTTTTCCATTAAGCTACCTCATCAATATAACGAGTACGCAAATCACGTTGCGCTTGCAATTGTTTTTGTTCAAGTACCTGTTTTATCTGTTCTGCAATTTCAACTGCAGACATGCCAGGCGTAGTATTGACGGTAATGTTGGCATTGACCGTCACACTGCCGCCACTGACTGGCGTTTTACCTGATTGTACCGTTGATGTGCGCGTGCTGGTTGGTGCCAACGATTTGATGTTTAAAGTATTGCCTTTAGTCGCTGTGCCATCGACTAATTTAGGTGAATCGACTTCACTCACCTTATCTTTTCCAAATAATGTATCAACCAACAAGCCAGAGAGGCCACCACCTAATGCCCCCACAACCGCATTGGTTGCATACCCAGCAACTGGTGCGAGCATGCGTATAGCACCATTTTTCGATTTACCCATTTTGTTCGAGACCCATTCACTGGCTCCCCAACCTGCTGCTGTACCACCCATAGTGGTTGCTTTTTGCTTTAATGATAGTGAATCATCATTTGCAGCTTTTAATATCGTGTGCCCATTGAGTATACGTCCGGCGTTAGTGCCTACAGCCGATAACTTATTCATCGGACCATTATTAATACCCGCGTTTTTTTCCATCTCTGCAGCCATGCCGGCAAACATATTCGCTTCATTAATGACATTATTTTTTACGTAATCTAACGAAGTACTTACGTAGCTGCCTGGCCGTGTCGTAGCACTTGAAGCAGTGTTTACACCCTCCTTTGAATGCTCTTCACTTTTTGATGGTGTATCAGCAAATAAACTCCCGATTAAACCACCAAGCGCATTTGATGCCGCACCAATACCTGTAGCACCCAGTATTTTTGTGACTGGACTTGCCATTATCTTGCTAAATACACCGCCTTTTTTACTTACTGTGGGCATCGTATTGTGCGCTTTAGATGAGTCACCTTGTGCTATTACTGAGCTGCTTGTCGTTTTAGTATTGGCTAATTCACTGGCACGAGTATCGGCTTTACTGCTTTTTCGCTCTTGTGCTTTACTGTCGGAGTCATCTAGCGTATTGCCAAACCACCCACCTAACATGCCCCCTAACGATTCACCACCGAACGCGCCTAATGCACCACCCACGATGCCACCAATGGCCGTGCCAAATACAGGAATAACCGACCCAATTGCAGCCCCAGCAGCAGCGCCCGCAAGTGCACCACCGGCACCTCCAGCGGCTTGTCCTACTTGCTGTGACTTTTCTTTTTTCGTTAAGCTATCATCTGATAAAGTTGACGCGACATCCATCGCCCCCATTACCGCCGTTACAGGCGCTGCTAATTTGCCAAATAGCTTACCAAATGGGCTTCTTGTGATACCTTTAATTAACCCTTTGCCTTTAAAGCCTCTTTTTACCGACTTACTGAAAATAGGATCATTCGCTGCAATTGGTTTACCCAATTTGGTAGCACTTGCCTTGGTACGGCTTTTACTTACTTTTCTATTTTGCTCAGTCTCTGATAATCCGCCCTCAATAATCGATAACTTCGGCTTTGCTTTTAGCTGTGTCTTAGCGTCTGTAGTTGAGTCTTTAGCCCAAGGCTTTTTATTGCTCTTTGGCACTTGTTTTTCGTCTGTAACATTATCATTTTGGTAAGTTGAGCGACCTTTATTCCCTCTGTTTTTGCGAGAGCGTCTATTGCCTCTTTTATTGCCTTTATTCTTACGCTTTTTAGGTTTTTTCTCTTCTTGTTCTGGTGCTGCAAAGTCAGACTCGGCTTCACCACTTGAAAACATATCCGCGATACCACCTAAGCCAAACCCATCCAATAAATCGGGTAAAGCGCCCGTTAATGACGATAAGTCACCTTTGACGATCCCTTTAAAATCCAGCTTTGCTAATGTCGTAGCATGATCTTGCATAAATGAAGCTGCACCATCAAACCCAAACGCATTGAGTAAATCAGGCCCTGCATTTAATAAAGAATCAAGGTCCCCACCCATAATCCCTTTTACATCTAACTGCTTTAAAGCAGGCAATGCCGCTTCCATAACACCGGCAGCACCATCTAAACCCAAGGTCTTTAATACCCCAGGTCCGGCATCCAGTAACGTCGAAATATCACCACTGGCAATACCCTTCATATCAAGCTGTTTCAGTGCTGGGAGCGCGTCGCTAAACTTATCCGCTGCCTCGCCTAAGCCAAATGCTCTAAGTGCCTCAGGACCAGCGTCCATCAATGAAGTCAAATCCCCATTCATTATCCCTGTTGGGTCTAGCTGTTTAAGTGCAGGCAAAGCCGCTTGAATTGCATCTGCTGCGCCGCCCAAATTGGCTGAACGCAGCATATCTGGCGCGGTATCAAGTAGACTCGTCAAGTCACCTTGTGCCACGCCCACTAAATCTAATTGCTCCAGCGCAGGGATTTTTTGTGTAATAGAATTATGTATACCCTCTAAATCAAGCGTCTTAATTAACTCAGGGGCGACATCTTTAAGCGAGTTTAAGTCGCCAGTCATTAACCCTTTCATGTCTAACTGCTGCAGGGCCGGCATCGCAGTTTGTATCGCATCTGCAGCGCCACCTAAATTCGCGGTACGTAAAATGTCTGGCGCTGTATTTAATAAACTGCTTAAATCACCCTCTACTGCCCCCGCTAAGTCGAGCTGGGCAAGTGCTGGAATATTCTGTGCTATTGATTGATTCAAGGCATCAATATCAACGGCTTTAATGAGCGCTGGTGCCGCATCTTTTAACGAGCTTAAATCGCCTTGCATAATGGCACCGGTATCAATGCTGTGTAATGCAGGTAACATGTTCTCAATTGTTTGTGCCGCTTGCGGCATGTTTAACGCATCAAGTGCAGCGGGAGCGGCATCTGCCAAAGAGCTTAAATCGCCCTGCAAAACTGCGCCAGCGTCTAACTTATCTAGTACTGGAAGTGCCTTACCAACTACATTGGCAGCTTGGCCAAATCCCATATGCTCTAGCACTTGTGGTGCTGTCGCCGTTAAGCTCGACAAGTCACCATCCATCATGCCTGAAATATCTAACTGATTAAAAGTCGCCAGCCCCGTTTTGAGTGAGTCGCTCATTTGCGGCATATTCAACGCATCTAAAATATGTGGCGCTGTCGAGGTCAATAAATCCAGCTGTTGAGAAAGTGCTTTCTCGCTATCACTGGCTGCAAACTTCGCACTGTGCTGCGACAATACATCAGTTAGCCCCGTAACATCTATTGAGTTACTTATCTCTGGAATTGCTTGCGTTAAACTTGATAAGTCTTGCTTTATAACTTGCTGAAACTGCCCAAAATCAAGCCCCTCAATATGCTGACTCAAGCCAAAAATAACCTCTGATAAGTTGCCACCTTTACCTACTTGTACCGCAAGCTCATTTGCCGCAATATTATTAGCCGTATCAGCCTCGCCTTGCGCTGACTTTTTCTGCGTCTTTATCAGTTCAACGGCGCCATTATCACCAGAGTTACTGACAGCCACCCTACTCAAATTTGCCAATTGCTTTTTGAGCACGTTACCATTGTCAAGCATGAGCTGATTCACATTAAACTTCGCCAATTGAGCCAATACAGGTTCAATGGAGTCGGGCTGCACAATTGCACCTGACGCTTTGATGCTCTTTACCGCCTCAGCGATAAACTGCGCTGCTTTTGCGTGATCTTGCTGAGTTTTTGGTAACTTATTTTTAACTTTATTGGCGTTATTTGCCTTTTTTTTGCTGGCTGCGGGAGATTTTTTCGCACCGCGTTTTTGATCAGATGATCCGTGACGTTTCATAGCTATACCTGGGAGATGCAAAGAAGTGAGCTGAGTACTTGCCTGCCAGTACACCCGCCTGCATCAATAGCAAGACTTGTACATAACTGAAATAACAAGCGTGAAATAGTGGGCCGATGGCCAGTAGAGTTGAAAAAGATATGCCAAATAACAATAAGTGAGTACCACTTCGTGAATCGTGTTAAATGTGATTTGGCTTATCTATTTAAATATCATCGTTGGATTGTACGTAAGTTTGTTTACAGAATACTTCCTATTCCAAAACCCTTATCCAAACCTGAGGTTAAATAAGATCATAAAACATGCAGTCTACAGATAAAAAAGGCAGGTCAATGACCTGCCTCCGTTTCTTTTTTATATTCAACGGCTGCTTCGAACCAGTCGCATAGCTCTGGTTCTGTTAAGCCGTTTAATTCTTGTAAGCCCCACCCGGTGTATTTTGCGAGGGCTATCACCATGGACTTTAAGCGCTTGGGCGGGATACGAGAAAAGCCTGTAGCTTTTCTCTTAGTTTGACAAAGTCGCTCCAGTCTAATTCTTCAATGACGTCTGGAGATACTTCACACAAATGTGAGAAGTAACGAATTTCGCTTTCTGATTCGCTTAAATCCGTTTTGTCTACCATTAATCTATCACGTACCTTTGGTCGTCTCATCTTTAGCTCTGCATACTCATGCGCATCGACCGTGACTGGGAAAGTCAGTTTAATGATATCTGTCATAACTTATTAAGCTCCAATTGCTGTGCGAAGTAACGCCATTTGGTCAACACCGTTAACGATACGAACATCATTGGCTAAATCGATGTCATAAATCACATCTGCGCCAATTTCTAACTTGTATTTTTGTACTGCGTATTGCATGGTTAATTTGGCTTCTTCGCCATCTTTCCAGTTACCCATATCCATTTCTTTGAAGAAACCAGACAACGTTACTTTTACCGGCACTGGTGCTTGACCTTGTGCTTGAATTGCACCACGAGCAACAAGTGGTTTAGTGTCGCCACCCCAGCCACCCATAAGTTTCAATACATCTGAACTGTATTCAAGCAGCGTAATTGTGCCTTCCATTTTTTCAAGTTGACCTACATCTAATTCAATAGGCGCTTGAAAACCAGACGTTATTTCACGAGTTTTAACCGTTACTTTAGGTAACGTAATCTCATCAGCGATACCAAGGTAGCCCTTACCATCGACAAATAATTTGAATTTTTTTAGGATCTTAGGAGATGTTGCCATTATACGATTTCCTCTAGGTAGTTGTTAGTAAGGATGCTTTTAAAGGTAATGTGTTCAGCCGGTGTTGGTGGCGTGAAATCAAAGCTAAAATATACTTTACCCGCTTGGATATTAATTGGCGTGTTAAGCTCTTCATCAGCCCAGATTTCACCACCTAAAATAGCACCTTGTGCTTTAAGGCTATCGAGGTAACCCTGTACACTTTGTACAACATCATCGATGTATGTTTTAGTAATGTTACGGTCAACCGCCCACATATGAGCACGAAGCAATGAATCGTTGATCATATCAGCTGTACGTACCACAGATAAGAACGCCCATTTAGGGTCATCAGAGCATGTACGGTTACCCCATAGCTTAAAGCCATTTTGACGAATAATCGTTGCCACTTCATTTTCATTTAATAAGTTAGCACGAGCATTTGAGTCACCTAATTGAAAATCGATTGGGCGAGCGGTTGCCACAATGCCATTCATGTTGGTGTTACTTGGGCTCCACCAGAAACCACGGTCGTTGTCTGATTTTGCAATCATACCGGCAACACGCGCACTGGCTGGTTCAACTACTGATTGACCATCACGGAAAACACGCACCGCAGGGTCAACCACAAATACACGACGAGAACCGAAGTCTTTACGATATGCTTTTGCATCGTCATCATTGGTATTTGGACCATCAGCGATGATCACAGCGCGTAAACGCTCAGCAATACCCACCATATCTGTTACGACTGGGTTTTTCTCAGAACCATTTTTCTGATGTGTATAGCCAGGTGCCACTAAAATACGCGGTGCAACGCCCACGACTGATTCAGCGCCTAAGAATGCTTGCATCCCTTCATACGAACCATCAGCAGCCACACCGCCTACAATTCGTTGAGTTACCGTTGCTTCATCACCGTCCGCAACACGCACAACAATAATGACTGCGCCCGCTTGGTCAAAAATACCATCCACAGCAGGAACCAAAGTCCCTTTTCTGTCATATTCTACGTCTGTGACCGCTTTTTTAACTTTTTCAGTCAGTGCTTTTAACTCATCCGCGGTAGGCGCGGTGTCATTATTTTCAGCTTTGAATTTAGTGACTTCAACAGCCAGAGCCGCATCACGCAAAGTTTGTAAGCGCGCTGCAAAATCGGTATTACTAGGATTAACTAATTTAGCCGCTTCTGCACGTTTACCAGCAATAAGTACCGGTGTATTTAAAGGAAAAGCGTCTTCATCTGCAAAAGGCGCCGTACCTATCAAGCCAATTACTGAGCTTTTTACTGTTTTAATTGGACGAGTGCCTGATTGCGCCTCGATTACCTCTACACCATGTAGAAATTTTGACATATGAATCTCCTTTAAGGGTATGTCAGTTAGAAACAAAAAAACCACGCTTGGCGTGGTTTTTGAGAATGTTAAAAATATAAGGCAATGTTGAACTGCCTTACTAAATAAGCTGGGTTAGATTTGTATACCTTCGATGAGCACTGGTTCACCGCTAATTAAATACAACCCACTGATATCTATCGATAGCTTTCCATCTCCTGTTGGTTGCACTGCAACTGATTCCAGTTCAAAACGAGGTTCCCATTTTTCCAGTGCATTGGAGACAACCAAAGTGATATCTCCCACCATACTGGTCGAATAGGGGCTATCGAGTAAATCAAATAGGCCACATCCATAATCTCTGCGCATCACACGACTGCCGATGGGGGTGGTCACGATGTCGTGAATGCTTTGTTTTAAATGTTCAACCCCCGCGAGGGGCTTTCCTGTTTTCGCGTTCATGCCAAGCATAATGTTGCCTTATGTACCTGAAGTTAATGATGATTAAGCGTTATCCACCAACTGTAAAGCCGCCTTCACCTTGCGCCAACTGCCCACCACAATCTGTGGGGTCGCCAATACGTGCGACAGCTTTGCCTTCAATCGTAAAACTACTCGCTCCCATAGAAACTTTCATACCAACATGCTTAACTTGTGGATCTGCAATCAATGCATGAGTACTAATAGGATCACCTTCTCGTAAAGCTGGCTTACCAGAGACGGTAAAACTACCTTGCGTTGCACTCGCTTTGCCTGGTAGATAACCAACATGTACATTAGTCATTGCGCCATCAAGTGAAATTGCCGGCATCCGTTACTCCTGCGCGCTAATTGAAGCGCCGTTAAGCTTTAGTACCGCAGCTGCTTTTACTGCAATCCCGCCTGACTTTGACTCAATGTTCACTTCAGAGCCCGTCAGTGACAGTTTTTCTTTTGCAGTCACTTCTATTTGCTTATCAGCAGTTACTTTTGCATTACCTTTTACTGCAATCGTTGCGTCTTTATCAACATTAACAATGGCATTGGTTTTAGTATGAATTGTGATGTCTTTTTCCGTAGTGATATTAAGTGTACCGGCAGATACAACATCAACCGTTGCCTCTTCACCTTTTATATCAATATAGTAGCGGTGTTTTTCGCGGTCGTACTCAACCATGGAGCCATCTTGATATACCGTGCGCTGCACGTGTTGACGGCTCTCTTTTGCTACATCGCTGGCCACTTTGCCTATGTTGTGGTCTTGTTGATATAAACTCCCTAACACCACCCCTTGCGCTAAGTCACCACACGGGGCCAATACCACCACTTGCTCACCCACTTCAGGGGCTTGCCAAGTTAAATCGTTAAACGCTTGCGCTGTAAGCCAAGGTAACCAAGAGGTTAACCAATCACCAATGGTGACTCTGACTAGCGCTTTTTCGTAATCCACCTCATTCACAGTGCCTAACGAAATTAACTTTGCGAGCCGATGCTGCATGTCGGCTTGGGCTAAATTGGTTTGTAATGGGTTGGCTATCATTATTAAGCACTCCCGTTCCCAGATGGTGTATTAACCGCTGCAGGCGTTTTAGCAATAAGCCAATGTTCGCCCCCTTCAGGGCCTAAATACACTTCACTGACCGGTGGTAAGTCACAGACTTCCACAAATTCAACCTGATAATAAAATTGCCATGTTAATGTGGCTTTGCCAATTGTGCTATTCGCCTGTTTGGTAAATCCAAATTCAATATGATAAGGCACAAAAAACTGCCATGGAGTGGCCATATCGTCCGCCTGCATCAGCATTTCACATTGCTCAATCACCCCATCTAAACGCGTGAGTAGTGCATCACTATTGGTATGTTCTACCTCTAAGTCCAGTTGCAATGTTAATACCCGTCTATCGAGCGGGTTCGGGCTCAAATTCTTATTGGAAGTTGGCCCATACGTCACACCTGGCTCAGCACCTTTTGATTGCAACTCACTGGCTTGGCGTTCACTCAATACTTGAATACATAACTGCGCAACTTGCGTTAAATCTGGATAAGGCATGTTCGGCTTTAATAGCCCTACCTGAGCGGTAGCGCCCAATCCAGACGTTAGGCACTCAAGTACCTTTCGTACTAGGGTACTGCGTTGATTCATAATGATTCTCTGATAAAAAGCTCAGCCAGAAATGGCCGAAAGGTTTTAAGGCGGATGATATGACCGAAGTGGTTTAAGCCAGCAATGGATATCGCGCTTTAATTTCTTCGACTTTAGACAGCCACTTTTGTTTTGCTGCATCAGTTTGATCATATTGCCATTCAATAAAAAGGGAGTCTGACTCTAATTTATAAGCATCCTTTCTAGCAGACAATGCTTCTGATGGTTCATACGTCAATTCAAGTTCTGATACTGGGATATCTACTTCATTTTGTAACAAAAATGAAGCTATCGCATCTGAGTCTAATATTTGGCCTACCGAAGCCACTAGTTGCCCTTGATGTTTAATTAACATTTTACACTCCTATTGCTGGTATATCTGTTGGACGTGCGAATTCGGGATAAATACCCCACCCTACTTTTTCAAGGTCAATATATCCACTGGCAGTGCCAAACAAACAAATTAATGCCTCTCCTGAAGTCTCTTTGTTTTTGGATAGCGCTAACTTAGTATGACTTCCATGAAACTGACCCGTTAAATTTGTCACTTTCGTTTGAAAACCATACAGCGACCAATCATTTTCATAGTTAATAACAGGCTGCATTGAACCTTCCACATCCCCCGAAATGAGCTTCAAATAACAAGCCGTAGTCAGACTCCCTTGTTGATAGCCTCTAAACCAATTATCGTCTATTCGTGCAGAGTGAGCCCTGTCATTTCGAGTCCACTTAATCCGTAATATATTAAAATAGCCATTAACATATCCGCCATACACATTAGCTCTAAAGTCAGCCGCAACGCCATTCCCAGTATGGTCAACATCATGAGATGAATTACCATGTAATGTCGCTTCTTTTATAACTTCAAGTGACGATAAACCAATCGTATTAAAATGTTTAATTCCTGTTGTTCCGAGAGGTTCCATTCGCTGATTTTTGCTCAGTAATATATGCGATGCTTCACCTCTTGCACCAACAATAAAGTTATCGATACTCGCTTTTGATTGTGCTATTGAAACATCAACCTCTGCAGATTTCGCAGCAACGGTAGCATCAATATTGCCAATTTTATCTTGTACGGTTTGAGTTAGGTTGTCGGCGGCGACCACCACGTCCGTGAGCCGTTGGCTCATCGGTTTTTCTTGATTTGACATAGTATTTCCTTAACTTTAAAGACTAAGCTTGTTCAAGTGCGACTAAACGCAGCTCTTGTTCAATTTGACGCGCCATGGTATTGAGTTGAACCAAGGTCATATCAGCCAGCTCTCTATCTACAATCAGGTTAAGATTATCAACGCCAACTTTTATCTCAACACTCTGCGAAGGTAACTGAGTCAACGATAAGGTTAACCACTGGAGTACTTTTACATCGGGTGTACGATAACCAAGCGTCGTATCTGGTTTCGAGTACACACCCAGTAAAATAAGCTCAGGCTCACCTTCGCCGCTATAGTTTGGTGACTCAATGAATACCCCTATTTCACGAATCGCATATTCAATCGGCGCATCAAACTTACCTGCTATTTTTAAGCTGCTGCCTTCGCCATCGGAATAATCGGTGTCGGCAATGGCGACCCGTTCTTTTTCGCCCTTAAGCGCTGTTTGAGTTTTATCTGGTGTGTAGGCACTGTCACCAAATGCCATGTGGCTGATTTTGCCTTTAAAACCACGCTGTGTGGCGGTCATTAACGCATCTAAACCAGCTTGAGTAAATTGCAAGGTTAATGCAGACATTTACGTCGCTCCTTGTAGAGTAAAATAAGTAAGTTGAAGTTGAGATAATGCAGCTGACACCACAGTAGTAGCAGTACATGACTCAGGCCATACACCTTTCCAGCTCGCTTGCGCCTCCATTGCTGCAATATTCACTTGGCCATAACCGTATAAATTTAAGCCTGCGGCCATTGCATTTGGCACCACCCCCGTCATATCAAGACTATGTTCTAACGCGCCAATCCCTTTTTGACTTGCAAGTACAGCGCCAAGCGTTGCCTCAGTGTCATCAGGTGTCACACCGTTAAAGTCGCCTTGTTGTTGCAAAGACCCAATACCGGGTTGAGCGTTAAGCGACGCGGCTAAATCAACATACCCCGTATCTGGCCTTACCCCGTTGAAGACGCCTTCCTTGGAGAATAATCCCGTCCCTGCACTGGCATGTATTCCCATACCAAATTGTTCTTTTAACGAAATGCCCAACTGCACTTCGACATGAATTGAAGCGCGTTTAACGGTATCAATAATGCGCTTTACTTGCGCAAGCATTGCTTTGGTCAATAACCCTTCCTCGTTACTGTCGAGATTTTCGTTCACCATCGCGTTAACCAAGATGGTGCCGGGCTGCGCATCTATTTGATGCCACCACTCATGAATATCGGTTTCAATATTTAAACTGTCTAATGCTTTTTTTAAGGCAAACGGCGTCGCTTTAAATTGATGGACGACAAACGCATCATCAATCATTTTCCGTTTAGTGTGTTCAGACCACGCATCATTCCAATCATCTACCGACAACGCCCAAGCAAGCCAAGGCAATAGCTCTGCAGGGCAATCCTGTGGGTGCCAAATGTGCTTTAATAACTGTGATTTATCAGGGTAAGTCAATAACTCAGCAAGTGAGCGCATCAACATTGAGGCATTATGTGGCAACAGATCAGGTAATGCTTTGAAGTCACTCATTCATCACCTCGGCGCACCGATGCATTAATCACCATACCTGTGCAGTGTGCGACTGAGTCGGCAGATATTGGTACATCTGTACTTGGGCTTAATACTTGGCCATTTTCAACACCTGGCTGATTAATAGCGCTAAAGAGCCCCATTTGGCTAATGTCTCGCCCTAATAAAGCTTGCTGTGCAATATATTCATCAAGCGCCGCTTTAACCGTTGCCTCAACACTTGATGCCGAAGGCCCGGGAGCAATTACTAAGTTAACCTCAATATGATACGGCACAACATTTGGGGTAAAAATCGACACTTTATCGCCCAATGGCCTCACTTTTGACGCCTCTTCACTTGGCCTACTGCCATCGGGCAATAAACCAAAATGATTGCGTAACTTTTCAACTAATTCTGTAGAGGGTAAACCGTGCCCTTCATGGCTCAATGCGGTGAGTTCCACAACGCAAGGTTGCGGACTATGTACATACACATCTTTTACCCGAGGGTCAGCTGATAAAGCATGAAACTGATATGCTTGCTTACTTCCTGCGGTGTTTAATCCTTCAAATACCATTTGAATACGACGCCTAAAACGCGTATCGCTTTCTTTTTCATGAATATTTGAGTTCGCAGCTTGGCGAGATAAGTTGTATCGCGCCGCAATGGCGTCTAAATCATTGCCTGTCGCTGACGCCAACATATTACCTTTTATGGCATCATTCACTTTGCCATCAAATAACAAAGCTTGATACGCCATCATTTCTAGCATGATGGCCAGTGGCTCTGATTCTAAGGTCAACGCATCTGAAAATTCAGGGTGTTTTACTAAGAGCTTTTCTTTTAGCGCTTTAAGTTTTTGTTCATAGTCCAACACCGTGATGCTATCGGGCAATGGTACTTTTGACATATCGAGTAGATTAAAAACATTCATCTGCAGCACCTTCAATTAACACCAATAAAAAAGCCTACACACTGTGTAGGCTTAATTGGTGGAGTTGGAATCTATGTGAAACGAGTTATTATTTATTAATAACAACGCTTTATATCTTTTCTTTGATTAACCAGCTTAGGTATATCTTACCGGTTTTTTAGGGTTGAAACAGGTCAATGCTGACCCTCTCAAAAAATTCAGAATGATTCGCTTAAACAAACCATTTTGAATGTGTTTATCTGTATGTCGTTATTTTCACTAGACCCTGAAGCAAGTTCAGGGAGACGAAGAAGGTATGCATTTTAAGGTGATAGATGTGCTAGCAAACCTAGAACCAGCTTACTATGCTAAAGCAAACTCTTTTGAGCTTGTTGTCTAGCATAGGTGTATCTTACTGATTTTTAGCGTTGAAAACAGGTCAATGCTGACCCTCTCAAAACATTCAGAATGATTCGCTTAAACAAACCATTTTGAATGTGTTTATCTGTATGTCGTTATTTTCACTAGACCCTGAATCAAGTTCAGGGCGACTAAGAAGGTATGCATTTCAAGGTAATAGATGTGCTAGCAAACCTAGAACCAGCTTACTATGCTAAAGCAAACTCTTTTGAGCTTGTTGTCTAGCATAGGTGTATCTTACTGATTTTTAGCGTTGAAAACAGGTCAATGCTGACCCTCTCAAAACATTCAGAATGATTCGCTTAAACAAACCATTTTGAATGTGTTTATTTGTATGTCGTTATCTTCACTTAGACCCTGAAGCAAGTTCAGGGAGACGAAGAAGGTATGCATTTCAAGGTGATAGCCATCATTTATAAGGGCACCGTTGCTTTGCATAGTGATAACCATCGCTTACAAGGTGGCTGTTGTTTGCATAACGATAAATATTTGCACGATGTGAGTTGCTTTGCTATCACTGTGCTTCACCCCACTCCATCGTCTTCCTGACGAAGGTCAGGATCCCGGTTTGTGCTATCGTTGATGTTGAACTCACAGCAACGCTCAAACCCACTAGACCCTGAAGCAAGTTCAGGGCGACTAAGAAGGTATGCATTTCAAGGTGGTAGCCATCATTTATAAGGGCACCGTTGTTTGCATAACGATAAATATTTGCACGATGTGAGTTGCTTTGCTATCACTGTGCTTCACCACACTCCATCGTCTTCCTGACGAAGGTCAGGATCCAGGTTACGTTATCGTTGATGTTGAACTCCACAATAACGCTCAACCTCACTAGACCCTGAAGCAAGTTCAGGAAGACGAAGAAGGTATGCATTTCAAGGTGATAACCATCATTTATAAGGGCACCGTTGCTTTGCATAGTGATAAATATTTGCACGATGTGAGTTGCTTTGCCGACACTACGCTTCTCCCCACTCCATCGTCTTCCTGACGAAGGTCAGGATCCAGGTTACGTTATCGTTGATGTTGAACTCCACAATAACGCTCAACCTCACTAGACCCTGAAGCAAGTTCAGGGAGACGAAGAAGGTATGCACCTCAAGGTGGTAGCCATCATTTATAAGGGGACCGTTGTTTGCATAACGATAAATATTTGCACGATGTGAGTTGCTTTGCTATCACTGTGCTTCACCCCACTCCATCGTCTTTCTGACGAAGGTCAGGATCCAGGTTACGTTATCGTTGATGTTGAACTCCACAATAACGCTCAACCTCACTAGACCCTAAAGCAAGTTCAGAGAGACGAAGAAGGTATGCATTTCAAGGTGATAGATGTGCTAGCAAACCTAAAATCAGCACACTATGCTAAAGAAAGCTCTTTTGATCTTGTTGTCTAGCATAGGTGTATCTTACTGATTTTTAGCGTTGAAAACAGGTCAATGCTGACCCTCTCAAAACATTCAGAATGATTCGCTTAAACAAACCATTTTAAATGTGTTTATTTGTATGTCGTTATCTTCACTAGACCCTGAAACAAGTTCAGGGAGACAAAGAAGGTATGCATTTCAAGGTGGTAGCCATCATTTATAAGGTGACCATTGTTTATATGGTGATAGCCATCATTTATAAGGGGACCGTTGTTTGTATGGTGATAACCATCGTTTACAAGGTGCCGTTGTTTGCATAACGATAAATATTTGCACGATGACAGTTTCTGGGCTGTCACTGCGCTTCACCCCACTCCATCGTCTTCCTGACGAAGGTCAGGATCCATTTACCGTTTTACCGTATAAGCGCAGCGCTTAAATTCACAGCACAGAACAAAAAGCCAACTTAGCCATACTCGAAAGTACACTAAACCGGCTTTAATCTGGACAAGTGAGATGTGTAAGCAAACCTAGAACCAGCTTACTATGCTAAAGCAAACTCTTTTGAGCTTGTTGTCTAGCATAGGTGTATCTTACTGATTTTTAGCATTTAAAACAGGTCAATGCTGACCGTTATGTTAGATACTCATCAGGGATGAAGTTGAATAAGTTCAATGCATCGATGTTTGTTATATCAATAACATCTTGCTCAGCTAAGTTACTTGCTTCTCTCAGTTTTTCTCTAGCTAATAATTCAAGTTTTAAATGCTCTGTAGCCTCCATAATTACAGTATCATCAGCTCCTAACTTAGCCAATTCTAATCGCTCTTGGGCTCTTTCAATTCGCCAAAATGTGCTTGTTAAACGCTTAGCTACCGCGGCTTTAATTCTTTCAACTGCCTCGCCTTTATTCACTTGTAGTTGATCTATCTCTTTCGGCTCGTAACTCGCTGTATATTCGGCGGCAGATTCAGCAGTCCAATTCGCGCCCGTCTCAGGGTTCACTTGCCAGTAGTTTCCTTCAATACACATGCCTTGAATTTCATTATAATAACAATTCATATTTTACTCCTAAAATGCTCTGCAAGTTCGGCCTAAACCATACTGATTATGTAAATAGTGCTCATTCAAAATACCCACATTTGAATACGGGTTTATACAATTTATAGCAACGGCCATTATTCCCCCTTGATAGCCGACATGATCTGGTTTTGATTTATACTGATACATGCCTAATAACTCGCCTGCCATACTTTGCAAAGCAATCGTTACTTCACCCTCACTATTTTGCGTGCCATTTGCATTGCTTGTTTTATAAGGTTCTGAATTACTGGTAAAAAAGAAGTTGATTGGTTCTAATTTCTTTTCTTCAGTAAAACGGTAATGCGCACTGTATTTCTTATGGCCCATTTTAGTTACTCCATTGAGGATACCAAAATAGCCATGATAGTTTTGTGCGTATGAACTCATCGCTCCTTCAGCATGGTTATACCGACTTGTTCCGTAAGGATGTATCAAGGTATTGTAAATAAAGTTAACACAAGTAAAATCTCCAGAATTAACATAGTTTTGCAGCGCTGCTTCATCTGGAATAGAGATTGCGGTAATGTTATTGCCGTCACGATACTTTTCAATCAATAACGACGTCCCTTCATCAACAACCACTAAACA
The DNA here is from genome assembly GCF_018101015.1 of Pseudoalteromonas sp. MMG005. Classification (NCBI taxonomy): domain Bacteria; kingdom Pseudomonadati; phylum Pseudomonadota; class Gammaproteobacteria; order Alteromonadales; family Pseudoalteromonadaceae; genus Pseudoalteromonas; species Pseudoalteromonas sp. MMG005. Next base: position 59,136 of record NZ_JAGJEK010000005.1, on the reverse strand, counting down.
ATGCTTGTTGTTATCATATAAAACGCCGACCGTGTGATATACATGATCCGTGGCGGTAGTTATACCCCATTGATCCGCGGCATTCAGGTTCTTTTTAGGCTTAGTAATAGAATTAAACCCAGCTGTTTTACAAAAAATACCACCGTAATCATTTACTGACGAACTGACTGAGTCTTGCGAGCTAAATACCACTTCATATTTAACATCATTCGGCTGCTCTTTTAATGCTAATGGTAAAAATGCAGATGCTCCGTACTGAAACACTTTGCCTACTGGGTTTTGTTCAAAGGCATTGTTATAAATAAAGCTCGTAAAATGTGCTGTTTTATGAGTAGCATCATCACTCAAGGTCAAAAACTCAATTCGGCTTTGCTCATGAGTATTGTTTGCCGTGTAGCTTGGTCGCACCAGGTGCGTTTCACCAGAGCTATCATAAACCGCAAATGCGGCTGTTGTTCGCCCATTATTACTACTGGTACTTGGCGTTTCTAATTTACTTAAACCAAATAAGGGTTTTACATAACTAGCTGAAGCCTGCTGTTGGACCTTGGTGATGTTCTCAATCGCAGGTGTAATATTATCTAATTGGCTTAGTTGCGCACTGCGCGAGACCAATGTATTGGTTGCATTATTCACCGACTGCGTTGCGTCTACCATCGTTGATGTATTGTTACTCGTCGCTTGTTTTAACTCCTGCGTCGCAACATCTAAATGCTCCTCTGCAACCGCTACGAGGGCTTTTTCTAATCTGTCATTATCTGCTAATTTGGTTATCGCATTACTGACTAACGCTTGGTCTTCTGCCGATAGTGGTGTGCTGCCTTGCATATCAGCTACCAGTTTATCGACCATGGCCTGTACGGCATTTTGTATTGTTGCCATAATATCCTCTTAAAGTGGAAAAATTGATTCGCCCAGTATTTGGTTGAGCTTGTGTTTACGTGCTTGCTTGATGTGTTTGTCTGTCAAAGCATCATGTTTATCGGATAAGCTATCTTGCTGCGCCTGCATACGAGTACCTTGCGCCTCCAACGCTTTTCGCAGTGTCTCTCGCGCATCTTCTGCTTGATTGTCAGCTTGTTGTAACATGTAAACATTGCTGTCAATGGCTTTTAATGCTTCAACCAGCCTTAAAACATCTTGGTCTAGCTGATTGGTTGGGTGTGGTAATGGATATGTTTGATGTAGGGTTTTATTGTCAACGGTCATTGACCCTCCTAGGTTGAAAATGCCCTCAAATTACGCACTCTGGGCCGGCTTGACGCGGTGCCATTGAGTACTAATTTCACTCGTGTGCTATCTTGGTTAATTTGCGGTAGTTGATAGTCTCTTTGCTGCCAACTTTGTGCGAGTTCTTGTGCGCCACTCAGGCTTAACTCTTGCCATTGCTGGTCTTGTTCAACCATCACTTGTACAGACGCCGTCGCGGGTGAATTAACTTCAAAGCTCACCGTAAATTTCCCCCCATTGCGACATGTAATAATACGAGATATATAATCCGCCGATGGACTAACAACCCCTTGTGCACATTGGCTATCAGCAAACACGATTGGGCTCACTGTACTGCTACCACTTAAATGCGCAGTGACATTCACTGGGCCTGTAAAGGGTGCTGGCAATTGCGATGGCTGCCACTCTTGCAATCTGCGTGTACTGAATGATGCATCCTGTGCGCTTATTTCAAACTCAACATCTGTATCTGCATTAGGCCGTTGAACCACACCTAATGCCATCACATCCGTCATGCCTTGTGCAGTCACATTTCCTAAGTCAATGCTATGCGTGGTGTGTGTGAATTTGGCAGCTTTTAACCTGAAGGTAAGATCTCGCTCTTGATGCGGGGTCCAGGTACTGGCATTACTTGATGATAGCAATACACCCACTTGATAAGGCTGACTGGTAACCCAACCCGTTTGTTGGTCAAACTGACCTAGCTCCGATATGGCCACTTCATGTTCAGCCCCATCCGTTAACACCACAATCGCATACTCTTGACCTGCCAATAAATACACTGGCATAAAGTGAAACAGAGTCGACGCATCACCTAAGTTTATATCTACACTATCGAGGCTCGTTTGCGCGAGCACATTTTGGGTTGGTATCCCTTGTACTACCTCTCTAATTTGTACCTGTACAGCTTCTTTGCCTTTTACTTTAAACCACAACTCAACCGCCGCGATAAAGCGGCTTTGTTCCAAAGTAAATGTTTGTGCTAATGGATCATAGCGCTGAGTTACGATGGTATTCACTTGGCGCATGGTATCAACACGGATCGTGCCACTACCGGTATAAACGGCACTGCCATTTGACTTACCCGCACCTGCAAATTGCACTCGCTTTCTACCCGCAGGGATGTTACTCGGAATCGTAAACTGCCCTACGACTTCACCCGCTTCATTTGCTTTTATCATGATGTTTCCTCCGCCGTTACAACCACCCCATCGAATGTCACTGACGCTAGTACTTCATTAGGTCCAAACCCACTGATTGTGAATTGAACCGTTCTTGGTCGTAGGAATTCTAATTGCTGGACTTGTGTACCAACACGCTCTGTTGTGACACGCGTCGTTATACGCCGTACTCGCCCCCCACCGCGTGTAAAACGACGCGTAACTGGGCTTGACCATACCTGCTGTGTTTGCGTCCAATGATCGACACTCGGTGTTAATGTCACACGTGCCGGTACCGGTTCAAAAGCCTGATAAGGATTCACTTTCATTGTGCCAGTTTGACTTGTTTGCGCTAACACATCTTCTAATTCATACGGCAAAAGCTGTGCATCATTGGCGTTATCCAGTGCGTTAACTGTCACATCAATTGGTAGCAATAATTCCCCATCAATGATGGCTGCAGTTTGTGCAATATGCTCATCTCGTAAATCATCATCTAAAAATGGATCTACAAATACCCCATATTTACTCGCCGAATCTTGTGCGTTGGTGTCGTTGCGTAGCCGTTCGATTGCAAGGAGCTGATACAAATCGCTGATCTGTGATTGCATAAAATGCATATCAGCCATGTTGACCACTTGAATTGCGGCAAGCTCTATACGTGGAGTCGTGCTTCCCCAACTTTGATGCACAAATGCCAAGGGTAAATGCTGCTCTGGAACTTGAGGTTTTACCGGATTTTGTATCGCAGATGCACCTTCAATACGCTTAACCTCTCCTTGTGCTGTGAGCACGATCAAGTCAATACGCGGTTTTAAATAGACATAATCAACACGTAATTGAGCATTTTCAACAAGCTGGCCCCCATCTGGCAGTTGCTGATTGATGGTATAATGCGTTTCGTTGTATTGCAGCGCACTCCCCACAAGAATATCAACATTGTACTCATACTCTGCCACATACACGTCGTTCGGCGCAGGCGCATTGCCTGAATGTTTCCAAGCAATATGATTCCCCGTCAACACACAATCATTGCCAATATCATATTCAATGGTGGCATCGCCTTTTTGCTGGGTCACAGAAATAATCCGAGTAACGCTAAAATCAGCGATTAAATCTAGGCCCCCTACTTCTGTGCTTCGTCGCATTTGCACCGCTTTTCTCGCCGTAGTGCCTACTTTATCCACTTGCTTTATTGGGAAAAAATCAAATGCGACGGTCTGTTTATCTGTGTTGTCTGGCGTGAAACTCGTCGGCTCATTTTTTATTGCCTGCTCATCCGGTGTAACCGAAAATGCGGCTGGCAACGCAGTATTAAGCGCCACTTCAAAGCCATCAATATGCGCCTTACCTTCTTGCACGCTATAGTGCTGAGTCGTAACCTGTGCTTGTTGCTGTGTGTTTAAATAGTTCAAGGCCATGCCGGAAATAACATAGCTACCACCATTTGACTCTCTATCATAGCGCGCTAATGCCCGCGTCACTGAATCAAATTTTGCTGGTGAATGATTGAGTAAAACCACCCCATTGTTTATTTGATGGACAGGGTAAAACTCACTCTTTTCACCCATTTTTGAGTCCTGCGGCGTATCACTTAATCCCCACTGGCCCATCACTTGTAATCGCGCTGCACCGGGTTCATTATAGTTTTGAGCACGCATAGGAGAGTCTTCTCCTGCAGGGTCTAATAGGGCTGGGTCTAGCAGTTCCGTCACCACTGAGCTCGTCAACCACACACCCACCACCACAGTGCTGGTCAATGATATTGCAAGCGCTGTTGCGCTGATGTGATGTACCGCCCCATTTAAATACACATCAGCCTCACTCATTTTAGCGATTTTAGCTTGTGTATCTACCACCACAGTCCCACCCGATACAATACTGCCATTTTTCATCATGACATCACCCAGCCCTTTTACCTGCTGGTTAACTTGTAACTGTAAGTCGTTCAACTCGCGGCTTTGTAAGCCTTTCCCCGCTCTAAATAGCAACTGCTGATATTGCTTAGATGCATCAAATCCTTGGTAATATTCGTCCTTTAAAACATCTTTAATAAACTCTGTCATAGTCGTCACCTAGAAGCTGAGGACAAATTCAAAGGTTTCACGCACCCCTTGATCTCGATACATCGCAGGCCGATGCTCAACCAACATCAACACACCTGGGTCAACAATGTCGCTCGGTGCATGATAAAACTTACCCGCAGGCTCGCCGCTACTTGGCTGAGTCCCTACCATCAAGCCCAATTCACGTATGGTTTTATCAAGGGCATCGGTAAAGTCGTAATTGAACTCACAATATATATGTGGTGTTGCTTGCGAACTGGCAGTAAAGCCGCCTTCTGGCACTTGAATTTCACCATTGACGTCAGGTTCACAATATAACACCCGGCGCGCTTTGCGATATCCTAAAACTTGGGTTAATTGTGTGCTTGTGCTTTGCTCTGTAACAGGGGTGGTGTCCCATTGTGGTTCTCCCGCCCCCCATGCTAAATAGATACTTTGTGCTTTAACGGCTTTAGCCAGTTCAATTCGGCCCACTCGCGTTAATATGGCCACTATGACCTCCTATTATGTTCATCAGTTTGTTTTAGGATCTACTCACATCACATGTGTTGCATAAAAACCTAAAACCCAAAAAGCCGCGTCACGGGGGATGCGGCTTTACGTAAAAGTACGTATGTTGTTTAAATTAACTCGTGTTACCAGAAGTAACCGTATTATTTGACGTAACCGTGTTTCTAAGGCAACTCGCTACGCATCATTTGTGTGCAAAAAAGCACGCTTTTAAGATGCTGGCACCCATAATGCTGATTGCTGCTCACCTGCGAGTTTACAGGCCTCAAACAACTGCTTTTTACTCACTTGCACCACATCATTATTGGCTAATACCCACCTGGTTGTTTGTGCATCTTCCATCAGCAATAACGCGCGTGCCATGCGCTGCTGGCTTAGCTCGTCGGCATCAAACTCCATGCCTTCTACAATAACTGTTTGCTGTGCCACTTTACGCGCTCGACTTGCTTTAAAACGTGCGCGCTGTACTTGTGCAATATATTCTGCACTGTGTGCCTGCGTTGCAGAATAAATACGCAACACATGTGCTTCATCGTCATATTCTTTGCGCTGTACTTGCGTTTGTGTTGTAAGTTCTAAGTCAACCTCAACGTATTCAGTCCGGTAACAGCTGCGGCGCAGTGTCATGTCTATTTTTGGTTGCTGTGGCAACTCAGGCACTTCGACCAAAGCGGCTTCTACGCCATTATTTTCAGCCGAGCTTTCAGCTGTACTCTCAGCCATACTCTCAGCCGCTTTTACCGTCGCATTATGTGCAAGTGCGTCATCGCGCTTGGCTTGCGCTATAACAACTTCTAGCTCCCATTGCTGGTATGCGGCAACATGCTTGGCTTGCTCATAGGCAATGGCTTGCTTTAATGCGGTATCAATTTGTGATTGCGGGTGGCGCAGCGCCATTTTCGTCAGCACCTCTTCATAGCTGATTGGTGTAATCTGCGCTTCATCCGTAGCCTGTTCGCTTTCATCGCCTTCTTGGTCAGAGGTTTGCTGCGCCGCATCTGGTGTTTCTGGCGTTTCTACAGTGTGTGCTGGGGTGGCCGTCGTTGTTGGCCCTGTACTGTCTAATTCCGTGCTTTCTGATTGTGCATTTTCTGGTTGTGTATCTTGCATTTGTTCAGGCGTCAAAGCGCCCGTATCGGCTACATTCGCCGAATTTTGTTCATTCTGTTCCATGATTTTCCTTATGGCACCAGCGCCCATACATAGCTGTACGTCAGTGGCCCTATTAAAAAGAGATAACTGCAAAGTGGATGACTTAACAGGTGATAAATTACTGAGTGATAACTTAAAAGCTGATAAGTAAAAGTGATAAATATAAAAATGAATTAACCGTGGTGCGCAATGCCAATCGGTATTTGCGTATGGTGGCAAAATACTTTCACCGTGTTGCCGTTCAGGTCGGTTTTAACATTTTCACCGCTAACGATAGGAATGATTTGGTCGTCGCCCCAACCAGCCACATAATGTGGTATAAAATAGGTATTGGGGTCTGCCACTGAACCTCCTGCACGTATATTTCCATCACTATTTTTTGACCACGTAATATCGTCAAACGCTGCGCTTGTGGTGGTATTACAATACCAAACACCACCAGCTAATGGAGAGTTAACCTCTGAAGCAACTCGGTAAATCGAGCCTTCCGTCGCCTTTATTTCTGAATTATTCAAGGTTATTTGCACAATCGTCGGCGTATCGTACTTCAACTCAGCACCATGAAATTGCAGGTATAATAGGCCATCTTTTTCAACAACAGAATGCGCTGTTTTCACGGCAGAACTATTATTAGTAGGTACTGACATATTGAGTGGAACATTCATCCATGATGCGTAAATACTAGAGAAACTAGGGTCTCTAGGAAAGTTAGCCTCATTGAGTACGTAACGTTCTAACTTGGCAAAACCAAAAGCATTAGTGCCTGCGCCAGACTTATTATTAGTCGCAACTTTACCCGTCAGACTTGGTTGTAAACGATTACCAAAATATGGTTGATAGTGCGCCCCGTACCAAATACCACCTTGCTCATCAATGACTGATGAAATGCTACTCGCCTCTGTGAAGTTCGAAGGTGCTTCATAGTGAAATAAAGAAACATAGCGAGCATCTGGGAATGTGGCACCAGTTGTGTTAGGTACTTCGTGTATTGTATGTGTACCCATTGTCCATGTCGCACCATTATCAAGTGTATAAATTCTTGGGTAATTACCTTGTACATTCTTACGATTAAATATGAATGGCTGGCTTATACCATCTAAAGGAATCTGAGGAATCCACTGCCCAACAACACCATTAGGGAATGTGGCTGCAATCCGAGCAGGATCTCCAACAATGTCTACCCAAGGGAGTGAGTCGAATTCTGAGCTGAACGTAGGGCTATTAAATAGAGTCATTACTAGATCAGATTTTAAGTTTGTAGCAGCCAAAGTGCCTTCAGTTAACTTTACGTATATTAAGCCCTTGTTAGTTGTATGAAGCATAACTTCATCAAATATATAATGTTTCTCATTTAACTTAAAGCCACCAATAGTAGGGGAACCAGCCATTGTCGTTCCAGCTGCTCTTGGTATATTACGAGTTAATGGATGATTATAAAAATCCATGTCATCATCACTAAATACAACCCAACCTCTACCCGTTAATCCTGTACTTGTATTCTTTATGCTATGAATAACATGTGTAAAAGGCACCTTACTCTTTCCGCGCAAAGTGCCTGCAACCGCTTTGCGCATTGTCTCTTCACGTAACTGATTCACATCAAGCTTGTTGGCATTGAGGCGTAAGTCTTCTATCTGTCCTGCGTAGATTGCATCGTAGTGTTTGTATTGGTCTGAGCGGCCTGAGTCGGCATCTTCTGCCCCTATATACCCTGAACGTGCTGTAGGTGTTGGTCTAGTTCCAAGGTTTTCTTCTTCAAAACAATGAGCTGTAAAGTTAATTAAACCAGCAGCACTATTAGAGTGCCATTTAAGATTTAGACTAACTCCAACTACTGCCCAAGTTTTACACCCCATAGGATTATAAGTTGGGTGATACGCACCTTGGTTCATTCGTTGTACAAGGGCTATAGGAACTGCGAAGCATTTATTATTGTGTCCTATTCCCTTCTTTGAAGCAAAACCCTCAAAATCACTGTCGTTAATTATCTCACGTTGGCTATTATCTGGTGGATTGAAGTACCCGTTAGATGACGTAGAACCTGAATCATAATAGTCATCAGATGATACATTCTGACCTCTAACGTTGAAGTAAGGGTAATCCGCATTACCTCTATTAGATCTCCAACTTGTAGCTATGCCTCTATATGCGTGGGTGTAGTCAAATTCATCCCCAATCCCTTCAACAACCCGAATTCTATAACGCACTTGAATATAGGCTTTGACCTCTGGATCATAATAAATATTGTGCGCTGGGTTCGCCAGTAACTTAGCGCGATTTGCTTCTGACAAACTAGACCATTTAGCACCATGACCTGTAGTATCGGCATCCCATTCGCCAAATGCACTGTAACCCTGTGCCACCAAGTTATTCTGCAATGCAATACCTTGGTAATCGGTTGCACCGTATTGCACATTACCCAACGGGTAAACCACATCTTTATCAGCAATTTTTTCATGCCATGACTCAAGAAATACGAGATCTTTACGAGAAGTAATGACTGATTCTGTTGTTGGTAGCACTTGAAACGTATGAACCTTAAGAGCCTGATCAACGGCAGGATCTGGGACTCTAAAATAAACGCCTCCTGACGTGATCGTATAATTAAACGTTAAGTCTACAGTCTTACCGGCTTCTAGGATAATACTCTTCATCAGAGGAGCATCTCCCGCTGGAGAGTTACTATCTCTCAGTTCAAGCGTTTTTGTGATAGATGATTCCACCCGCACAACAATTTTAGCAGAACCTGCTGGCTTTCCTGTCGATAACGAAAAACCACTTGGTTTGGTACTTTCAAATTTAAAAGTGCTATTCGTTACATCGTATGTGCCATCCGCTACAGAACCCAGTTTGATTTTTCTTTCATTAAACGCCTCAGTAGAACTTGCATGTTCGGTCACTATGCCTGTTGCTGAGTCATAAGTCTTAGTCCCGTCTGGGGCGGTAGGAAACTTAATCCGATTCATTAAATCCAAATTGCTCGAATTAATTAGGCTTAATTTATGCGTCACGCCATCAATCACACTTTCGGGATAATCGGTGTTTGATACTCCTTGTGGGTTTGTGCCTTGCGAGCCCGTTAGTAACTCATTAGTATATCCCGCAGACAGCGCTGATTGATATAAACCATTATTGATCCATTTAGGGCTCCAATTGCCTTCGGGTTGATAGCACTTCCCCCACTCCACAAAGCCACTGCCTGCATACTGTTTTTTTCGAATCTCTCGCAAGGCATCAAACTGGGCTTTGGTCATCACATGGGGGTTGGGGTTAATTTTTTCAGCATCGGCGATGATGCTTGCCAGCGTGTCAACCTCATGGCTGTTACCCGCTATATCTTTAAAGGCCACCTTGCCCGTTTTGGTGCGCCAGTCGTCCATCACACTGTGATTTTGTGATACTACATTAATGGTGTCGATGCCGTTTTTCACATCATCAATCAGCTTGTTGGCTGAGTCGGCATGTTTTGCTGCTTCTAAAGCAACATCTGTGAGTGTTTGTTCTAAAGTCATAAAAAGTTCCTCGTTCAAAACCTGTTATGTACAAACCATTTAAAAGGTGCTTCACAACAGGCCCCACTTAGTCTGAATAGCCTAAAGGCTACCAATTATGCTAAGGGGTTTGTCTCTCGCAAATGGCATTGTGTGCTGTTTATTATGCGACTTACTTGCTGCGCGGCACATAAGTCGATGCCATTACCGTGTTATTGTGTCGGTAGTCAGTACTAGGAATTAGATGCTAAGTATTAGGTGCTAAGAATCAGTTGCTAAATATTAGATGTTCGGTATTAAATGTTAATGCTGATTTACTGACATCATGTAAATAACACCCTGCTGATCGCTACTTAGCGATAGGTTCTATTACTAGCCCTATGAAAGCCCTATAAACCCGCTTTGCGCAAGCGCTCTTCTAATAGCATATTGCTATGTGCTTGCTGTATGAGGTTTTTACCTTGCAATAACTGTGCGTGAGTCAAACTGGCGAGTTCTTTTGCCATAAAAATATTGGCGTTATTCACACCCACTTCAAAACTGATGTTATTTGATGGCAACGTCGACACATCGAGGGTAAACATTTCTACCCAGGCTGCATTGGCTGCTTTATGATTGAGTTGCTGATTAGCAATACTGTACACGGCTGCTAAGGTCCCTTCTGACCAAATACCGATTTCTTTTACATCGTACGTTAAGTCGCCGTCAAATAAGGCACTAAACCGTAGTTGGTTGTTATCGAGCTTTTCTGCGCCTCCAATAGGCACGATTTGTTGTTGTTGACGTAATTGCGTTTGGGTGTCACTGGGCGTATACGCTTCGCTGCCCGCCGACACATGCGTGATTGTTAAATTCAATCCTTGCTGTGACGCCGATAAAAGTTTAGCGAGCCCTTGTCTAGTCCAAACTACCGCCGAATACGTTGTCGATGTAGCCATGGCTTTCTCCATAAAAAAGGGGATTAAATGTATTTTATCGTGCCAACCACTCTCGGTTTTTCCAAGCACGCGATAGCGTACTTAGCGCCTGTTGCAGCTTAGTTGATATAAAATACACAATAAAATGATAGTAAGTAACCTCAGCTCTGGATAAGCGAATTTGCCCAATAAAGCTATTTTTCTCACTATCGGTGTTGCTTTCATTTGTAATAGCCCGCTATTACTGCATAAAAGCGCCTTGATATTGAAAAAATATCATCATTGGATTGTACGTAAGTGTGTTTTCAAAATATTTCCTATTCCAAAACCCTTACCCAAACCTGAGGTTAAGTAGCGATGTTGCAAAATCACAATGAACGCACGTTTTTGTATTCACTTAAATACACCTCAGTGCTGAAACTGTGCTCACAATACCGCTACTATACCCCCTTCTTAAAAAGAATAACGGACAACTTTGCCCTCGCCATTTTACATCTCACATGTGAGATGTGGCAGTAATACGCTTTAACTCTCAGATACTTGGAGAAATAGGCCTGCTGTGCCGCCCAATAAATAACCTCGTATGAGCTAACAATAAATGACCTGCAATCACTCAAAGCGTACTACCGCTGGTTTTGCTTTTCATGTAAGTGAGTCATACCAGTAGCATTATTTAATACAACTGCCTGGCTCCAACCAGGCTAACTTGCTTAGTTACTGGCAATTCCCAGTGGTATTTGCGTATGGTGACAAAACACCTTCACCGTATTGCCGTTCAGGTCGGTTTTAACATTTTCACCATTAACGATAGGAATGACTTGGTCGTCGCCCCAATGGCTATCAAATGAACGAATTAAAGTGAACTTAGTGCCGGTATTAGTCATAACTTCACCTACATCATTCAAGGTATAACCATTGTAAGAGCTGGAGTTCCAAGTGGTTCCTGCGTGATCAACTAATGCTACCATCGGCCTGTTTACTAGTGCATTATCAAATCCCTGAAACAAGTAAACATGACCTTTTGTAATAGATCCTGTAGGAGAACCCGCATTAATTACAGTCATGTCAGCTATGGTGCGAGGTGTATGTTTCAATTCAGCACCATGTAGCTGCAAATACAGTAGCCCGTCTTTCTCAGTGACAGTTGAGAGTGCTTTAACGGCGGGTGAGCTATCGTTTGGTTTATCTAAACTCAAAGGAGCATGAAGTGGATCATCTCCAATGACAGAAGTCCACCCTAAATCACCATCAGGAGCGTATTTAGAATACTTAGTTATAGATACAAATTCTTGTAAATAAGCACCACCACTACGCTTACCTACTTTACCCATTAGAGATGGTTGTAACCTATTCCCGTACTTTACTTGATGTGCTTGGCTAGCATATACATCGCCCACATCGCCAACTACAGCTGTGCTACTTGAGGATACAGTGAAATTTGAAGGTGATTCGTATGTATGAAGTTCAACCCGTGTTGACGGTTTAGTACCTGTAATAGTATTTGTAATTCCGTTAACTGAGGTAGAAATTGATGTCCAGCTTGAAGCATCATTATCAGTATATAGGGTTGAAATAATAGAGCCTTCTGACTTTCTATTGAGATTTAACTCTAATTGGGAACCATTAGGAATCTGAGGGATCCATTGCCCAACAACCCCATCAGGGAATGTGACTGCAATCCGTTCAGGGTCTCCGATAATATCTACCCAAGGGAGTGAGTCGTATTCTGCTGAGAGGATATTAGTTCTGTATAGAGCTGCACTGACAACAAGACCTACTGGAATAGGGTCAGAAACAAAGAAAGTCCAAGCTGAACCATCACTACCAACACTGATGATGTCATGTACTTTGCCTGTCGCATCCTCTACAACCTGACCAAAACAATTACCTTCTAAGTCCAATCTATCTTCATATACAGAACCAAAACCAGTAATATCCCCGTAAGCAATCTTGATAGCGCCAGAAGAACTACCAGTAACTGTCTTACTTGAAATGAAAGTGCTGGTAAATGGTACACTTCCTTTACCCCTCATTTCACCAGCTACAGCCTTACGCATACTCTCTTCCCGTAACTGATTCACATCAAGCTTATTGGCATTGAGGCGTAAATCTTCTACCTGTCCTGCGTAGATAGCATCGTAATATTTATATTGGTCTGAACGACCTGAGTCAGCATCTTCTGCACCAATATAGCCTGAACGTGCTGTAGGTGTTGGTCTCGTTCCTAGGTTTTCTGGTTCAAAACAATGAGCTGTAGAGTTAATTAAACCGACAGCACCGTTAGAGTGCCATTTAAGATTAAGACTTACCCCAACTGCAGCCCAAGTTTTACAACCCATAGGATTATAAGTTGGGTGATAAGCGCCTTGATTTAAGCGTTGGACTAGAGCAATTGGGATTGAATAACATTTATTATTTGACGAAATACCTTGCACAACAGAACCATCGTATTTGCACGCAAAGAAAGCGCCAATACCAGCCTCCGGGTTTGACTGAACTGTAAATGGCGTTTTGTACATACCTAACCCCCCCTCAGGGTGTGACCCCAAGTCAAGTACTTCTATACGAGCTCCTCTTGGCTTTACAACACTTTGTTGATTACTTGAACTATGCCCTAAAAATTTATTAATTACGGTAGTGTCATCCGCCTGTACTCGGTGCCACTCATTTCTCTGCCCCTCAATAACTCTAACTCTATACCTAACTTGAATTAACTCATCAGCTTCTGAATCGTAGTAGATGTTATTTTCAGGGTTATCTACGAACTTCTTACGTTCTTTATCCGATATAGTTGACCATCTAGCCCCCCTACCCTCCGTAACAGTATCCCACTCACCGAAAGCCGAATAAGACTTAGGTATACCAAAAGTACTTTCAATAGGCCATACGGGAACGCCGCTTGATTCTGATATTGTTGAAATAAATTGAACATTTCCAAGAGGGAATACAATGTCTTTATCGCTAATCTTCTCATGCCATGTTTCTAAGAATACGAGATCTTTACGAGAAGTAATGACTGATTCGGTTACTGGCATAACTGATACATTAGATACAATAACCTCAGAACCTAAGCCAGTACCAGTATAAAATATGACGACAGAATCTACGGTCGGAGTACCACGCAGTATATACTCTTTAAACTCAGTGCTATCAAGAGTAACTTGCTGCATATGACCATCTGTTGCATTCCAAAAAGAGAGGCTAGCTGATGTACCATTATTCGTTCCTTGCCTTGCTACGACTCTGACGATGCACTCTACACCAGCAGTGAGACTGGCTTGCTGGGATACGTTACCTGTACCAGATGTGGTGGATGTCACCGTTATTACCTTGTCCGTAACTGACAGGGTTGCATTATAAGGAGCCCAATTATTAGCGCCATCTCGAAAATCACCGTTAGTAACCAATCCTTCAAAAGCCTGTGCAGCGCTTGCATGCTCAGTTACAACACCCGTGGCTGAATTATAGGTTTTGGTGCCGTCCGGCGCTGGTGGAAAAGGTATATTGTTGGATATGGAATCAGGTTCGTTTACGCCCTCTATAACATGTTGAACGCCACCCACAGCCGCTAATGGAAACGCTGCTTTTGATACCCCTAACCCGTCACTGTCTCTACGCCCAAGCTTTATTGCATTCGGTGTAGTCTGAGCGTCATACATACCTTGGTTAATGGCAACCTCTAACTCTCCATCTCTGTGCTTCCCCCACTCTACAAAACCACTGCCTGCATATTGCTGTTTACGCAGCTCGCGCAACGCGTCAAACTGGGCTTTGCTCATCACATGAGGGTTGGGGTTGATTTTTTCACTGTCTAAAATCAATTTTGACAGCGTATTAACCTGTTTATTTTGGCCTTGTAGGTTTTTAAACGTGACAGTACCATGCTTGGTCTGCCAATCGTTCATGGCCTGATAGTTACTATCAACAAAATCATGGGTGTTTTGAATATCGCCTTTTACGGCATCTATTGTGGCTAAACTACTTGTTACACTGTTGGCTAATTTCACACTTTCGTCTGTCAGCTCTGCAACATCAATTTGTAACTGGGTTAATCCGGTTTCGATTGTCATGGGAAGGTCCTTTGAAGGTCATGCTTATCCGCAAGGGAGTGTTATACCAACCTGATTAAAGTAGTGATTATGCTAGCGGGCCAACAGACCCATTAACGTCACTATTTAAAGCAATTGGTATCAAAATGGAAAGCGTGTTTTGTGCTAAATACAAAACACGAATTGATTGGTGGTGCTCAGGTTTGGGTATGCTCTTAAACCCAAACTTATCTGCATTTCAGTGCATTAAATACTAGAAATAAAAGTACTGGAGATAACAGTACTATAAATAAAAGAACGATAGATATGAGTACTTTAGATGTGAGTACTAGGAATTTGGTACTTTTGACGTCATATTCAGTGTACCAAAGTTCATGCGGCCCGTATTAGCACCGGCAAAGTAAAGGGGTTGTACGGTGCGTATTTGGCTATGCGCAATCACGGCTTTACATAACTGGCCTTGGCTGCCATTTACGGTGCCGTGTAAATCGCCCACCCAACCGCCTTGCCATGTGCCAACCCAGCCACGTTGAGCCAGTATTTTTTGCTGGCTGGTGGTGCGGTGACGAACCAGCTGATTTGGTAAACGCGATGGGACATTGCCACTTAGGTAATAACGCCATGGCTGCACAGTATCGAGCTGTTCACTGGTTTTAATGCGGGTGCGATGATGGCCAAAGTGTAGCTGCTGTAGCGAGCTGTCTATCTGTTGGCTACTGCGATTACCAAAACTGGCTTTGCAGAGCATTTTACCATGCTCAAAAACAGGCACACCTGAATAGTCTGATAGAATATGGCCAAAGCCCGATCGCTCACCTGATAAGGTTTGATTACGAATATCATAACCATGGTATAGCCGGGTGAGCTTGGCACTGACTGGCGCTGATAATTGTGCCAATTTAGTCACATTGCTGGTACGCCCTTTAGGCAACTCACCTAAATCAAGCTGATAGGTGTAATGATGCCTGCCTGGTGCGGTATTTTCAATGTGCACAGCCGGTAAGTTAAGCCAGCTGAGCGCCAATTCTAAACTTTTCGGTGTGCCCCGAATGCGTTGCCACGCAAGGCCATCTTTTAAGGTTTGCCGTAAATTTGTACTATATGGCAAAATCGCTTCAAGGCCATATTCCCACACCAACCACATCAGCAACGCATCATTTGGCTGCGCTTTTAAATTGGTTAATTGTGAAATAGCATCATTATAAGGCGCATGCTGCTGACTTAATAACGCTTGTTGTTGTAATTGGCTGTGATTCGGGGGTAGCAATGCGTGCGGTTGTAACTCACTTTCATCAGCTGGCGGCGATGTTTGCTTCACATGCGTAACATTCGTAACTTGCATAGGCTCCTCACTGACAGAGTTTTAATGTGACAGTACCCATCACAGCACACTGGGTTTTATCAATACTTTGTAATTTTTCAGGTTGACGCAACACCACATCTCGCACGCCTTTTTTGTGCAGCTGTGCGCTTAACCAGCTGGGCGTTAAATCCCACCCCAAACGCGCTTCTTCTTCCCACGCACTGGCAAGTGACGCTTGCAGTTCATTAAATACCCGTTCAGAGGTGTTTTCTTGCAAATAAACATCCGCCGCCACATCAATGTATATCAGCTCAGCTTTATTCACATCTACCGTATCCGTGAGCATTTTTACATCACTGGCGGTCACCGCACTCGCAGCTTTGGCAACCACTTCATCAACATCGTGCTCTTTTTTAACCAACACCGTAATGGTGACTAAGCCATCTTTTAAGCTCTGGACTGACACATCAAGAATGGCCGTTGGTGCAGCATTGAGCGCATGTTTACGGTAGTGCACATCACTGCCTGCGGTACTTGATGCTATGGTGTTATCGCGTATACGCAATCGATAGTCATCATCTGGCTCCTCGCTAAGACGCAATACACCATAAAACGCTCCTAAATGTTGTAAATCCGCATGGCTTGCTTTGGCCAATAAGTTCGACGCAGCAGCGTCGTTTATGCGCTGGCGTAGCAGCGCCTCACGGTAACTTTCTACCTGTAACCACACATTAATTGGATCACTTTCAAGCTCAAGAGCATCAGAGTATGCCGGTGCATATTCAATAAAACGTTGCTTACGCTCGGTTAAAATGTCTTGATAAGAAAGTGGTTCAATGATGTTTGGTTCAGGCAGGGTTTGTAAATCAATATGTGTGGTCATGCCACCCCCTTGTAAAACACTAGGGGCTGTTGATCTTTGCTGTTCTATTTTTGTTCTCTTTGAGCATGCTTTTATCGCGCCGCTTAATATGTGGCCTAGTAACCTAAGCGAATATTAAGCAACAAAGACAAAGGGGTGCTCAAAAGAACTGGTAGGCAGTGCTTGATTGGCTTTCTACTGTGTTATCGGCTGATTCACATGGGAGAACCATGCTACGCAGCCTCTGCTTTGTATAAAATCCAATCAAACTGCTGCAAAAATGAACCTGAAAGATCAACAGCCCCTAATATAAGCGTATTTAAACGCCAATGATAAAAATCAAATAAGCAGTGTTATCTACTCATTGTTACGCTGATACGTACGCATCAAACTCTAACGTATCAAATGCCAATCTAAACGGGGCTTCTATACGCTCAAGCCCCGCGTTTAAACGCTTTGCGGTGATGATGTAATTGCCTGATTGCTCAAACTTGCCTTGCATTGTCACAATGCCTTCTTTGATGTTCGCCACAAAGCGTATGTCATCAACAGGTTGCGTGGCATTTATCACCCGCTCAACCATGACCATTAAGCCACCATCGGGCAAGCCTTCGGCGTTTGCTGTGATTGTGAACGGCTCGTCTTTGGGCAGCCACCAAATATTGCCGATAAGCTGGGCGTTGGGGCTGGTGACGGTGATGTTAGATAATTGAATTATTAGCTCGCTGCTAATACTTCTGTCGATATAAGTATATTCAACTATCGCACCTGAGCTTGCTTGCTCTCTAACACGCTCATTGTTAGCTGGTGTTGCGTTTATCCACTCGTTATTTCTAAAAACTTCCATTTTAATCACCTATTTCCCAAGCAAGCTCTAACGAGATAGACTGGCCGTTTTTTTGTTTGATACTGATACTCTCATCAGTCTTTCCAATGATGCTTGTATACACTGTAAGTTGATCATGATTTGATTGATTATTGATAAATTTGTAGTAACCAACATCGACGTAAAAAGCATCTATTCCGCCCGCTACTGATAAAGTAGCGTACGGCGATATTTGTTTGTCATCTATGAAAATGGCAACATCAGCGGCGCTAAGGGTTTTGCTGTCCGGCAATAGCTTAGTGAGCTTTACGCGCTTACCTGCGGGCGGTGTAATTGTGAAAGGCAAACCGCCGAATTTATTGCCAGATAACTCAGTCGGGCTAAAATCACTCGACGATGATAAAGAGCTTACTTGTGTACTCATTACTGCATCTCCCAATTTTTGTCTGAATTTAATATAAAGGTCAGCGTACAATGCCTATCAAATAACACGCTGGTATCGGTGAGCATGGTGGTGCCGCGCATCATGGCGATATGCTCTGACCTCCCGCTTTGTGAACCGTGGGTTTTAATTGTGGGTTTTGCCGCTATAGATTTTGATGCGACAACCGCTGTGCCCTCTTCTAAATTACTCACATCTGGCAATGTAAAAGTAGCGGTGGTGGTTAAATGGTTTTTGCTGTGCGCAGACAGTGTGCCGCTTGATATAACGTTGCGGCGCTCTGATTGCTCAGCAATATTGCCCACATGCGCCACATCGTGACCATTTATTTGTATGCCCGTTTCGCCGCTAGAGCTTAAATTTCGGCCAAATAATTTAACCGTGTGCGTATGCTCAATGGTGTAATCCGCGGTGTCATAATTACCAATGCTCACACCATCGTTGGTGTACGATAAAATATCGCAATGTAAATACAGTGGATTGCCGCTGAGTAACTTGACTTGTATTAAATATTTTTCGTTGCCATTGCTGATCACTTTCAACTGAATTGCGGTGTAACCGCCGCACAGTGAGTCAATGACGATATCTTGATGATGATTCACTAATATAAATGCATTGACGTTAACAACGGTACTGCCTGATGTGCCTTTTAGTTGCAAAGCAATGCTTGAAGAAAGTCCGTACCCCTCAATTTTTGCGATTGTTGTAAAGTTGTCTTTAACTACTGTGGGCGTTCGGCCGTAGTGACGCTGAAATGCGCCTACATCGCTGGCGCTGGGTTTGTGCCCTTCGTGATATACGCGTTTGTCATAGCTTGATCCTGCGTAAATTTCCCCTTCTACATGCAAATTTTTATTAAACCAATGACTAGTTCTATCTGTTGAGTAATGACAATGTCCAGAGTTTTGTGAGCCAATATCAACATAGCCGTGATTGGTTTTTATCTTGAGTGAATTACCACCTCCTTTTTCTATTCGTGTATTTTCATCACCAATCCACAATTGACTGCGAAATTGCACCCATGTGTTCTGGTGATGCATTTTCATGGCCCAGTTATCAGCAATATTGTCTGATCCTAAATTGCCCATGCCGATATAGCTGCGGCCATCTCCTGTGTAGCTTAGGTGTAATGATGCACCACCATCACGGCCATTTTCACCCAATGACATACCCGCTGCCTGTTCATTCGTATCACTGCCAGAGCCTGCGCTATCGAGCGTTAGCCATGGGTTGTTTTTGGTAATATTAATATCAGCGCCATAGTCAAAGCCTTGGCCGTTGGTGTATTTGAGTGCAACTTTATTATTGAACGCATCATAAATACCTGTGTAGCCGTTTTCAGTGTTCGGCGTCCATATGTAGCTGTCTGAGCCCGACATTTTCAAGTCGCCTTTGACTTTCAAGTCTCCCTCAATTGACCACGTACCATAGCCTCTGACTACAGGCCAGTCGGATGCGTGGTTAATGGCAAGTTCGGTTTCATGGCCCACCAATGCGCGTTTATCTCGAATTGTTAAATCTTGACCCGTTGCCACTATATGCGAGCTGTCAAAAACGCCTAACTTATCGCTGATCTCTGCGGACGTTGGTTTTTGCGTTGAATCGTACACGTAGGCAATTGGTATAGAAGCTTCTTTTGTACCACTTGGCTTCGCGCTATCTGTAATCGAAAGCACCGTATTGTACCTACGCCCAGCGAATTGTGTTGAGATACATCGCACATCAAACCCTTGCCAATACGCTTGTCTTGGGAACCAAAAACACAAACGCCCATCGACATTGATAGCAATCAAACCCGACAGCTTAAACCCAGTCGCGACTGCACTGATCTTTATTATGGTCTGATTATATATGTACCCCTGCGCTTTTAAATCGACGGGCAGACCACCTGCATACGCGTTCCCCGTTATTTCTAACATCCAGCTATTACCTGTGTTAACGCTGTAATCTATCGAGGTGGTTATGAGCGTCCCTAGAGTGAAGTCTCTTGCAGAATGCAAAGGTAAATGCGTCAGCGCTTCATTAACCACTTGCGCTTTGGTTTTTCCTTCGAGTTTAGCTGCATCGACTGCTTTTGCGGTTTTTCCAAGGTATTTATCACTGAGCTTTGTGCCAGCTTCATATACATCTCCAGTGGTATGAATACGCCCATGAGATGCATCTAAAAATATTCTGGCATCGCCATCGGCCGCAACATACATGCCCCAGCCACCTTCATAGGGTACAAAACTAGCGGAACTGGCATGGGTATACCCAATACCATGCATAATATTTAGTTCCGTTTCACTGGGCTGATAGTTGCTACCAATGGTGTAAATAGGGTTGGTTTTAGTCGAATTTTCACCCACATTATTGTAGGAACCAACGAGATAGCCGCTATTGTGGTAGTTGCGCTCAATGTTGCCAGTAAAGCGCCAAGTGCCGCCTGCATCAACGTGTGACCAATCTGAATTGTAATTAATGACTAACCTGTCATCCAAACCGACTAAAGCGCGTTTGTTACGTATCCTAAAATCCTGACCAGTTGCATCAATTAATGAACTTTCAAATCGAGCGAGCTTGTCGCTAATATCTGCTGGCGTGGGCTTATTTTGTGTAGAGTATGTATTGGCAAAAAACTCAAACGGTTTTGCATTTGCGTTACTTTGACAAGCTATCCAGCATTTATATTCAAACGGGTATGCTGCAATGCCATGATGGTTTCCAAATGCAGGTTGATTATTAACAATTGCAATCGACGGGTAATTAGTACTGTTGGTGCTGCCGTAAATCGTATTAGCACTCCATGTGCTCCCGTACCTTGTAAAGCGCCCAACAAAGTTAGTGCTTGTACCAGTCATGTCTGTAGAGCCGAAGACTAAAATGTCACATGCTGTCGCGGGTAAATCAGGGAATGGCACTGTGCGATTTGCTGGTATCGTTAAGCTAAATGAGCGGTCGTAAAAATTACTCGACTGATAATCCATGTGTGTAAGCCCTGCTCGCGCTTCACTAATTACTTGCGTTTTGGTTTTGCCTTCGAGTTTAACTGAGTCTGCGGCTTTGGCTGATTTGCCTAGATATTTGTCTTTTAAGCTGGTGGTACCTTCAATAAAGCTAGGGGATGTAACTGAGCCGCGAAATTCCCAGTCGTTGCTGTGAACATAGTTTCTTGCTGTCCAGTGCAACCCGCTACCATCGCTTCTAAAAAAACTAATATGATCAGCACCAGCCCCCGTTGTTACGGGGTTATTGTCACCATTGTATTCAATACCACCACCATGACGCAGTGATTGCCCCACATAAACACGGCCTGTTGTCTGCTCATTTTCCACCCCATCCAGCGAACACACATTGAGTGTTGCCATACCCGTACTATCCGCATTAATATTCACCGTGGTACTGGTACCATTATCAAAGGTCCAATTTTTGCCGACGTGCGATAAAACACTGAGTTCACTCTGATCAACTTGGTCACTCACCCACTCTTTAGTGGCATAAATCATCGAGGGATCTATTTTTTCACTCACCACTTGGGCATTGATCACATCAATCACTGCTTTTATGCCGAGCTCTGCCGCGGCGTTATCTGCTGCTGCCGGTTTATACGTTTCAGGGTAATTAATGATGGCGAATGCCTCACCATCATCGGTATAAAATGCCGCTTCACGTACATAAAACCCGCCCTCTGTGGCAGGGACTATCCCAACCACTTCTATTAAGGCATTGTTGTGCGTTAATTGTTTTAAAGCGCTGGTATGACTACGATATTGACGATTAATTAAGTCATTTGAGGTATGGCTTATCTGGCCATCCCCAACCGCAAATTCGCTGATTTTGATGCTATGATCACCGGCAATGGCCGCCAGTACTTTCTCACGGCCTGCGCGCGTGAGTAAGGTCCAATATTGAGAGTTCGACATAAGTGTTTTCTTTAATGAGAATAGGGATAAATGGTGGTCATTGAAGAGCTACAATGAATGCTATTGAGTTCAACCACGGGTTTGGCTTGCAAGTTCATATGCAAGTTATAATCAACTGATTTACGCTTGGCGCGGTCAATGAGCTTACGGGTTTCTTTTATAAGTGGTAAGTCTATACCCCGATGAGATACATACACGTCAACCCGAAAAGTACCAGGTTCAGACATGGGGTGGTGCTCAAACCACTCACTTATTTGTGCCCCCATATCAAAGTGCGCCAGTGCGTTAGTGATGGCATAGCGCGTCCCTAAATACTGATGCTGCAGATAGCTATCGGCAACCACTTGACGTTTAATAGATTCAGGCCAGCTTTCATCCCACTCTTTTACACCTTGGCTCCATGCTAGCCACGGTAGGTGTTCTAGTGGGCAGGTGTCGGGTAACCACAGACTTGACACCGTATTCGCTCCTTTGGCAAGGGCTTTAAACTCTGTATCGATGAGCTTTTGTAATTGAGCTTGTAGCACACTACCATGGTGAAGCGGTTTAAATTCCCCCTCTTGAGTATGGGCGCATGTTAAGGAGGTTAACGCACCATTGTCTATATGGTTTATTTCAGTGCTCATATAAGCACCTCAAATTCAAGCCCCGTTAGCGCGTTGTCGCACAACGCTACTTCATCATTTTGCACCAAAATATTATCAATAGGGCTCAGCAATTCAACCTCTTCAACGCCTGCTTGGTGCAGCACAGCAAACAGTGCAGAACGTTTAATATGCTTACCTAACCCCGCGCGTTCACTTAAATATCCAGCCACCTTATTGCGCACTTGTTGCTCAACTTGCGCGTGGCCTGGGCCCAGCTCTAGCTTAATTTTTGCCTGTAAGTTAAATGTGCGCGTTTTGGCACTTAATAATTGTACTCGGTCACCAATTGGTCGAATCTTTTGAGCACTGAGTACATCCGACACTGAGTTTTGATCTCCCGCTTTTAAGCCAAACGTGGTTTCTAACTTGTTCATTAAATCGTTTGAAGGCAAGCCTTTTGGGGTTTCATTACTTAAAATAGTGATCACAATATGTGACGGACTGGGACTGGTTACGAACACGTCTTTGACTCGTGCATCTGCGCTGAGCGTATGGTACTCATAACTTTCTTGGGTACCGGCCGTATTGAGACTGTGAAAGGCTTTTAAAATACGCTGACGTAATCGCTCATCGCTCTCCCCTGCCAAACGAGTCACGCTATAACGCGTGGCAATATGATCTAAATCAGAACCCATTGCACTGGCTAACAAAGTCGATTTAGCGGCATCATTGACCCGTGCACGTAATAAGGAACTTTGATAGGCATACGCATTTAATAATTGCGTTAATGGATCTGACTCTAACGCTAACGTACTGGCCAGTTCGGGGTTATTGGTGATCAGCATGTTTTTCAACGTACTGAGTAATTGCTCCGCATCGAGCTGTTCAAGCACTGCGGGGGCGGGTAACTTAGATAAATCCAGAAGTTGAGATGTTGGCATAAACTTTTCTTAATAAGGGTTTGAAAATAAATAAAGATATTGATGAAATGAACACGCACGACACACCCTCACTATTGAGATAGCGCGTCATAAAAATACAAAGCAATACTGCCTGAACTCAGAGGTACTAACGTTGACTCATTACTGATCGTACTCGTTGAGACTGCTAAGTTCATCGCACCTGTCACGGTTTGCCATTCATCATTAGCCAAATAGGCACAAAAGTTTGGCCCACCTTCACCCGCTTGCTGGTTCAGTTTAAATCGCATTGGTACACTCTTTGGCACATAATACGGATTCCACTGCCCCATCACCCCTTTTGGAAAAACCCTGACTACATCATGAATGTCGCCGATAATGTCTATATAAGGCATTGCGTCGAATTCATCCGTGTCAAACTCGGTTGCGACAACAATTTGAGCTTCTACATTATTGGCATTACCTGTACTAAACCACGCATGGGATCCGGTATTGGGGTTTACAAGCACAATACTTTGCCCGCCATCAGTGATTTCACAATGTGTTACACGCACCCAAGTATTTAACACATGACCACCCGAAAAAGACTCGATATTCGCTGTACTTTGTTCTGGGTTCTTACCCACATTTAAAAATTTGATCCAAATAGTTTGACTTGAAAATTGTGCCCCCTCTCCAAGAGAGAGATACTTATCACGCTGATAAAATAGTTTATTGTCAGCTAAGGGGTTTATCTGCGTAGGTAATACCACACTATCGAGATAAATTTTACTTTTTGATGCTTGGCATAACCCGGTATTAATTAATGTGAATGGCAGTTTCATAAGTGATGACTGTCGCGTTTTTAAAGCATGATCCATAAAGGCTCCTCTAGTATGAGTTTGATAGGAATACGCAGCATCATTTACATAAGTGCTTGCAAATAAAGTAGTAAGATTAAATAACCTCAGCTCTGAATAAGCGAATTTGTCCAATAATGCTATTTTTCTCACTTTCGGCGTTGCTTTCATTTGTCATATCCCGCTATTACTGCATAAAAACGCCTTGATATTGAACAAAATATCATCATTGGATTGTACGTAAGTTTGTTTTCAACAACATTTTCTATTCCAAAACCTTTATCCAAACCTGAGGTTAAATAAAAAAGTGCTGATAAATGCCATTAAAAGTAATGACCCTACAGGCAAAAAATGACCATATGAATGCACTGAATGTGAAGAGTTAATAATTGACAGGTATTTCAAATATAAGGGAATAATAGCAAGAATATGGGAATGGAAACGGTCAATATTGACCTAACATCAATAATAGTAAGGGCAACCTGAAATAATATTAAGTGCTCACAATAAATAACCATAATAAGGGTTCGATATGCGCACGTACTTAAAAGCAAAAAAGATTAAAGCGATATTAGCCACTTATAAAGCGTTTACTCAATATAAGTGGCTAGAGTGATTGTAACTAACCTGAGGTTAACTAGGGGCTGTTGATCTTTGCTGCTCTATTTTTGTTCTCTTTGAGCATGCTTTTATCGCGGCGCTTAATATGTGGCCTAGTAATCTAAGCGAATATTAAGCAACAAAGAGAAAGGGGTGCTCAAAAGAACCGGTAGGCAGCGCTTGATTGGCTTTTCTACTATGTTATCGACTGACTCACATGGAATAACCATGCTACGCAGCCTCTGCCTTGTATAAAATCCAATCAAACTGCGGTAAAAATGAACCTGAAAAATCAACAGCCCCCAATCTTGAGTATTACAGATCATTCATCCATAACCGAGTTTGTTCAAGGCCTGCGGCTTTGCACGCTGCCACCAGTTGCGCTTTCTTGACTCTGGTTTGGCTATTGTCAGCCAATACCCAAGAAACGCTTTCGGTGTCATCCATCACCACCGCAGCACGGGCCATACGGGTTTGCGCCATTTCATCGCCATCAAATACCAGCCCTTCAACTTCAACCGTAATGGCTGCGACATCAATGGCGCGCTGGGCTTTAAAGCGCGCGCGTTTGACTTGTTCAATGTGCTCAGCGCTGTGTGCCTCGGTTGCTGGGTGGTGATAGGCAATCAATGCATCATCATCAAACACCACTTTGGCGGGCTCTGCTTCGGTGGTGAGTGCTAAATCCACGGCCACATGTTCGCTGTTATAACATGCTCGGCGCAGCGCCAAATCAATCACCGGCTCTGCGGGTAACTCAGGTACAGGCTTTGGTTCTTCGGGGTTTGCTGCGTTATGTAGTTGAGCCGCATCAATTACTTGCTGCACTTGTTCGCACTCAATTACCCATTTTGCCTGAGCATCATTAAATGTAGTTTGCTCGTGTGCAATGGCCACTGTGAGCGCTTCATTAATTTGTGTTTGCGGGTGACGCAGCGCGATTTTGGTGTGTACGTCTTGGTATGTGACAACCGGCTGTTGGGCTGGTTCGTCATTAATTACCGCTTCTATTTGTTCTTGAGTCATGGGTATTCCTTAGTCGTTGTGGGCGATGCCAAGAGGGATTTGCGTGTGGTGGCAGAATACTTTCACCGTATTGCCGTTGAGGTCAGTTTTTACATCTTCACCATCAACAATGGGGATGGTTTGGTCATCGCCCCAGCGGCTCTCGAAAGCTCGTAGTAAAGTATACTTAGTGCCGGTGTTAGTAATAATTTCACCCATATCATTTAAGGTAAAACTATTGTAAGAATGAGCGTTCCAAGTAGTTCCTGCGTTATTTGCTAATGCGATCATCGGCCTATTTATTAATGAGTTATCAAATCCCTGAAATAAGTAAACATGACCTTTCGTAATAGCCCCTGTAGGAGAGCCCGCATTAATTACAGTCATATCAGCTATTGTGCGAGGTGTATATTTCAATTCAGCGCCGTGTAGCTGCAAATAATACAAGCCATTTTTTTCGGTGATGGTTGAGAGTGCTTTCATACCACCACTTTCATTGCCTGAAGCAAGATCAACTCGCTGATGTTCAGGCTGGGCTGCCGCTGTTAGTTTACGTGGGGCTATAGACCACGATTCGTATGTAAAACCGTTGGTGTTTAAAAAACCAACACCTTTATGCGCGCTCCCCTGTTTTGCGATGACGCCGCTTACACTTGAGTTTAAACGATTGCCTCGATCAATGTGATGAAAGTTACCTTGATATACATTACCAGTCGTTCCGACTATTTGCGCGTTGTCAGCTAGATTAGTAAAGTGACTTAGTGATTCATAATGAACCAAACCAACACTTTGTGTATTCCATGTATCTTTAATCTGGTTTTTTTCATTTACCGTAGAGGTTATAGCTTGCCATGTCTCACCATTATTCATTGTGCGCAATGCGTTAACAGATGGGTGAGATAAAGACTTCCTATTTGCTGTAAATAACTGATCAGCTTCATCACTTGGTAATTGAGGGACCCACTGCCCAACAACCCCATCAGGGAATGTGGCTGCCATGCGATCTGGGTGACCAATAATATCTACCCAGGGGAGTGAATCATATTCGGCATTAAAGTCGGTTCTATAATACGAAATCATGATTCTATCATCTACATTTATAACCGTACTGTCGTCCATCTGTACGTTAAATACATGTTGTGCTGTGGTACTTTTTGATATTGTAACGGGCTTATTTTTTGTTAAATTCCAGCCTTTGATTTTCTCGTTTGATGAATAAGGTCTTGCCCAACCATTGCTGTCTATTTGCACGTAACCTAGCGAAGTCCCACCTGTTTGATACACTTTTGAGTCAAACTTAGTGACCATTAATTTTTGTTTACCTCGCAAAGTCCCAGCTACTGCTTTACGCATGGTGTCTTCACGCAGTTTATTTACGTCAAGCTTGTTGGCATTTAAACGCAAATCTTCAACTTGTCCCGCGTAGATAGCGTCATGGAACTTGTATTGGTCTGAGCGACCACTGATACCAGAGCCAATATCGCCAGAACGTTGCCGCCCCGTTTCACCTGAACTGATGGCTTCATAAAATGATTTACGGGTTGAAGAGTTAATAAATTCGGAGTTTATATACCAATTACCCGCAACAACATCTTGCTTAATCCATCTATCACATCCCATCGGATTATAACTTGGGTGATAAGCACCTTGGTTCAAGCGTTGGACGAGGGCGATGGACAGTGCACGTATTTGATTCTCGTGCGCTCTGTCAGATGAATATTCTCCTCTTACCTCCCAAAGTGCTGAATCAATTATTTTACGATCGGTACTCTTACAGCCAATGAACCCATCCCCGATACCATTGCCATAATCATGACAAGTCGAAAATGCCCCTCGCGTTTTAATACGCGAATAAGCGTTATCATATGACATCATTAGTGGACTACCTGCTGGTGCAGCTAAATCCCAATCATCCCCAAGCCCCTCAATAACGCGTATTCTGTAACGCACTTGAATATACGCATTGGCTTGCGGGTCAAAGTAAATATTATGCTCGGGCTCACTTAAAAATAGGGCTTTTTGTGCATCGGCTAATGATGACCATTTAACGCCATAACCTTGGGTGTTTTCATCCCATTCCCCAAACGCTGAATAGCCCTGAACGACTAAGTTATTGAGTAGTGTCACACCTTCATAGCTACTTGCACCGTATTGCACGTTGCCTAGTGGATAAACGATGTCTTTGTCTGCAATTTTTTCATGCCATGACTCTAAAAAGACCAAATCTTTGCGTGAGGTAATGACTTTACTGGTGGCCGTTTCAGAGGCGAATGCGACTTCAGCATTGGTGTGTTGGGTCACTGTGCCAGTGGCAGAATCGTAGGTTTTGGTGCCATCAGGGGCCGGTGGAAAGCGTATTTGTATATTATTAGGAGCTTCAGTCAAGTTGCTAGCTGTACCTTTAATATTATGTGATACACCATCGATTACAGCTACAGGGAAATCAGTTCGTGATATTCCAGCTTCAGACAAATTATTACGACGACCCCAGCGTAGCTCTCCTCGTACATCATTGTGCGGCCAAAGACCTTCATTTACGGGGCCGTCTGCTGCACCTACCCAATGCTTTCCCCACTCAACAAACCCGCTGCCCGCATATTGTTGTTTTCGCATATCACGCAGGGCATCAAACTGGGCTTTGGTCATGGCGTGCGGGTGGGGGTTTACGCTTTGCGCTTGTTCTACCAGTGTTTTGAGTGTCGGCGTTGGGTGTTTGTTGCCATTTTGGTCGGTGAGTTCTACCGTGCCTTGCTGGGTCTGCCAATCCGTCATGGCTTTAGAATTACTCGCTAATGCGTCATGTGTGCCTTGGTATTGTGTGTTTAGCTGCTCGTGTTTTTGTGTTACATCGTTGAGCGCGGTGACTGCGTTGGTGAGTTCAGTGGTCATAATATACCTTTGTATTTATCTGTATTTATTCGAAGTTAAACTGGGAATAATTGGTTAATTTGCTGTGCTGTGAGCGTGTTGTTTAATGCTGCATTGAGTGCCGTGTTTAGCTTGGCGTTTTGCTGTGCCAGCGAATTGATACTCAGCGCACACAATGCCGCGCTTGCTTTACTGTGCAATGCATCAAGGGATGTTTGTGCGCTGTGACGTTCAGTTTGCTGTTGTGCGTTCGTTGCGCTGTTTTTAAGCGTTGCTACTTGGGCTACATCAGTGCTGACTTGCTGTGCGGTTTGCACTACCTTTTCATGCGTAATGGTTACCTGATTGTTTGCCCGTATCGCACTGTGTGCATGCTGTTCGGTGCTGCTTGCTCGCTGCGATGTGTGTTTATCAAACTGCTGTGCGGTTCGGGTAATATCTGCTTTTGTGTTGTCAGCATGCGCGCTTACTTGTGCACCGACATTAGTAATGTGCTGCTCTGTGGTGTGGGCCTTGGTGTTAATTGCCTCCTTAGCATTAGTAACAGCACTGGTAACGGTATTACTCAGAGACTCATTCAATGCACTCAGGTCATTTTTGACCTGTTCAATGGCGATTTTATCAACTTGCACTTGTTGCAGGTCAGCTTGTGTTTGCGCGGCTGCGGTTGCACATAGCGCAGCATTAGCTTTGCTGTGTAGTGCATCAAGTGACGTTTGTTCATTGTGTAATTGTGTTTGCCGCTGCGCATTCAAAGTTTTGCTTTTAAGCGTTGAAATGTGACCCAAATCACGACTCACTTGTTGGGCAATTTGCACCACTTGGTCATGCGTAATCGTTACATTATTGTTTGCCCGTATCGCATTGTGTGCATACTGTTCGGTGCTGCTTGCTCGCTTTGCTGTGTTTGCATCAAACTGTTGTGCAGTGCGGGTAATGGCTGCTTTTGTGCTGTCTGCATAACTCCTTATTTGCGCTCCCACATGATTAATATGCTGCTCAGTGGTGTGGGCTTTTTCGTTAATTGTTTGCTTAGCATTGGTGACAGAACTGCTCAAAGAATCACCCAATGCGTTCAGGTCATTTTTGACCTGTTCAATGGCGGTTTTATCTGCTTGCACTTGTTGCACATCTGCGTGTGTTTGCGCTTTGGCCGTGGCGCAAATGGCGGCTGCGGCATGACTGTGGGTTTTGTCTAGGCTCACAAGTTCGGCGGCTTGCTGTACACTTTGTTTAAGCTCAAACACCGCTTGTTTATGCACTGCGACTTGCTCTGCATGTGCGTTAACGTCACTTGCTTTTGCCTTAATCTCATTATGTGTAAGTACTATTTCATCGTGCTTAGTAATGACGTTGTTGTTCGCGCTTATGACCTGCGGATAAATCGCATCAAAGGCATTAATACGCGGTGCGACCGTGGCTAAGCTTTGCTGGTTAGCCGCTATTTCTTGCGCAATGGTAGCTAAGTCGCTGCTGGCAGTCATGGCTACTTGCGCTAGTTCGGCAATCTTTGCGGGCGTGGGAATGGTTGCGGCTTCACCTAAAAAATTGGTAATAACATGGGTGTCGGCGGTGCTTGTAAACCAGCCCGTTAACTCACTTTCACGCCTATGCCATTTTGCTTGAAGCTCAGCAATGCCCTTTGCCAATTTTGCTGGCGTTGTGGCAGCAAAGTTTTGTATTAAGCCATAGCCGATATTTCTAGCATTAGCGGCTGGATTGAACGGGGTGCCATCGAGTAAATTGGCTTTTATTTGCGTATCGCTGATAACATCAAACACTTGTAAAATGTGGTCTTGCTCACTAATACGAAAGTAAAGTAAATCGCCGTTTTGAGCTTTTGCCACACGCTCAAATAGCGTGTTTGAACCCGTAATGATTGAGCTATTTTTTTGTATTGAGATTGTGCCTATCGAGTAAGCCATGGTTAACCTCGTTTGTAAATTACTGCGACCATTTTCACTTGGTCGGGGGAGTCAAAAGTAACGTTGTGACGCACTTGGGCGATGGTGTAGCGTTCCTCGCTTTGCGTGGGCTGGCGCATGCCTTTGCCAAGCATGGAACTTGAGCAAATGAGGTCGCCCGTTTGCAAATTGCCACCTTCGCCGCACACATTCATGGCACCTTCTCCGCCGGCGTTGATAGAGGCAATGTCGTACAAGTAGGCCAGTTGTTCCCACTCTTCTAAACCTTCTAAGCCAGCGGGTTGAAAGTCAGTTAGATTTCTGCGGACTGCAAATACGCCTCGGGCTGAAACATCCATGGGGGCGATAGATAGCTTTGCGGTACAAATGGCGTTGGAAATATCAGCAATGTGCATAAGTTCGTCATCACATAAAATATCGCCTTCAACGGGGGTTAGGTTTTTTGGTAACAGAGTTTCATGTGCTGAGGTATGGGGGCCAACTCTGCCTGAACCAGCATAAAATGCCCAATCGTTCGATTTAACATAAACCCCAAATTTTTCAGCCCGTACTTGTATTCCGTTATCATGATATTCAATGTCTAACCCTGTTGATTTTGGCTGGCGGTTGTTTTTTATAACCATACGTCGACCAAATAAAACACCATTCGTATTGACGATGGCGTTCATCACGTTTGATTTTTTAAAGAGTAGTTGACCCGAGTAAGCCTCAATTAAGCCACTAATACCCGCATCCCATTTGCATGAGCGAAGTGTAACTGAATTGATAACCCCTTTAGTCGCTTCAATTTCGCCTTTAAATTGGCCGCTCGATGCCTCGACTTTTCCTTTGAATGTGCCGCTTGTCGCATTAACATGACCCGAAAAGGATCCACTGCTTGCTTCAACACGCCCTTTAAAAGTGCCGCTTGTCGCATTGACATGACCGCTAAAAGAACCACTGTTAGCAACAATATGACCTTTGAACGTGTATTTTCCGCTACTTGAGTCAAAATAAACCGCGCTGTTATTGCTATTATCAAGTAACTCAAAAGTACCCGCTTTAATCCGCATCTTACCTGGTGTGATGGTCATGCCCGTCACTGTGCCATTGACGTCAACGCCGAGTTCCGCGCGCGCACTCAATTGGCCCAAAGTGCCTGCATGTGACTGTAACGTTAAGTTCGCACTGCTAATTCGGCCCTCTGAATTACTGACCCGCGTTGTGAGGTTTTGCGTAGCCGTTGCTGCGCCATCCGCCGTGGTTTTAACATCTGAGATTTGACTGGCATTGGCATCCACGCCTTTTTCTATATTTTCAGCACGTAAATTTAGCGCCGAAATCGCACTGGTATTGCCATCTACATCGGATTGCGCTACATCAACACGGCTATTCACTGCTGTGATATTTCCTTCAATATCCTGTGTACGCAGCGTGAGCGTGTTCAGTGCCGAATTGTTACCCTTCACGTCGCTTTTTACCACGTTCAATGCATCACTCACTGCCCCTATGTGCCCACCAATGCTTGCTTCAAGCCGTGTGCTTTCGGCGGCAATGGCTGTGTTGGCATCTGACTTTGTATAAAACGTTTGGTCTAGATAAGCTCTATTATCATCGACCTTACTTTCAAGCTCAGTTTTTGCTTGTGAAATAGCGCTTTTTGAGTCTACCTTTGTGACGAAGTAGGTTTTAATTTCACTGTGGTTTTCACCCACTGTTGACGTTAGTTGCGAAACTTCAGTTGATAGCGCTTGGTCGGCACTTACAAGGGTTTGCTGTACTTTCACAATTCGCGCGTTGCTGTCTTCAACTGCTGATTTTACGGTGTTGATACGTGTTGCAATGGCTTCGTTTTCGCTTGCTTGCGCGGCGGCCGCTTCGCTTACTACTGCGTTGGTGGTATCGGTTTTTTGCTCTAGATGCAGGGTGCTGGTTAAATCAGCATCAAACAGGTGTTCATTATTAAGTGCTTGCTCTAACACTGATTCGGCAAGCTCATCTATAACCGAAAATTCTGCACGTATTTCTTCAAGGTCTTTACTGGTAACCCCCGTTAAACTGAATGTTTGTCGCTGTACTTGCAAGTCATGCTTAGCTGTGAGTGTTAAGCTACTGGTACCCTGCCCTTCAAATGTGATCTCTAGCGGGCTTTGTGTATGGTTTTCAGCGTGCTCAAGCTCCGCGGTGATAATATCTGCTTCAGTATTAATCGACACAGTCAGTGTTTGAAACGCCAGTTCCTCTTTACTGTGCGACTCTGTTAATGCCACTCTCACTTGGTTTACTGCATTGGCAGGTATTAACCCAGCGCCCGTTCCTATCCATGTAGGTGCTTGGCTTAATTCAATTGCAAGTACAGTTACTTGCTCACTGGCAGAAGGTTTTGTGGTAGTAATTACAAACGACTTCCAAGCACTGACACCCGATACACTGAGGGTTCGGCATCGCCCGTGATAGGTTTTATCCGCGAGTAAACTCGCCACTGAAATAAAAGGCGATAAAACGGTGGTTTGCGACCCTTCTCCGCCAAATTGCCATTCGAAATTGGTGTTTACAGCCGCATTCAGTACCGACGCAGCCAAAGACACGCTATTGTGTGTCAGCGATACCGTTTTAATAATGGGTGTACTGGGTAATGCTAAACTAAAAATCAGCGTGGCCACGTCACTACGATACCCTAGGGC
This sequence comes from Pseudoalteromonas sp. MMG005, assembly GCF_018101015.1. NCBI lineage: Bacteria > Pseudomonadati > Pseudomonadota > Gammaproteobacteria > Alteromonadales > Pseudoalteromonadaceae > Pseudoalteromonas > Pseudoalteromonas sp. MMG005. Next base: position 25,819 of record NZ_JAGJEK010000005.1, on the reverse strand, counting down.
ATTCACCGCACGAACGCTGAATTGGTAGTCTCCGGCATTGAGTTCCAAGTCAACAAACTGCTGTGTTGAGTCTGCGGCTTTTACCACTTTATTGTCGACTAACACCGCATATTCAAAATCAGATAACGCAGACTGCCAACTGACCCTGAGTTTATTGTCAGCTATTACCTCTGTTTCTAAGCCACTGGGGGCTTCTGGGTTTCTAGAGTGATGCACAGTATCTGGTATAGGCTGAGTGGGTACGCCCGCTTTCCAGCTATAGTGGCTGGATTGATGCTCGACTAACGATAATTGCACCTCACCATTTGACGCACAGGCCATGTCAGTTAACATGAATGGTTTTTTGTTAAAACCTACGATGTCATTGGTGACTTTAATCACATCGCCAATCACCAGCAGTGCAGCATCATCCCGTGCCGTTAATTGAATTTTTAGCTGATCACGACTTTTCCTTGCGATAAATTCCGCTAAACGGTGCGCTTCATGCACATTATTAAGGGTGTCTATTTTGAATTTTTTGTTTAAACGTATGCCATTGTCTTGTGCTAACCACTGCGATTCAACATCGCTGCCTTTGTCAGGAAAAACGGCATCTTGGACTTTGCCATTTTTTGTATTGTCGTAATACTGAACCGTTACTTGGTTAAACCGTTCACGCTTTGATGCATCTTCAATAGCAATATCACTGACTATGGTGTCGTCATTTAACTCCCATGGCACTGGTACCCGATCATCATCTAAGACCAGAGTTAATCGGCCATTCACCACAGGTAAACTTGCGCGCATTGCAACTAACAGCTTTTCGCAGTTTGTTTTAACTGATTTCGTTGTGTCTAAGCGAATATTCGATGTGTAAAGCGGGACTTTCTCTCCCCCAGTGTAACTATCAACTAACATATCACATTGTGTGGCTGCACGTTTAAAACTGTTTATGTCTAAATCATGTTGCGATAACCCTTTACCATAGCGTGGGTTAACCAAGTAATCATACAACTGTAATGCAGGGTTAGATGCCAATGTACTTGGGCGACCTAAGCGTACATCATAGATATTCGGTTGAATAATATCGGCCGTTATCTTTGGTCGCGCAGAAAAAAGTGGCTCGTTGGCAGGCTTTTCTAGGCGGATATAGCTATAGAGTAGGCCTTCAGGATGATTGTACTTCGGTGCCCAACCACTTTTATCTAAGGTCGGGTCTGAATACTGCTGGCCCGCAATACTTATTTCATAAGCAAATTTATGACCATCAATGACAAACTTAGACGATTCAATGGGTATATCATCGATGTAAATTTGTTTGACCTGCGCACCATTGTCTTCACCCCAAACAATAATAAGATGTAGTAATTCATTATCTATATCATTACGAACGGTATCATTAGTGGTTCGAAATATGATGGTGCCTGGAATTTTGCGCATTTCGCCATAAACAACCGAAATACCAGCATCGGTGGCAGGCGCGGTATAATCAACACCCGACCTACCGGCACTTTGTGCCTCGGGCTCTAAGTCGATGCCTATCAACTTAAAGGCAAATTTAAAAATGCCGTCAAATAAGCTCATGGAGCCTCCTCTTGTTGGCCCTGTTTATTTCTCGGTGGTTCATAATCAGAGCGTCGTGGCTTTGCCGATTTAGAGCGTACTTTGCCATCGCCTGCTTTCCCCCACGGAATGCTGTCATCTAAAAATGCGGTATGCTCAAATGGGTCTGTACTTGGATAATACTTCTGATGACTGGCTGTATTGGTTTGGCGGCCTGCTGTTTTCTCAAAATCGGCCCATATTGAACTGACCGTAAAACTTAAACTGCCTGAAGTCGTTAAGCGCATTTTTGATAGTAAACCTGAATATAAATGCAGATGGCCAACCGGTGACGTTGTAATAATTAATTTACTGATCTCAACGTGCCGATTCATCCACTTTTCTTGTAAACCCAGCGCGACAACACTTGGTGCCAATGCATTGAAACTGAGTTTCATATCACCAATACGAATCCCCCCACTTTGTTTCACTGTACCTACACTTTTGAACATGCCAGCCAGGTACACTGCACCGTTATAGCGTATATCTTCATCGGCATCAGTCATATATACAGTCCCCCAATCAAAGCGCATTTTAAGTAAATGGCAATAACGGTAATCCCCTTTAAGCGCTTTCGATAATGGTGGGTTGTTAATCATTCTGTGACCTCCACGAGTTCAATATTGACAGGCACAGGACGCGCCGCGGTGATCGAGATCTCGGTATCGCTGTCTTGTGAATAAACATAAAACTCAACGTCTTTACCGACCTTAATTTGTTCACTGACACCGACTGAAAACTTTAACTTTGGATAAAACTGCACTTCTCCAGAGTCACTGTTGAACAGGGTCACTTGATACACTTTTTTATGCCCAGCAAATTGTATGAAGTCGCCAACACCGATGGCATCTCCCGCTTCTTTTGCCAGTACAATGGCATCAACACTGCTTGCCCCAACGGCGCGAGTAACCCGATTTTTAACCGACAATGCACTGCCGATTTGCGGCAAGGGGCATGGCAGTGAATCTTTACCATATATGCCATCTAAACTTGCCAATTGTGCATAAATCGCCATCGCTTGTTGATACGGCAGTGGTGCGGTTGACAACTTAATTCGCCAGCGCTGAGGTTGGCCCAGCTTTCGCGCTTGACGCGTAAAACTGTGCTTATTTTTAGTAACTAAACTTTTGGTTTCTGAAATAATGGTTGCTTTGGCAATATTTGTTAATGCGCTTAATCCCATTCACCTGACTCCATTGCGTAACGCACATCTCGTAAGATTTTTGCGCGCTCTTTTTTCATGACTTGTGCAACACCATCGCTGTCGTTGGCATTGACCACATAATTGAACTTGACTGATTTATCGATACTCTGTGGGGTAAGTTCTGTATTTGAGTTTGAGGTACTTAAGCCCGCGGTTGTACGCCTGCTGGTTACATTTACAGGTCCTGATATCAACTCAGGGCCATATTCTCCAACCAAACCTATTTTACCTGCGGGAATAAGACCGCCGTGATCGTAGGCACCTGCATAGTTTGTTGACTTAATGGCCTGCACATTCGCCATACCAGCCGATACTGCGGCTGCAGCTGCTGCAATACCCAAGGCTGGGCCCACTATCGGAATTAATGCTAAAGATGAATAGGCGTTCGTCGCTGATTCATAAGTTTTAATCGTCGTTTGCGCAATAGCAGCAGCTTTCGCGGCTTTAGATTGCTTGCCACCAAATACTTTTGCAACACTTGCAACCCCCCCAAAAAAGTCAGAAGCTTGACTTAATCGGCTCGATTGCTCATTTTGCTCAATTTGCGTAACCCGCTCACTCTTGACCTTTGCCTGATCCACTTCAACTTCGGTTTGTTGCGCCAAGAAGTTTTCTGTCGCAGCAAGCTTTTCAGCATCTTTTTCTTCTTGTATTACAGTTTGTTGCTCCAAGAAGTCTTGAGTAACAGCGAGCTTTTGTGTGTTTCTTTCTTCTTCAAGAGCGGCCCCCTCTTCAGAAGACTGCGATGCGTCCTCCTCTTTATTTTCACCGAAGAATGAATCGTACAGCGCCGCTCCTGAGTCATAAGTTGCTCGTGTCGCACTGGCTATTTCTTCAACTTGCTCAGGTGAGGTAATATCTGCATTTAATAAAGTGCCTAATCCTGCGAGTTGATTTAATGCAGCTGTCGATTGCGCTAATACGTCGTCGGTTCTTTGTTGTTCAAGTTCCGCAATCTTTTTATTTCGCTCTTGGCATGCTTTAACCACAATTTGGGTTTGCTTTTCTTGCGATTCTGCAACCTCATTTTCAATCCCTAAATGGCCAGAAACTAGCGGGCTTTTAATACCCAACTGCTCGTTATTATTTGCAGAGTCATATTCTTTTTGTCTTTTAACTGTCGTCTTTTTATAACGAACACCCACATCAGCAGCGGCTTCAAACGCTTTAGATGATTTATCAATATTTGATTCTCTACGCGCAAATACCTCACTAACGCTCTGCTCTTTAACGCTCTTATTTGCATTTAAAGACTTTGATAGCCTGCTATCGACCGACTCTTGCTTTTGATCTAACGCTTGTGTCGCTTTTGCTCTTTTTTCATCAAAATCTATGTCATTTGCCAGCGGGTTTAATGCGTTTAACATTTCACTCACGCCGATGCTTAAGCTTGATGATATTCTCTCAACCCCAATGACTAATGCATCTTTTAGATAGTCAAGGTAACTGCTGCCATATTGCACAAGAGAAGCAAACTCAATCGCCATCAGCTCGACCGACGCTTTTAAGTTTTCGGGCATATTTAAAAAAGCGCTGCTAATAAAATCAACAACCTTTGTCGTGTTTCCTCCCCAATCCTTAAAATTACTCATAAGTAAAGAAGATACTGACTCAATCCCTCGCGTTAAATCCGTACCAATAGCTCGATTAAACTTATCTCCAATTGCAGAAAAGTAGGCACCTATCTCACCTGAAGCGAGTTTATTATTAAACCCATCCAGCGCCTCTGTAGCACCGGTTAAGCTATCTTTCATCAGATCGCCGATGCCCGCATTACCCACATTGAGAAATAACTCATCCCATTCTGAGCCAAACCGGGTCATCTTGCCGCCTAACGTGTCCATTTCTTTCGTCATGGCACCGGCGAAATTATTTTGACCCAGCTGAGTCAAATACGTTTGAATACTGGCTGAATCATTTTGAATCGTGGTTTTAACACCATTAAAAGACAGCGATAATACTTCGCCATTTTTTTCAGCGGTAACACCAAGCGCTGCAAAGGCATTTTGCTGAACACGAGTTGAGTTAGACGTTGTGTCGATAACACTGTTTGACACTTCTTCTAACGTAAGACCTAGCGTTGATGCAATATCACCGTAGGCAGTCATCGCTGCTTTAGTGGGAGTTAACCCATTATTAGCCAGTGCAATAAATGAGTTTGTGGTTTGCTCTAACCCATGCGGTGTTTGCTCGGCAATATCATTAATATTGGCAAATAATGTTTTCGCATGAGCAGAACTGGTGGATATTGTCTCAATTCTGGCTTGTAACGTTTCAAACTGCTTTGTTACTTCAGTGACTTTACTTATTCCAGCGACCGCAGTTTCAATTAATGTGGTTGGCCCGCCAAACGCACCACTAATTTCTCCTACCACTCCACCAAGCTTGCCTAACTTGCCTTTTGGTTTATCACCACCCTCGCTATTACTGCTGCTGGTAGCTGTTGGTACTGCGCTGCCAGCTTTGCCAGCCCTATTCATTGCTGTTGAAAATTGATTACCTTGTTTCGTAGTACGCGCGAGTTGAGCTTCTAGTGTAGAAAGGTTTTGAGCTGCGCCAGATGCGCCTTTTGTTAATTTTGAGGTTGAATTTGCCGCATTTAATACATTTTTAGACATGTCTTTAGTGAGTGTATTGGTACTTTTCATCGCACTTGCAAAGCTAAAAGTTGCTTGCTGTGATTTTAAGATCACTGAGCGGAAAGTTCGGCTCGAACCAATACTCGTGTTAAGACTTGCCGTAAATTTTCGGAGTTCTTGTGAAGCCGATTTAGTCCCCAATGTTAATGTTGCCACACTGGTCGTCGTTTGAGATAACTTAGTTATTAAATTCGAGGCTGTTTTATCTGTATTAACTAACCCTTTAGTAAAGTTTGTATTCGCTTTGAGTGTTTTTTTGAATTGTGATTCTAATGCTGCTAGGGCTTTAGTTGCGGAGCCTGAGCTCTTAGTCAATGTTTGGACAGAAAGCGCTAAATTAGTTGCCATGCATGACACTCCAATATATTCGGTCTATTGAGCGTAAAAGATCAGCCTCCCATGGTTGGAGGTGTTTACGTGTAAGAAGCGACCAGTGGTGAATTTCGGAAAAACTGAGTGGTTCAGCCCCTTTAAGTTCAATATACCAAGACCATAAATAACCAAGCTCGTCTGGCAGAGCGGGTTGCTCTGCCAGTTCAGGTGGCTTTATTCCTGTGGTTTTCCAAACCTGTTTAAGGGCTTGTTTTCGGGTTAAGCAGGCACCTTTGGGTACTTGGCTTAGCTCGCATTCGCTTTTGGCGAAGGCTGCGAATTGCTCAACCCGTTGTCGAAAAAAAGCGAACGTTTTGCGGCAACTTTATCTATTTGATCGCAAATTTGAGGGGCCTGACGTAAAAAGTTTTTCACTGCATCTAACGTACATGCTTGTTCGAATGACCAGTCACCCACTAATGATGCAATTAGAGTAAGCTTTTCGTCAGCAAAGGCGTCTTTTTGCTGCGCCTCATCTTCAATGGCAGCAAAGGTCATCGCGTTGCGTTTTGCTAGTGTTTCAGCATCACGAAATGCATCAGAATCAATCCCTTTAACCATTAAATAATGCTCAGACTCACTGCCATCGGGTAAATATAAAGGTAATTTAATGCCCGCGTTGGCTTTATCTCTGGTGAAAAATGCTTCCATCATACTTTTGCTTTCCTTTCGATCACTAAGTTAGTTTTGTCTGTTTCTGAAAATAAGCCTTGGAATGGCAATGACACAATAATCGCGCCTGTGCCTTCAACATCAGGTTGACCGCCGGTGTAACGTAAGTTCGGCACTTTCACGATGTATTGGTTGCCTTGTGGATCAGCCATAGAAAAGCTAATGTCGGAATTTTCGCCATTTAAAAACTTTTCAAGTAAGGCATGGTTTTCAAAATAGACGCCCAATGTACCCGTTAAGTTAGATAGGCCAATTGAAGGGCGAATCGTTTCGTTTGAGCCAATCACAAAACGCGGTTCAATGCCGTTTTCGAGCGTAAAGCCAAGCTCTGTCGCAATGGCTAAATTATTGCCACCTTCGGTCACTTGACCGCTAAAGCTATCAAAGGCAGGAATTTGCGCTGTGGCGTTAAGCACTGCGCCTTGTGGCAAGTCAGCCATCACCTCTACAGACTTACCAATTGCGCTAAATGTTGCTGACGTTACGCCTTCAGTACCCAGTTGAATATTAATGTTATTCAGTTCAATACCACTATAAAGCTGATAAGGCTTATCGCTGCCAGAAAGCGTGGTGAAGTGACGTAAAATACTGAAACTACGACGCGCAGTGCCACTTTTTAACGTGTCGGTGTCCCAGCTGCCACACACAGACGCTTCAAGCAACATATCAATAGTTTGCCATTGTAGTTCGGCTTTTATGTCACCCCCAATTTGCTGTGTGCCATCTCTATAGTCAGCAATTTGGCGGTCTGAACGAATGGTGTTTGCCTGTGTGGCATTTTTGGTTAACCCTAAAGTCGTGCCCGTAATTGGCACTTCAACAAACTGTGCTGCGGCGGGTAATACGCCATATTCGGCTTCTTCTACAATATAAAATTTATGTGACGTCGATTGAGTCATAGTGATTCCTGAAATAGTAATAATGAAGGGGGGATTTAAAGTCGTTGGTGACAAATTAACTCACAGAGAAGTTAACTTGGCTTAGAGCACAATACATATATGCCAATGTATTGAATCGTTTATATATTTATAATGGTGGTGAAAATGGTGGTGTTTTCAACGTACCCAAATAATAGCAATTCTCTTGCTGATAGAACGGTCAACATTGCCCTGCTGCATAACAAAACTCAGCTTTTTGCAAAAAAGATACTCACAGCAACAAGATCAAAAATAACAGCCGTTCAAGGCTTAGTTGCATCAAAATAATTTCGTAACTTGGCAGTGAATTGGCTGGCGTTAACGGTGTTAACAGTGCGGACAAACAAATGAGGAAGGGGTTTAAAAGGGTTAACGAGGAAGAAAATACGGGGAATGATCAGAATAGGCACCGCAAAGGATACAGCGACTGTGCGGTTGGTCTGTCAAGGGAGGCGTTATTTTAGGCGTACTGTTAAGGCGAAAAAAAAGGCTGCAGAATTCGCAGCCCTATGCTCTCAATGTTGAAACAGTTTAACTCAAAACCGTTATACACTTACCTATATAATAAGCACAGCTAAATAAGTGCCGGTATGCGTTATGAAACCGCCATCCACAACCGAGTTTGTTCAAGGCCAGCGGCTTTGCACGCTGCTGCCAGTTGCGCTTTATTCACACTGGTTTGGCTATTGTCAGCCAATACCCAAGAAACGCTTTCGGTGTCATCCATGACAACCGCAGCACGGGCCATACGGGTTTGCGCCATTTCATCGCCATCAAATACCAGCCCTTCAACTTCAACCGTAATGGCCGCAACATCAATGGCGCGCTGGGCTTTAAAGCGCGCGCGTTTGACTTGTTCAATGTGTTCAGCGCTGTGTGCCTCGGTTGCTGGGTGGTGATAGGCAATCAATGCATCATCATCAAACACCACTTTGGCGGGCTCTGCTTCGGTGGTAAGTGCTAAATCAACGTCAACAAACCTTTGCTTATAACATGCTCGGCGCAGCGCCATATCAATTACAGGCTCACTTGGCAACTCAGGCACGACCTGCGGTTCACCCAGATTGGCTGCATTATGTGCCGTAGCCGCATCAATCGATGCTTGTGTTTGCGCCACCTCCACCAGCCACTGTGCGTGTGCAGCGTCATAATTTGCTTGCTCTTGCGCAATGGCTTGTTGTAATAGCGCATCAATTTGCGCACGCGGGTGACGCAATGCCATTTTAGTTTGCACATCTTGATACGTTATTTCATGGACTGTAACTTCATGAGCCGTTTCTGCTACTGCCACTTCTGCAGCATGAACTGCCGCCGTATGCTCTGGTGTACCAGCTGCCAGCGCTTCAAGTTCAGTGCCTGCTTGTTCATTTATTTGTTCTTGAGTCATTGTCTTTCCTTAGTCGTTGTGGGCGATGCCAAGAGGGATTTGCGTGTGGTGGCAGAATACTTTCACTGTATTACCGTTGAGGTCAGTTTTTACATCTTCACCGTTAACGATGGGGATGGTTTGGTCGTCGCCCCAACTGCTGCCATCTGCGGTATTTAATTTACGCAATATAACTTGGTTTGTCGGCCCATGGACTATGTCTCCGTTCTCCATTTGGATGTAGTCTGTATTGGTATAAAACACAAATGTCTTCGTTACTTCACACACGTAATAGCCTTTAGCACCATAATTAGTTAGACGATAAAAGCTCCCTTCGGTGTATGTGGTATTTACACTTGGGTTTACATCAGTAAACGTGGGTGTATGGTGTTTTAATTCAGCACCGTGTAATTGTAGGTAATACAATCCATTTTTTTCCGTAATGGTAGGGAGAGCTTTCACAGCAGGTGAGTTGTTTGCTGGCTTTGCCACATCCATTAATGGATGTTTAGGCTCATATACCAGCTTATCATTCATCACTTGGCTAGATGCTACAGAGTACGATTTAAAAGTTGGGTCTGATACGCCTGACTTACCAATTTTATTGGTTAAGCTTGGATGCAATCTATTCCCTTGATTTGTACTCGCACTCAGAGAAACAAATACATCACCGACACGACTATCCACAATATTTGAGCTAGTTGCCAACTCAGTAAAATTGGCTTGGCTCTCATAGGTCAATAAAGCAACAGTTTCTGGATTCCAGCTGCCTGAACTGGTATTTAGCAAAGCATTATGTCCAACATTTGTATTTGTCCATGTGACACCTAAATCTCTGCTATAACTTGCATTTAGAACGGCATTGGTCATTTTTCTATTTAACGGGTAACCGGATGAGTTATCTGGTAGTTTTGGTACCCACTGCCCAACAACTCCATTTGGAAAAGTGGTCGCAATACGTTCTGGGTGACCAATAATATCTACCCAGGGGAGTGAATCGAATTCAGAGCCCATTTTTTTTAATTCAGCAAAATAACAAATGTCGCTATGGGTCAGCCCAACTTTACTCAATGGGTTAGTATGCCTTTCGCCCCCTAAATTACTAAATTGATCGGTTAATTTCAAATGTGCATTTGAATTAGAGACAGTGCCATAAAGTGTTACACCCGTTGCTGGTTGCCATACCATAACAGGTGTAGAAGCACTAAAACCATTGCTAAAGAAATCAATTGTATTACCATCTTGAGGTGAATCATAAAATGATGCATTCCATTCATTACTAGCCCGATAGTAACCTGACTTTAACTCCTTGAAATGCGTAAATAGAGTTTGCTCTTTACCTCGTAAAGTCCCTGCAACGGCTTTTCGCATCACCTCTTCACGTAGTTTATTGACATCAAGCTTGTTAGCGTTTAAACGTAAGTCTTCTACTTGGCCCGCGTAGATTGCGTCATGAAACTTATATTGTTCTAAGCGGCCACTATATCCATCACCGCCCCTAATCGCACCTACTGTACGATTTTTGTCACCTACACCTCCTTCTCGATAATCGATAAAACAAGCGCTTTTTGATGAAACACTTGCTGCATTACTTGCGTACCAATGCACCCAACCATTTTCAGTGGTATTGATGAGTTTTCCCGCTCCCATAGGGTTATAAGTTGGGTGGAAGACCCCCTGGTTCATGCGTTGGACGAGGGCGATTGGCAATGCCAGAGGTTTAGTACCTCCAAAGCTTGTGCGTCCTAACGTTTGTGCTTCCCCCTCCGCTATACCATTATCAGCCTTCGTTAATGCTGTTTGTGTATGGCCTTTCATTAAAAAAACCGTGCTAGAAATTGATAAACCAGACCCCTGCACAAAGGTGATTCTACGCCTATTTGCAATTGCCCACTCCGTTGTTATTTCATGAACCGATGGGCGTAATTCATTCCAATCATCGCTCACCCCCTCAATAACGCGCATACGATAACGCACCTGAACATATATTTTAGCTTCAGCATCATAATAAATATTATGCTCTGGCTCGCTTAAGAATAGGGCTTTTTGTACGTCGGTTAATGACGACCATTTTGCACCATACCCTTTGGTGTTTTCGTCCCACTCACCAAACGCCGAATAGCTTTGTGCGACCAAGTTATTGGATAGTGCTATACCTTCGTAACTACTTGCGCCGTATTGCACGTTGCCCAGCGGGTAAACAATATCTTTATCCGTTATTTTTTCATGCCATGACTCTAGAAACACCAGATCTTTGCGTGAGGTAATGACTTTATTGGTGGCCGTTTCGGAGGCGAATGCGACTTCAGCATTGGTATGTTTTGTTACTGAGCCTGTGGCAGAATCGTACGTTTTGGTGCCATCTGGTGCCTCAGGGAAAGTACAATGGATTCCGTATACATCAACTCTCGAGTCGCTCAACCTCAACGTTACTCCATCGACCAAGACGCTAGCAAATTCAGTTGAAGATTGACCAGAAGAGCCAAGCTTTGAACCAATTGTCAGCTTACTATATCTAGATGACTCCCCGTTATAACTCGCACAAAACATTCCTTCATTTATATTGGCATTAATTTCATAAACAGATGAATGTTTACCCCACTCAACAAACCCGCTCCCCGCATATTTTTGCTTTCGATCAGCGCGTAATGCATCAAACTGTACTTTGGTCATAGCTGGCAGCCAAGGGACTACCGCGTCGTCCATGCGCGCTTTAATTTCAGCATTTACGGCATTGGCATCGGCCTTTACTTCGCTGATCGCGCTGGCTGTGGCTGCTGACATGATATTTTTTGCCGCTGCTACTTCATTGTTAATTTTACTCGTATGAGTGCGCACTGTATTCGTTAGCTCGTTATTTACTCGAGCTAACTCTGCATTTGTGTCATTGAGTTTTTGAATTTGTGACTCGATGGTGCTCATTATAAAAGTCCTTTTCCGGCTAATTGTTGATAAAGATTGACGATATTGGTGTTGGTTTGCGTTTGTGCAGTCAGCATTTCAGTTTGTACTTGGGTCATTTGCATAAACACGTCGTCGTAATACATTTTTAAGTCGCCATTGTGGGTGACGGTAATGGCGTCGTGTGGCGCGGCACTGAGTAATAAGTCAAACCCCTGCACAACCGTTGCCATGGGCGTGAGGTAAAAAAGCACATTTTCAGGATGTGACCAAAGGGCAAATAAAGTACCGTCTGATAAGAAAAAACCGACCTCTCGTACTGCATAATCGGTGTCGCTGGTGAATTTACCCGACACGCGAAACTGACCATTTTTGTAGTCGGTAGCGTCACCCGTCTCTACTCGGTCTTTTTCATTTTTCAGGGCTGTGTCATTTTTGTTTGGCGTATATCCCCTATCGCCAATCGCGATATGGCTGAGGTGTACGCTCAACCCCTTTTCCTTCGCATTAACCGCTTTATTTAAGCCAGCTTGCGTAATTATAGGTTGATAAGTATTCATAGAATTTCCATGTATGAAGTTTGAAATGTGGTGGTGTTTGTGGTGTTAGCAACATAAGTTTGGCAAAGCGCAAAACCTCCATCAGCTTGTTGCTGCAACTGCGCCATGCCTATTGCATAATTGCTGGCTGCACTTTGTACTGTGATATAACTTAAATCGAATTGATCATCGGCATTTTGCGCTAACCGCCCAGTGCCTATTTCATAGTTACTGGCTGCACCTTGTACTGTGATATGACTTAAGTCGAATTGGTCATCGGCATTTTGCGCTAACCGCCCAGTGCCTATTTCATGAGTGCTGGCAACGCTTTGTAACGTGACATAACTGGTATCAAACTCGCCATCAACACTTTGCGCGAGGTGATTGGTTTTTAGCGTGGTGCTTTGCCCTGCGGCCGCCAAGTACACGTTATTTTGCTGAATATTACCAATATGAAAGTCAATTTGCGTTCTACAAGGTTTGTTAGCAGCAATTGCCTGCCACAGTTGTGCTTGCAACTTAGGGGTGATAAAGCTTGCGCCCTGTTCATCTAAGTTGTTTTTAGCCAAAGCCAATACTCGGGCGCTGTGCGGTGGGCCACCGATTTGCCACCATTCTTGTAGTTCTAAGTCTGCATCGAGTGCATTGAGGGATTGCTTTAGCGCCCCGACCGTTCCTTTAATACGGTGATTTGGTACGCTGGCTGCAATCACTTGACGCTGAATGTGCTCAGGCCACGCATTGTCCCATGCGTCAACACTTAAACCATGAGCAAGCCAAGGTAAAAAATGTGCTGGGCAATTATTTGGGTTCCACAGATGCTTTAACTGAACAGGTATGTCTTCAAGGCGTGCGCTGGCTTCAAGCAATGACGACTCAAGCAATGAGCTATTAGCAAGCGTTAACTTAGTTGGACGTTCATCGCTATTAGACATTGCGCTGCGCCTCTACAGAAACCGTTAGTTGCGTGCAATATGCCGCTTGATTTTGTGCAACCACAATATCGGCTGTGGGGCTAACTAATTCCACTCGCTGCACCCCTGCGCTATGCAACACAGCATATAACCCCGAGAGTGAAATATCGTGACCAAGCTTGTGATGAGTATTGAGCCACGCTTGGCATGCCGCTTGTGACTCAGCGCATATTTCATCGGCATTTAAACCCGGGTATAAATGCAGTTTTGCTTTGACCTCAAAATCGAAGATGTGGGGTTTTAGCAAATTTACCCTGTCTGTGAGTGGGCGAATATCATCTTGATTTAAATGTTGCTCAACTGCCTGTAAAACAGCATTTGATGGCGTGCCATTCCCTTCATCAGATAATAATGTAATAGCAACATCACCGGGCATGGGCGTAATTAAATCGGCACTATAGGTGTTTTTTAGCAGCATAGTCCCGCTGGGTAATTGCTCAGCCATGGTTGAAGGAGGCGCTTGCATCACAAACTCTGGCGCTTCAATAAACACATCTTTGATATGTGAAGACGCCTTATAACTATGAAACGCATACGCCCCAACCGGCCCAGCGGTACTAAACCCTTCTAATGCCAGTTTAATACGGGTACGAAAACGTTCATCGCTTTCAAATGCGCTTGGATCATCACTCGCGACATTATTGATGTTATTTGCCTGATCAACCCCTACTCTTACCGCCCTTTTTACACCAAATCGTTGCCCTAAATAGTCCAGCTCCGTGCGGGTGGCTTTTGCCAATAAAACAGCTTCGGCTCCTTCATTGATGCGTGCTCTTACTAATAACTCTCGATACGCAAAACACTCAATGAGTTTTATCACGGGATCGCTGGCAAAATTTAGCTGCGCACCTGGAAAGCGGGTTTTGTAATCTGCGAGGATCGCACTGCTTATGGCGTCAAAGCTAAGAGACTCTACAAGGCTTGGCGTAGGAAGTTGGTTGAGTTCGATGGCGCTAAAATTCGTTAAACTCATAATTTGTTAAACTCATAATTTGTAAAACTAAACGCTCGCTATATCATATTGTTAATGGCCAAACACCTTGCCCGTAACACCTACTTGTGGTGGCCTTACGGGCAACGTGATAACGCGGCCATTATCACCAATATGTATTGCTGAGGTTTACTTACTAAGCACTTGGTTAACCGCAGTAGCGCGCGCTGATATTTCATTCATTACGCTTTGCTGACCTTTGCTTTGATACGGGAACGTTAACGACCCAGCTGCCACATCTGCCTCAATATGGCCAATTGCTGATTGTAATGACGTAGCTGATGCGCGTACTTCTGCCAATGTGGTGGCTTTGTTAAGCTTATTAATAAAACCACTGAGTTCGTTAAGGAGTAAGTGCGTGGTGTCTGAGGTTGTACCTAGCAATGAGTCTGTATCAGCCACTTGCGTGGTGATGTCTGCCCGTTTAGTTGCTTTTGATAGAGCTATTTCTTCAAGTTCAGTCAGTTCAACAACATAGGTTGCGCTTTCCCCGAACTGTTCATGCACTAGTTGCATGGTTGCGTCAGGCGGTGTACCGAAGTCATAAAATTGATCTACTATCTGATTATTTACTTTTAATTTAGCCATTATATTCTCTCCTTAATTATACGCAGGTTGGTCAGCATCACCTAAATATGCAAACTGCCCCCATTCCTTATTGGTTAAATCGACATCTCCAGTTACCACTGCTGGCAATGCTACTTGAATAATGCCTGTTTCTGTTTCAGGTTTTCCCATGCCATTTACATATGGGTGACAATGGGTGTAACTATTACGCCCAGAATGACTTAGCAGTTGACCACATAATTTTGCTGGTTGATTGGCCTCAAGACCTTGACACCAGTAACCATTAGGCACCACTCCTTTGATATGTTTAACTATGGCAGCAGCCGTAGATACAGTGGTTCGTCTACTATACTGATACATTAAATATGCTGCTTGCCCTTGATTTTCACCTCGGCGATTTGGGTAGTACTCAAACTCCCATATCTTAAAGCTCCCAGCGAAATGCTGTCGATCTGAGTTAATCGCTTGAAGAAACTCACGAGCAAGAGCGGATCGTTGTTCTGGCAAAGAGCCTGTAACAACAGTCTCAACAACTTTAGCACTTTTAACAAATCCCCCGCTCCAATTAAGCGGGAATGTACTATCACTGTTTGGTAGTAAAGCTTGGTTTTTAGTTAAACGAAAATGAGACTGCTTGCCTCGGGTTGAATCAATATAGTTATTCACTTGATTAATATAGCCATCAACGATGCTTTTAGCTGACAGCACTTTGTTATCTATGTCTTGAATTTTGTTATCGACAATGGTGGTGAGGTCATTTGAAGCCTCAATGAGTTTGGCAATATCTTGTTCTAACGCCATGTGTATCTTCTCCATACATTTAAAAAAAGCGCATACAAAAAAGCCCGCAAAAGCGGGCTCTGTATGCAATAAAAAGTTGATTGTGTTTGATCAATTTAAGTTCGCTTATAAAACGAGGTAGTTTTATAAGCCTGTTATTTTGGAAATTGTGTTTTAACCGCTTCGCGCTGTGCCAACCAAGCCGTTTTTGCTGTGCTTGCTTGTGCCGACGTGTCGCCAAATTCAGCGACGGCAGCCATATAATCAAAGAACAAATAATCGCTTTGTGCGCTATAACTTTTTCTTCTTAGTGTTTGTACTTCATCGGTATTAAAAATCACTTCAAAATCATCGGCGGCAACGCCGGCTTCTTCGGCAATGTGCGCGCCATGGGCTAAGTCTTTAATACCACCCGCAAAATTAGTTTGCGTAGAAATTTGTTTTAATATCGCCATGGTTATGCTCCTTCAACAACAGTTGGACCAACGTGAGAATACGGGTGGCCAACACTGTCAGCCCAGATCATGTTATCGCCATGATCGCCCATCCCCACATACGGCAATGCAATCGCCACTTTCATTTTGCCAAGGCCTGAAAATATCGGTTGATGGCATCCACCCCAACCAGCTCTTGTTGCGTGCTTATACTGCCAGCCTTTGTTCAGATCAGAGCTGTCGACTCTAATTGATGCAGAGCGATTTGAAGAAGGGTAAAACTTCATATTGCCGCTTACTTCAAGTACATTAACCCAACAACTGGCTTGGGTTAAAAATTCACCACGCCCCCATCCAGTAAAAGTGGGGCAACCTTGGTTAATGACGAATAAGAGACCATTATTTGCATCGGTTTCTCTGCCTTTGGTGATTTCTACGTCAAATACCACCACTTTGAAATCAGTGCCATAATACGTATTTGATTCTGAGCGGTAGTCTCCTAAAGCCCGCGCCTTAAAATCATCATTTGGCGCAAGTCCATGCTGTGCCAACATGCTTGTGTTGAGTTTAGTTACCGTACTTCCCCCTTCAGTGCCTTGATAATAAAAGCAACTCCATGGGGCAGCATGTGATTGTAATACGTCAACTGCCGTACCTTCTGGTTGGCCTGCGTTGATGTATGCAAAATGTTTGGTGTCTGACAACATGTTTGGGCCAAGCGGCAGTGCTTTTTGAAAGCTGGCAATTTTTGCGTCTACAGCTTGCTCTTTGGCAGTGAGTTTGGTGTCAATCTCTTGCTTTTTTTGGTTTAAATGCGCGGTAATGTCTTGGACTTTACCGTCAACGGTGTCTGTGAGTTGGTTGGCTGATTTTATGAGATCAGCAATGTCTTGTTCTAATGCCATATTATTTTCTCCATAATAATAATGAGCCAACCTGTATTCACTTATTGTTAACTAAACAATGTATGTAATACGACCACGTATGGCTCGAGTAAATGAGCATAAAAAAACCCACCAAAAGGTGGGCTTAGTTAGTACTCGATAAAAAGTTTAAAACTTAAGGTTTTGGATAATGCGCCTTAATAGATTTACGTGCCCCAAGCCACGCTGCCTTCGCGGTTTCAGCTTGGGTACTTTGTTCGCCAAACTCCGCTTGGGCTGCTAGGTAATCAAACGCTAAACCATCAGATTGCGATTGATAGGCAAAGCTGCGAGCATGTTGGCACTGAGCTTCTAATTGCGCTTGCTTTGCCTGTGCAATAAGCCCTGCAACATCCGCCTGTGCAACTCCTAAATCAAGCAAGGTTTTTTCTTCTGCAGGGACATTGACCATATCGTTTCCTGCTACCGTGAGTTTTTCTAAAATCATTATTAATCCTTCATTTTCTTACTTTGTGCTTTCTGCATTAACACCGACTGTAATGTCAGATGCTTATTGAGCAGCTGTAGGCGTTGGTGGCGTATAAGGGTGATTCACATAAGGAATGGTATTGGCGATAGGTGCTTTTCGCTCAGTAAATGGAATGGGCTCTACAAACCAACGAACAGTCCAATTAGCTTGAGAGCTTTCATATGTATTGCGTCGGTCCATATCACTACCATCATGGAAAGCCACATCCCCTTTCCAGTTTTTTGTGATTCGATAAGTTAGGCCACCCCCACGTAAATACAAGCCACTATATGTGCAATGCCAAGGGCCCAAAGTTCCATCTTCGCCACCGCCATAAAAGTCTTTACTTGAGTCTATTTTTTCGGCTTTACAGTTAAGGCGAAAATCAACATGACTTACCGTGTTGTTATACCTTTCATAAAAGCGCTTAATATTCATAAAATTTGAATCGCCATTCCACGCATACGCATTACCTTCAAGCTGTAATAAAAGCCCAGCTTGGTGACCTGATGCAGGATTTAGAGGTTTAGTATTGTTATTCCATGAATAATGTCGACTCACTGTTAACTTACTGACACCCTCCTCATTACCAGGAAAACGCCACCAAACTGGATATAAATAATCTTTAGAGCCGCCAATCGTAATGGTTTGCTCATACCTAGTCTCAGGCGTTGCATCCTGGATAAATTGGTCAACTTGCGCTTCTTTGGCTGCTACGCGGTTATCAAGCTGTGCCATTTTTGCATCGATGGTTTTTGCTTTATTATCAATTACTGAGGTGAGTTGATTGGTTGATTCAACTAAGTTTGCGATATCTTGTTCTAATGCCATTGTCTGCTCCTGTTATTTCAAAACGCCTGCGTCCATCAATTCAAACTTTTGTTTGATATGACGGTACATGTTGCCAATTTGTGCTGCACCTAACTTGGCCAGCTCCGGTGCAATTAAAATATTTAAATTAACACCTTGATCAATCACCGTGATTGAATCTGCTGGCACGCCTGTTAGTACAAGGTCAAACGCTAGCAGCAAATCAACTTCTGATGACTTATAAGCAATAGGTTTATCAGGATCTGAATAAACAGCAAACAAAGTGCCGTCTTCTAAATAAAAACCAACTTCGTTGACCCAAAAGTTATGATTGGTGTCATCAATTACACTCATGTGAATTTGTGCATTGCCCTTGTCTTCGCCACTGGCCACAGAAATACGATGTACCTCTGCACCTAATGCCGAGCGACTTTGATGAGGCGTATAATTACCAGTACCGAGCCCTATTTTGTTAATTTTGGCTTGAAAGCCATTCTTTTCAGAATTAAAAACTGCCTCTAAACCCGCAGTTGTAATTGTTGGCCGTAAGATTGTGCTCACTGCACATACTCCTTAGGTTGATTTGATATCAATCAGCCTTGTATAAGCGACGCCAGCTTTAGCCTGTAGTGCATTTGCTATCATCTCTTATCAAAGACTGCCTGATATAAGAAACAATAGAGTGTTATGTAGGGTTACTTAGTGTTTGATTACCTGTATTGTTGCCAATTTGCTGCATTACTTCATGTAACGTCACTTGACTAAGTAAACGCACACCTTCTCTATTGAGATGAATGAAGGTAAAAGCGACCTACGCTGAAGCGTCGGTTACTAAAATGAAATGCAGCGGCGAAAGAAGACTGTAAGTAATAGCTGCCTGCTGGTAATTTTTGGTCGCTACTCATATAAAATCGGCCAACACTGTGGCGTTGATTATGCAAGTGCAGCCCTGCGCCCAATGCGGCGGATAATTCCCCCGACACAGCTTGGGTTTTGCCATAATGACGTTTAAGCCCATAGCGGTGTTTATTCACAACCGTGAGGCCCGCAGTCATTTCTGTGAGGGCGGCTTTCACCGGCACCGTGTCATAGTTTATACGTCCAACTTGTAACCCACTCGATGTGGTTGCAACAGTCACACCTAAGTCAAGTTTTGCTCCAACCAAAAAGTTAAAATGTGCTCTTTGTGGTTTAGTATGATTTGTAACCCGATAAATGGAATCGTAAAGCGCCTGACTTAATACCACTTGCTGGCTGGTATAAGGTGTTTCATTGGCCCAAGCGATAAAAGTAAATGTATTAGGTTTGCCACTGTGATGGGGTGCTAAAAAGACATCATCCACGTCCTCAAACCATTCAAAGAAATCTACTTTAAGACCTAACGAAGCAAGTGCCCTTTTTACCGAGCCAACGGTGCCTTTATGCTTATGTATGGTGACAGACTCTTGGATTAATGCCCTTTTTGTTTCTGTTGACCATTGTTCGTCCCATTCATCAACAGATAAGCTCCATGCCAACCAAGGTAGTAACGTTTCAGGACACGTTTTAGGATCCCAATGC
Source organism: Pseudoalteromonas sp. MMG005 (assembly GCF_018101015.1). Taxonomy (NCBI): domain Bacteria; kingdom Pseudomonadati; phylum Pseudomonadota; class Gammaproteobacteria; order Alteromonadales; family Pseudoalteromonadaceae; genus Pseudoalteromonas; species Pseudoalteromonas sp. MMG005. The sequence goes on along the minus strand of NZ_JAGJEK010000005.1, from coordinate 6,120 downwards.
TTTGCCACATATTCCGGTATAGGCTTATTCGGTAAAAAGCTCGATGCTCGTTCAATAGACTGCTCAAGCGCACTGCCATTCATTGGTAGCAGAGATTGGAAGTCATTGGCCTCATCTGTGTTATTGTCATTTTTCATCGCGTCACCTTATGCAAATGTAAGAGTTGGTAAGCTAGCAATAGCCGCCTGATTGACTTCACAACTGATGTCGTCTTGTGGAGACAATAGTTTCACCTTTCTTACACCGGCTTGATGCAATGCATCAATAAGTCCTGAATGAGGCACTTCTTGGCCTAATTTATAATGTTGTAAAGTAAACTCTGCTATTGCCGTGTCGATTTTTGCACTCACCGCACTTCGATCTGCACCATCATGAAAATGAATTTGTGCGCTGATCTCATACTTTTTAGGTGTAACCATATGTACTTTAACCAGATCCGTAAGTGGCCTAATATCTTCATCGTTCAAATGCTCACTGACCACATGCAAGACAGAGTCAGGGTTGGCACCTTTTTCTGGCAATACATACACATCCACAATACCTGGAGCACTGGAGGTAACATACACATCTTTCACATGATGCGATGCTGCTAACGCTTGATACTCATACGCCCCCATCGTGCCCGCCATACTGTGGCTTTCAAGTGACAATGGGATCCGTGCCCGATACCGTTCGTCGCTTTCTGCATCGCCCCGTTTCACACCAAATAGCACACCCAAATGATTTAAGTCTTCACCTTTGGCATACGCAACCATAACAGAGCGCGCCGCGTCATTTATTCGCTGTCTCAACAGCAGCTCGCGACTTGCAGCGATATCTAACAACTTAATCGCAGGGTCTGACGCAAGTACCGCGTAATGTGGAAAAGACGCTGTTAACGCATTTTCCATTTGTTGATAAATGTCGTCGTATTTTAGGGGTTCAATCACGTCTGGGACTGCCAAACGTGATAATTCAATTGCATTATTCAAATGTGCTGCTCCTCATAACACATGGCTGTGCACCATAGTGTATAATTGGCTGAAGGGGGGCGTCACGGGATCCCGAAACGGCGTTTAGTTAACTCTGGCTTTACTACTCAATAAAGTATCAAGCTTTTTATCTATGGAATCTAAGCGTTTTTCAATACGCTTTTGATCTTCATTTCTGATTTGTTTTAAATGTGACAGTTCTTGGGTATTCGTCGTGATCCGCTTATCTAAATCACTCAAATATAAAATCCCTGAAACCAATAATGTCACCGTTGTAATTATATGGGCTAAATTGAGCTCCTTTTTCATTTGCCACTGCTCCGGTTGACTCACTTAGCAACTCCGTTAATTTTTTCAATTGTTCTCAGCCCTGCCAGCCCTAACATACCTAATGTTAGCTCAAGCATGACTTCCAAAGGTAATTCTGGTGCCCCTATTTCAGGCCAAAGCCATTGTAATATTGGATTGATAACAAATGAGAATAAAAAACCAAACCCACACACCCAAAGTAAAAATGGTCTAGCTCCTGCAACAAATACACTTCGATGCGATGCACTTAACTCACTTATTTTCGCCTGTACTTGTGCAGACTGTTCAATCAAGCGTGCTTTCAAAATATGTTGCTTCAGTACCTCCTCTTCACTCGTAAACAATTCATCTAAAATTGTTCCTACGGTTTCAATTGGGTCCTTAATTACAGGGCTAAATAGGGTTGATAAGATTCCCATTACTGCCATTCTCCACTTAGCATTTGTTTCGCGAGCTCATTGGCACGATCAGGTACTTGATTTGCCCATCGGCTGTGCAACATTTCAAGCGCTGCTTGCTCATAATTACCTTGCTCTAAGTTGGCAATCATCTTCTTAAAGCCCATTAACCCTGTAACGCCTAGGTTAAACGCCATATTAACCAATACAGCTTGGCGAGCTTCATTACAACGACTGACATCTATACGGCGCTTTACACCTGCTTTTGCTTCACGTATATCTTTTGCTAGCAATTGCTCTGCTTCTTCCTCATCAATCCCGTTGTCCTCCAAATTACGGCCATACCCAATTGTTAACTTTCCCCCTGTACAGTAATAAGGATATTGTTTATACCCCTCATGTTTTTTGATTTGCTCTACGGTGATCATCAATGACATATTCGTCCCCCTCTTTTTTACTCAATTTGACAACTCAAGCATGAGACTTCGTTCAGCTTTAACTAACCAAAACTCTGCGGAACGCTTCGAATCAAAGCCAAGTAATTTAGACGTTTCAGTCATTGTCCCTGGCATCATGTAACGCGCTCTAATCGCCTTGATACATTCAGGTCGCAATTGTGAGATTAATGACGTAATCAACTCAATCTCATCTGGTACACTCATTGCTTCACTTGCAGAAAACCCGCCTGTGGGCTGACCGGTTCTATCAGAAATAGACTGAGACTTAAAACCACGCCCCATCTCCCTTTTAACCCAAAAGTTAGCCCACTTTTTAAGTGCAGCTCGAACTTGCTTAATCGTTATGTTCGTTGTCATCATTGATTTTTCCAATTACTTCTAAAATGTTTAACAGATATACATCTTCTACTAGACTAATCACATCATTCCACTTTGGGTCAAACTCACGATTTTCCCAACGCCTTAATGTTCGTTCTTCAATACCATAAGTTGCAGCAGACTCTGCCTGTGTATAGCCTCTCAACCGTCGTGCATAGCGTAATATCACTCCTCCCTTGGGCGTGCGCTTCACTGATAAACGTTCTCTATTCATGGCTGATTGATTCATTACTATCCTTTTAATTTCACATCTAGCAAGCCTGTAACTAAGGTCACTTACTTCAATCTGAAGTCACTTGCTTATATTTTTATAGTCATGCTGAAAGGAATGCTGCACTTCTATTACGTAACCATATTCCATTTGGCTAAAGCAGAAATAACGACGAATGTGCAACGTAATCGTAACTAAAGTATGTTATTTACAACGTGGGTAATGAAATGCTACAAAATATGAGTAATTTCTATATGGGCTCGAACTGAGTCGTAACTTCAAATACACACCAAACAACCAGTACTGTTTACAAAACCTGACAACATGTTTTTTCAAGATACGTTAATATTACCGACATTCTGGTTCTAAAACAGGTCATTTATGACCTAATATTAATTACTTAAGTAAAAACAATAGGATAATATACACTTTATTAACTCCGTTGATTTAATAAACAATATATGCACTTTTGTTAAATAATGTATTCTTGTTAATACTCTAATATAAAAGTATAAGTTCCTCCTAAATCATTGCTCCAACGCCCTCCTTTCTCTAAAATAAGAGCACCAATACAAAGTTTGGATTCTCATGGCTCAATATATTTATACAATGTCACGGGTGAGCAAAGTAGTGCCGCCTAAACGTACAATTTTAAAAGACATTTCGTTATGCTTCTTCCCTGGCGCAAAAATCGGGGTACTTGGTTTAAATGGTGCAGGTAAATCAACACTGTTGCGTATTATGGCTGGTCTAGACACCAGTTTTGAGGGTGAAGCACGCCCACAACCCGGTACAAAAATAGGTTACTTACCACAAGAACCTCAACTCGATGAGAGTAAAACAGTGCGTGAAACGGTTGAAGAAGCCGTGAGCGAAGTAAAAGGTGCACTGTCACGTCTTGATGAAGTGTATGCTGAATATGCAATGGATGGTGCTGACTTCGATGCACTTGCTAAAGAGCAAGGTCAGTTAGAAGCGATTATTCAGGCCCATGACGGTCATAATATTGATAATGTGCTAGAACGCGCGGCTGATGCACTACGTTTACCTGAGTGGGATGCAAAAATAGAACATCTATCAGGGGGGGAGCGTCGTCGAGTCGCGATTTGTCGCCTACTGCTAGAAAAACCTGACATGCTGTTACTCGATGAGCCAACTAACCACCTTGATGCAGAATCTGTTGCTTGGTTAGAACGCTTCTTACATGATTATGAAGGAACCGTTGTGGCTATCACGCACGACCGTTATTTCTTAGATAATGTTGCGGGTTGGATTTTAGAGTTAGACCGAGGCCATGGTATTCCATGGGAAGGTAACTACTCGTCTTGGTTAGAACAAAAAGATGCACGTTTAAAGCAAGAAGAAAAGTCGGAACAAGCACGCCAAAAATCGATTGAAAAAGAGCTTGAATGGGTTCGTTCAAACCCGAAAGGTCGTCAAGCTAAATCAAAAGCTCGTATGGCCCAATTTACTGAAATGCAGCAATCCGATTATCAAAAACGTAATGAAACGAATGAGCTGTTCATCCCACCTGGGCCACGCCTTGGTGACAAAGTCATCGAAGTAAATAACCTAACAAAGAGCTTCGGCGACCGCGTGCTCATTGATGATTTAAGCTTTAGTGTACCTAAAGGTGCTATTGTCGGGATCATTGGTGCCAATGGTGCAGGTAAGTCAACCCTATTCAGAATGCTAAGCGGCCAAGAACAACCATCAGCTGGTAACATTGATCTTGGCGACACCGTTGAACTGGCAACCGTTGAGCAGTTCCGAGATGATATGGATGGCAACAATACTGTTTTCCAAGAAATCTCTGACGGGCAAGACATACTCAAAATTGGTAACTTTGAGTTCCCAAGCCGAGCTTATGTAGGTCGCTTTAACTTTAAAGGCAATGACCAACAAAAGTTTGTAAAAGAACTCTCTGGTGGTGAGCGTAACCGTTTACATTTAGCTAAACTATTAAAAGCAGGTGCAAACGTCATCTTATTGGATGAACCTACCAATGACCTAGACGTAGAAACCCTGCGGGCCTTAGAAAATGCAATATTAGAGTTCCCAGGCTGCGTCATGTGTATTTCGCACGACCGTTGGTTCCTTGACCGCATTGCAACACATATTTTAGATTACCGTGATGAAGGTCAAGTAAACTTCTTTGATGGTAACTATACTGAATATGAAGAATGGTTGAAAAAAACCTATGGTGCAGCAGCTGCTGAACCAAAACGTATTAAATATAAAAAGATTGGCTAAGTCGGTCAGATAAAAGCCCCTAGAATTGGGGCTTTTAAATTGGAATTGGCTCACTTTAGCAACTATGATTATTAAAACTGTATAAGAGAGTAACAAATGGAAGAGCGTAGACGATTTACTCGGGTATTATTTTCAAATACCGCCACGTTAATGACAGCAAGCGGCGACTATACCTGTAAAGTGCTAGATCTCTCTTTGAATGGTGCGCTCATTACCCTTCCTATTGGGTATGTTTCTTTAAAGAATGAACCTGCAAGCCTTAAATTCAATCTACCAGAAAGCGATATTGCCATTTCAATGGAAGTCGAAATTGGTCATATTGAAGAAGCACATTTAGGCCTGCATTGTTGTCAAATAGACATTGAGAGTGTCACGCATCTAAAACGGCTTATTGAATTAAATGTTGGAGACGACGATATTTTACACAGAGAGCTTGAGCAGTTAGCTTGGGAAAAGTAACGAACTTTATTGCTTAACGACGCTGAATATTAGCTTTGATACCCATAAATTAAAGCTAATTTGCTAGGTCATAAAAAACATAAAGTACTTGGTTTTAGCTATTACCCCTAATTCGAATTGATCACCTACCTCTTCCTAAAGCCAAATGTAGTCTTTGACGTATATTCATGTTGTTAGCCTTGAGAGTTGACACACACGTTGACACAATGTAACTCCCGCTAAACTGGTTTCAGTGTCCATAAATGCGCCTCTTTCTTGCTCACTTTTATAGATCCTGACTTACATCAGGAAGACAATGAGGTGGAACTCGTCTCCTTCAACGGGTTTCAGTGCCCATAAATGCGCCTCTTTCTTGCTCACTTTTATAGTTCCTGACCTACATCAGGAAGACAACAAGGTGGAACGCGTCTCCTTGAACGGGTTTCAGTGCCCATAAATGCGCCTCATTCTTGCTCACTTTTATAGTTCCGGACTTACATCAGGAAGACAATGAGGTGGAACTCGTCTCCCTGAACGGGTTTCAGTGCCCATAAATGCGCCTCTTTCTTGCTCACTTTTATAGTTCCTGACTTACATCAGGAAGACAATGAGGTGGAACGCGTCTCCCTGAATTTGTATATGGACTCCACCTCGCCATGCTAATTATAAAGCCGTTATACCTTTAATGGATCCTGACCTACGTT
>NZ_JAGJEK010000049.1:0-3668 GCF_018101015.1 Pseudoalteromonas sp. MMG005 | reverse complement strand
GGTGAAGTCGAAAAAAGCTTGAGAAATTGGTACCTGCTGAGTTTAAGGTTGATGTACATCACAGGCTTATTTTACATGGTTGTTATGTCTGTACCGCCCGTAAACCTAAATGTGGCTCTTACCTCATTGAAGATTTGTGTGAGTTTAAAGATAAAACAGAGTAGCCCTAGATCTGTTTTGAGTGAACAACGGACATTGAGTATCCAAGGCTTCACTCAGCCTTGGATGATAAAAACTCATTATCGCAATTGAATAAAAGCTACTCTCAAGCTGAGTCATTGAGGTACTCTCAACCTATATATCAATAAATACTACCTTTTTATTCCCCCGCTAATATTACCTAGCCATCAATAACTACATGGAGACTAAAACATAGTTTTATATTCACTAACCTGAATTCTGGAGAATAAATCAAAGTTCAACTCATTACTTCAAAAAAGGCGGTAATGTAAATTCGATTTCCTTGTCACCTATAGACTTGTCATCCAAAAACATTTTGATCGTTTCAGTTACTTTCGGTGACACCATAAACAAGTTGTGCCCTGCATTTTTCACAGTCACTTTAGTTAAGTTACTTAAACCTGCCGTTGCTTCATATTGAGACTGCACATACGTTCTGCCATCTAGTGTGCCGGATAACAATAACGTAGGTACATCTGAAACAGGCTTAGAACGAAAGTCATCACCTAAGTCTAAATTTGGAATAGCTTTGTTTAAATGCGGCATGGGAAAGTTTAGCATTTTACCTACCAAAGAGGCTGGCGCTTGTTGCTCAATTAAGATCTGCCGTTGGCTTGAGATACCTGATGCGATATCCATCCCAAACGACATGATGTCTAAACTGATGTTAGGCTCCATCAACCCTGCGCGCTTAATAACACTAGGAAGCATTACAGTAATGTCATTATCAATATCTGAATATAACTGCAGTAGCATTGAGACATAACGATGAGGGTCTGAAATCATTGCAGCCGCTATGCCTTGCATATGGCTTTTTTGAAATAAGAACTCTACTGACTTACCACCTTTTTGGGATATAGTCACTGAAATGGGGTTAATTGCTATTTTTTTATGTACCCGCTTTATTAAGCCAACAACGTCAGGGTATACCGCTTTGGCTTTAGGTTGTTGATTAATAGCTTGTTGCAAACGGTTAAAATACGCATCAGTTCTGGCAGGTAACTTCACTGTTTGGTCAAGCCCTTCCGCACTAGCAAGTATCATTTTATCGATATGGTTTTCCATCACCTTTAAGCTAGCAAGAGCTAGATGAGTACCATACGAGATACCCCATAAAGTAAGTTTTTCGACCTTGAGGTGCTTCCTCAAATCATTTAAATCGTGAGCACTTTGCACAGTAGTATAACCAAGTACATCGGCACCCTTTTCGCCCCAAAAACTAAAACACTCTTTAGCCGCTGCGCGATAAACCTTGCTAATTTTTGATACAGATAAACGCTCGTTTAAAGGTAAAGCTTGTGTCGATTCACATTTAGGGACAATCCGTGATTTTCCTGTACCACGTTGGTCCAAAGCGATCACATCACCAAATTCTCTTAATGCCATAAACAGAGGGAATCGAAAATTTGGATATTGTGCAGTTGAAATACCTGAGCCTCCTGGTCCCCCCGATAAATAAACTATAGGAGCACCTTTTTTATTGCCAGTGGCAGGAAAGCGAACATATGTAAGTGGAATAGATCGGCTATTTTTATTATTACGGTTTTCCATTACCTGTATAGAGCCTTCGTACGCTAACACTGACTGCTCACCACTTTTGAATTGGATTTCTCTCTCATTGCCAAACGTCTTAGCCGCAATACTGTTAAATGTCACTAATGGCGCTATTAAGAACAACAAACCAACGGTAAATTTTTTAATATTCATGACTTCATCCTACATGTTTCAATGTCGTCACTTTTACCTAAACAGTAAAAAAATTCACCCATAACTATTTGAAAGGCATGTTATTTACCGTTGATTTTCGTTGAGTGGTATAAACTAATCGGTAAAAGGTAGTGTAAGATAACGGAGTTTTTAATATAGTATTTACCATGAAGTTACGTATTCTCATATCTCAACTGTGTTTCATTCTGTTTCTGTATTCTGGATTCGGTTTCTCACAGTCTTTAGTGTCTATAAACTTAGATTCAGTCATTATCTGCCCGATAGTGACTTCTTCAGATGTAATGCCAAATTTTAATGAGCCTGAATGTAAAAAAAAACACGCTCGGCAAATAGATCCTCAAAACACTGCATTGTGGGTAAAAGCAACCATCAATGTTCCTAATCACATGGTAAAAGACACGCAACCTAAGAGTGTTTATATTTCAGGGAAGGCATCTAGTAAAGTTTATTTTAATGGTCATTACCTTGGTAGTAATGGTTCGCCTAATGCGATTCCCAATTTAGAACAAGTGGGAAAAATAGACGCGATGTTTTATGTCCCCGCTAAGTTAGTAAAACCTAATACCAACGAACTTATTGTAAAAATGTCATCTCATCACGGCTTTTTAACTTTAAGCGCCCCGTTAAATTTTATTGGTTTTGGCATCTATTCTGATCCGACTTATTTTATTCACCGAAATTTAAGTGTATCGATAGTACCACTCGGCGCTTTGTTATTAGGTGCCGTTTACTTTTTTGTCGCTAGCTTCAGCCCTAGAAAGCGGGCAAATAATTTGTTATTTTTATTGATGACCTCATTTGCATCATTACAGCTATTTGCTGAAATTTCTCGCGCATTATTTTCTTACCCATACCCGCTTCAAGATGTCAGACTACTGCTCATCGTTTCACTCTCGTTCTTATTTGGGATGTGTTTATTAAGCTTTGTTATTTTAAAGCTCGAAAAGAAAAAAACATATTGGTGGATTCTATCAGGTGCCAGTTTAAGTTTAACCACTGTATGGTTATCCCCCGGATTTGATCCAAAAACTGCTTTGGCGATACTGGTACCAAGTTTAATATGTGCATCACTGTTAACTATTCAAGCCTTAACAACTAAATCAAAAGAGTGGGTAACTTATGCAATTGTGTTTGTCTTTTCCTCACTCACCATTATATTAACGCTCACGACCTTTCATGATGTGCTTTTTTATTACATCATTACCACAGTGCTAATTTTTTTATTTATTCTTCAAGCCAAAAAACTCAATAAAGAACAAAAAGATAAAGAAGCAGAACAAGCCTTGGTTACCAAACTGCAACTCAAACTTAAACAAAACCAACAACAAACTAAACCTAACGTAATTAAAATTAACAGTGCGGGAAAATTAGAGCTTATCACCAGTGATAAAGTGGTGTTTTGCAAAGCCGCGGGGGATTACGTAGAAATTAACCTTAAAGATCATACACAACGTTTATTCACCGGCAGTTTAAAAGAGTTAGAAGCGACACTTCCTAATACTTTTTTGCGAGTGCATCGCTCATATTTAGTGAATGTAGATTGTATTCGCAGTCTAAATACAAAAAGTTCACAACAAACTGAAAAATCGAGTGCTGGCTTTTTACAACTTCACGATGTAATGGAAGTGCCTGTCAGTCGAAGAATTATGCCTACAGTTCGAAACTACATTAAGCAAAGTTAAGTATCGGAGCCCCAATCTGAGTATAAACACATATAGATCAGACCACTTTAGAGTTTAAGCGAACCCTGTAATCTGTAC
>NZ_JAGJEK010000048.1:0-3693 GCF_018101015.1 Pseudoalteromonas sp. MMG005 | reverse complement strand
GCCAACCAGGTTCGCGATTATTTACTCGCACACTCTGATTTTATGCCTGGAGATATTGTCGCGCTTTATGTTGAGCGAACAGCACAAATGATGGTTGCCATACTGGCTATTTTAAAAGCCGGTGGTACATATCTGCCTTTAGACCCGAACTACCCGAAATCTAGAACTGAATATATGCTTGAAGATTCAGGTGCAACTTGTATTTTGACTGAGGAAGCATTAGAAGCTGATTTGCAGTCGTTTACGTTGAGCACTCTGTGTATGTGCGAGGCAAAGAAAGCGGATAATATACAACCGGTTAAAATAGATACGCAGCAATTGCCTGAGCCCTCTAGTAATGCCTACATCATTTATACATCGGGAACCACAGGTAAACCTAAAGGTGTGGCAATTCAGCATCAGGGCGCTGTAAATTTAGCATTTGCATTGGCCGAACGCTTGCCATCAGGCCCTAATGCTCGAGTGTTACAGTTCTCTGTACCTTGCTTTGATGCGTCTGTATTTGAGTGGATATGGGCATTAACACAAGGGGCGAGCCTCTATATTTGCAGTGATGGTGTTAAGTTACAACCACAAACAATGGCGCAATATCTTGAGGATAATCAGATCACACATACGTGTCTAACCCCATCTTATATCGCCTACTTACCCTACCATGAACGTTATAGTTTTAAAGTATTGGGGGCGTGTGGTGAAGCATGTAGTGAAGAACTTGGCTGGCGCTGGGCTAATCACTATCCTGTTTTTAACCTTTATGGACCAACCGAAGTAACAATATGTGCGAGTATCTCCCAGGTCAATGTTAACGAGGCAATTACGATAGGTAGACCTTTGCCAAATACTGCGCTTTATGTTCTTAATAGTGACCAACAACTTTGCCCTTTAGGTGTTGCCGGTGAATTATATGTCGCTGGTCAAGGTGTCGCTTGTGGTTATGTTAATCGCCCAAGTTTGACAGCAGATCGGTTTGTAAATGTACCAAATATCGCATTAGGTAAACGCCTTTATCGTACAGGGGATCTAGTACGTTACCTTGCTAATGGTGATCTTGAGTATTTAAGTAGAGCCGATGAACAAATAAAAATACGTGGTCATCGGGTTGAGCCACTTGAAGTAGAGCGCCAGATCACATTATTAGAGAACATTCATAAGGCCGTGGTTAATGTAGACCAAGATAGTCAGGGTCATACACGCATGATTGCTTATATTGAGGCTAAGGAAGCAGTAGCACAGCCGTCAGCGTTTACCGAGCAGGTGAAGCGGCAATTACGCGCAAGCTTACCCATATTTATGGTGCCATCGAGTATTATATTCATGCAGGAGTGGCCGTTACAGCCCAGTGGCAAGGTGGATAAATCTGCATTAGCTAAGGTAGCGATGGATATTGACGAAAAAAAGGTGCTACCTCGTAATGAAGTTGAGACAGTGCTGGTCCAGATTTGGCAGACGTTACTGAGCATCCCTAGTGAGCAAATTGGTGTTTATGATCATTTTATGGAGCTTGGAGGGCATTCGTTGTTGTTGGTCCGTTTGTTAGCTGAAATTAATCAGCATTGGCAGTTAGAACTCACTTTGGCCGAATTGATAGCTAATCCTGATATCGCTTCTTTAGGAGAGAAGGTGATGCAACTACTGACAATTCGGACCCTCAAAGAGCAAGTCAATAGAACAGATATTGTCGAAGAGGGGACACTGTAAGGCGGTTTGTTTAAGCAGTTAACACATAATGTTAACTGCCATTTTATTTATTGTGTAAATATAAATGTTAAGTGTTGGTCGCTTTTCATTGACATGGCAGTATCAAAAATGTTCAATAGTTAACATCTGTTAACTTAAAGGCTTGGTTTTTAAACTTACCGAGTAATTACTTAAGTTGGTGTGGGAAGGATCATGTAGTGGAGGTTGTCTAGTTTGCCAGCGCAGTCACACGTGCGTAAGACAGGCCTTAATTTGATGCTCAATAATAAGAATAAAAACCTATAGGGAAAGTTAGTTATGAGTATCAGTCAGTTAGTTGCAGAAGCGACGTCTTCGGGTGTTTATCTTTACACTGAAGGTGGACAATTAAAATATAAGCTCTCGGTTACGTCTTTTCCTGATGAGATCAAACAAAGAATACTAAAGCATAAACAAGCGGTTATTCAGTTTTTAGATCAAGTAGATGCTGAGTCTAAGCCCCAAATTACGGCGCTTGCTTCTTATGATGGATTGTTCCCGTTATCTTATGCACAGCAACGACTTTGGTTTATCGATCGTTTTGAAGGACAAAGCGCGCAATATAACATTCCAAAAGCAATTAAAGTGTCTGGCAGTTTTTCGATAGATATTGCTGAAAAAGCGATTGAACGCCTCATTTGGCGACATCAAATCTTGCGAACAACCTATGTTGAAATTGAGGGAGAGCCACGTCAGCAGGTAAATTCAGATTTTGTGTTTCAAGTTAAACGCATAGACCTTACCGGTATTGATAGTACAACGCAGGACTCTCAGCTTGATACGCTCATAACTCACGATGCAAGGGCGAACTTTGATTTAAGTAATGATTTGATGTTAAGAGCAAGTTTTATTGTCACAGCAGCAGTTGATCAAGGTGTATTGTTGTTCAATATGCATCATATTGCCTCAGATGGCTGGTCAATGAATATTCTCATACGGGAGTTTATTGCTGAATATACGGCGCTTATGACAGGTCAGCCTTCGAGGAGTATACCACTTGAGATTCAATATGTTGATTTTGCTCAGTGGCAACAAGATTGGTTAACTGAAAGTCGTTTAGCAAATGAGTTGAATTATTGGCAAAAGCAACTTGCAGATGCGCCTTTATTACATGGCTTACCTTTAGATAAGCCCAGACCTAGTAGTAAAGGGAATCATGGAGCCAAAGTAACGAGTTCATATTCAGCGTCTGCAATTACCGAATTTGCTAAAAGCCAAGGAATGACACCATTTATGGTATTTCATGCGGCTTTAAGTATAGTGCTATGTCGCCATAGTAACCAAAGAGAGTTTATCATAGGGACGCCTGTAGCAAATCGTCAGGATTGTGCATTATCGCCACTTATCGGTTTTTTTGTTAACACATTAATTTTAAAATCATCGATGGAGCATGGGTCAGTCTTGGAGTTTTTACACCATATTCGCGACACTAATTTGGCCGCACAAAGTCACCAAGATTTACCATTTGAACAAATAGTCGAACATTGCCAAGTGGAACGGAGCTTACAACATACGCCTATCTTTCAAGTTATGTTGAGTATGTTTCAAGAGAGCCCGAACTCATCACCTCAATTGGCGTTACAAGGTGTTCAGTTTGACGCTATTTCAAAACAAGTTACATCGACTAAGTATGACTTAGACATAGGCGTGTCTATGATTGATAATCAATGTTCCGTGACTTGGGTTTATGATACTGATCTATTTCATGCCCAGACGATAGAGCTGTTTGATAGTCATTTTAATCGAGTATTGACTAGCTTGTTACAGCAGCCCCAAGACTTGCCTTTATCACAACTGATGATGCTCAGTGATATAGAGCAGCAGTATTTAACAGAAACGTTAAATGACACAGACAGGGCGTATGAACAAAATGTGTTGTTACATGAGTTATTTGAGCGTCAAGCTGCGGCGAATTCACAAGCAATAGCGGTGGTATCTGGTGCGGAGCAATTGACATATGGTGCGCTTAATCAGCAA
>NZ_JAGJEK010000047.1:0-3809 GCF_018101015.1 Pseudoalteromonas sp. MMG005 | reverse complement strand
CTTATAGATAGCAGAAAAAAGTATAATATTTATAATCAAATCTTCTATTAGGTGTGTTTATTGTTAATTTATTGCATCATATTAATAGCAATAAATATAATAATTATAATCTAATAGGTCTACATGGTTACCCCAGTAAAAACCAAAGCTAAAGTTATAGTCGACAATTCGGGTATTTCATCAGAGTTACCAATACTTATAACGGAATTAGGTGTTCTAGATCCATTGCTTGATTATCTTCTATTTCATCAACATGATCGAAGTGGAAGTTGGATGGAACGAGTTGTTCATGCAACATATTTATTGATGCAGTACATGGAAACAAACCAGGAATGTTTTTCTGCCCCTAAGTTATTATTTCAATCGTTTTCTCAACGTCTATACACTGGAACTATTGATGAATATGGTTTCGATCCTTCAGGTTTATATTGGTTGCCGTCCTCAACTAAGACTGTTAATGGCTTAATAACCGCACTATCAGGGTTGACTGACTTTCTTTCAGACAAGTTAGGGGCAATAAATATGAATCCTCTTCGAAAAGCATCTCCTTTTGAACAGCGTCTAAATTACGCTGCTTGGTATCGTCATAATCATCATGACTTTCTTGGTCATATCAAAGATAAAACCATAAACGAAACTGTATCTAAAGCAAGGAATGTACGTGGACGTCGAACACTGTTGACTGTTCACGATGACGCTATCGCGTTTCAAGAAACACTATTTAGTCGATTTTATCTAGAAGGTATGGGCGGTGCGAAAGATATTCGAGTAGCAACTCGTAATCAACTTATTCTTTTAATGATGCACTTTGCCGGTTGTAGAGAAAGCGATTGCTTGCAGCTTTGGGTTGATGACGTTTTAGTTGACCCTCAAGATCCTAACAATGTAATTGTACGATTATACCACCCCGAAGACGGAAGAGCGCCAGGTAACTGGCGGAGCCAAAATGGTAGTATTCACCGAGCCGCATATCTTAGGGAAAAATATGGATTGACCCCACGTAATAAACTTACAGGTACCAAACATGTAGGTTGGAAATATCAGGTTGTGGATCATAAAGATAATTACATTCAGTTATTTTGGTTTCCTAAACAAGCAGCAATCTTATTTGGAAAGTTATGGAGGAATTACTGCCGCTATCTGACTCCAGTTGATCGACAACATCCTTATGCTTTTATTTCCTTTGAAGAAAGTCATGCAGGCAAGCCATTAACTATTAATGCATTTAAGGATGCTTATAAAAAAGCTCTGTATCGCATTGGTAAAGCTCCTACAAAAGTAGAAGGGTTAAGTCCTCATGGTCATCGACATGCAATGGGACGTCGACTAGAGCGAGCAAATTTGCATCCTAGAATCATTCAAAAAGTGATGCACCATAGTTCTCTGTCCAGTCAAGAACCATATACTGCTCCAGGTATAGAACGAGTGAATCAAGCGTTACAGGCAGGGTACGCTGCACTTGAATCTAATGACATTACAAATAAAACGAAAGTGGTAACTCCAAGTTGGGAGGAACTGATGAAATGTGGTTTTGATGACATTGATTTAGATAGAGCGTTTACTGGTAATTTTTCTAAAGTGAGAGGCCGACATAAATGAAACATCAAAGTAAGAGGTTTGATGGTCGAATTAGTGATCTGAGTTGCAGCTGGTTTACGACTCTGTATGGTGATGATTGGGAAATTTGGCGTGCCTATGCTGATGAGTGGTTGCATCAATTGGATGTAGGACTAGATCCTCGAAGAAAGGCAGTGAATTGGTTCTTGGAATCTTATCTCGTTGAACAAGGATTGCCTTCAGATCCAGAGTCGCTTTTTAGACCCAACGCAAACCTACCCGATTTACTTGGTTTCATTGAAATGAAGTTGAAATCAGCTATGAAATCCTCTCGCAACAATAATATCGTTGAATTTATTGATTGGGTAATTGTTAAAGACTTTAGTGAGCCCAATGATCACGGGCAGCTAATACCTTTAGTCTTGAACCCTTTTTCTAAAGTAATAGAAAAAAGATCTAGAATCGAATCTGTATGGAATGCATTACCATACAAATATATTAAGGAATTACGAAGTATCCTATGCCCCAATTCTGATGGGAACTATTGTGATTGGTTATGGGCACACCAGCAAACAGGTCAAAGTAATAAAGGTCGAAGTTCAGGTGATTGGTTTGAAGTAGATCAATCCTGTATTGATGAGGATGATCCAGATTGCATTTGGCGTGAGCGTAAGCTGCTCTCTGGACAAACTATAACCATCAACGGAAAAAAGATAAAACTCACCGAGAATCTTTCTATATTTGAAATTTGGTCACCTGTACGGGCAATGGTGCTATTCATGAAGCTTAATTTGCCGTTGCGTACTTATCAGGTGCGTATGCTCGATTCTGGTGAAGCTGATACTTGGCGATATATAAATGGGCAATGGAAAGTCAATACAAACCATTCATTTGTAGTAGGTAATAAAAAATCACCTAGACAACGAGGCGTTTTTCGTCGAATACGTTCGCTTGATACTGGTGATTATCACGCAGGATTTTATATTAATACAAATAAAACAGCAGACCAGAACAAAGATGTAGAAGATCGAGGTTACATCATTCCTTGGCAAAACGAAATAGTCCTGTATTGGTTGGAAAAACTTCGCAACTGGCAAGAAAAGTATAACCCAGTTGACGAGCCAACACTTTGGGAAAGCTTGAAAACGAAACACTTAGGTAATCAAAAGTCACAAAGTGTTTTGAAAAGAATGGGCTCAACTTGTTTCCTGTTTAGAGACGCCAGTGCAGTCAAAACGGAAGATCGTATCAAACCCGTTAGAGACTGCTCCGAAAGTCTGCTTTGGTACCAACTTTTAAATACTCTCGAAGACAGGCTTTTTAAAAGAGGAGAAACTTTAAGTGATGGATCTCGACTTAGGCTTGTTAATGTTAATGAAGATAATTATAAATCCACTCAAGCTACTGAGTTCCCACTTCATAGCCTAAGGGTCTCTTTATTGACTCACTTTGCAATGGATGGACAAGTTCCATTGCCTGTATTGTCTAAGTTGTTAGCAGGTCATTCTCGCATCATAATGACCCTTTATTATATAAAGATCACTCCTACGCAAATGCGAGCAAAAATGTGGGAAGCCGAATCAAAACTTGATTCTAAGGAAGATGAAAACTTAAAACATTTTCTGACTAATACAGAGCTAAGTCAGATTTACAGTAAGACCGTATACAACGATCAAAATAGTATAAAAGCGGTATTAGTCAACCGTAATCCAGTAGGTTGGGAAGAGCGGCATATTGGGCTTTGCTTAGCTGGAGGTAATAATGTTACTTCTGACGAAAAAGGAACTCAAGCTGGTTGTTGGAATGGTGGTGAACTTATCACAACCAGGGGGGAAGGAAGGCCGATATATGGACCAGTACCTCATGGCCCAGAAAACTGCATTCGTTGTCGCTGGTTTATTACAGATGCCAAGTATCTAGATGCTCTCAGGGCACAGTTTAATAACCTCAGCTATAGAGCACAATTGTCGGCTAACCTTGCCGTTGAGTTGGAGCAAAAAGTTGAAGTTTTAGAAGATACACGTTACGCAGCAGAAATTTCAGGGCATCCATTTACTTTGGGAACGGAACTTCAACAAGTTCAGCGTCGCTATGACAAACAACTCGTAGATGCTGATGAATATGCCAAAGACATACGGGCTTGCTTCACACTAATACATCGTATTATTGATGTCGAACTGAATCGACAAGAAGATGATTCAAAAAATAAATTAGTAGCAGTAGGCACCCTAAGTGATATCAATCAACCTATT
>NZ_JAGJEK010000046.1:0-4995 GCF_018101015.1 Pseudoalteromonas sp. MMG005 | reverse complement strand
TCAATTTTTTTAGTTGTTTCATCTTTAGATCCAGCAAGTTCAGCTGTACATTCTATCGCTGGTTCTTTTATCAGTGTGGTTTTTGTGTTGCTACTTGTAGTTCCTTTATTCGTTTGTAATAAGCTTCAAAAGAACTTTTTTGTTGCTATTGGAACCTTGCTGTTTCTGAACGTTATAGGGAGTGTAATTTTATATTTTTTATACAAAAAAGAGATGGGACAAATTTAGCTGAATTTCGCTTGGCAGTCACTCCGAATGTTTAACTTAATCGAATTTAACAAGACATACTGGGAGTGTCCATATGTGTCATCTCTAGGCTTTTCGTATGATACATCACTTAATCGTCTTACATCCGTAACGGGGACGGGCACAGATGGAAAGTATGCAGACATCAAATATGATGCAGGGTGTACCATTAAGCATAGCGGCAAATTTGACCTGAACTTTAATGCAGTAAACCAGCTTAAAAGCGCCAAAGGCAATACCTATTTATATGACGGTCACAACCGCCGAGTAAAACAAGTGGAGGGTAAAGGCACGAGCTACTCAATGTCCAGCCAAGATGGCACATTATTATATCGTGAAAAGGACAGCTTCATTGGTGAAGGGACAAGTTACATTCTCCTAGGTAAAAAACTGATTGCTAAGTATGGCGATGTAACACCGAAAACGGTGGCAGAAAGTCGCCAACACCATAGGCCATTTGGTGAAAGTATTGAAGCACCGAAAGATGATGTAGGGTATACAGGCCATAAGTTTGATACAGATTTAGGGTTAAGTTATATGCAGGCACGATGCTATGATCCAGTTATAGGTCGTTTCTACTCGAATGATCCTGTTGATGCGATGGGGCATATCGCTCGTGGGAATCCTGTCCAAGGTTTCGGACGCTACACTTATGCTAATAATAACCCTTATAAATATACTGACCCTGACGGTCAATTTCCAATCGCACCATGGATTATAGGGCTGGCCTTGGAACTGTATCAGAATATGCGACACAAGTCGGAAAGAATTTAGTTAATGGTGAGTCGATAGGTGATGCTTTAACAAATATTGATGGAAAAGAAATTGTTGCTTCTGGGTTAGGTGGTGCGGTTGGGGCAAGCGGGTTAAAAGTTATTAACTCCGCCATATCTGGTGTAACAAAAGCAGGGAAAGTAGATTCAAAAGCGGCTAGAAGTGTTAGGCAATTGATGGCAGCGCCAAAGTTGCTTCAGCTGGAGCAATTAAAGGTGCAGCTAGCGGAGATAACCCTGGGGTAGAAGCTGTAAAAAGTGTTGTAGATGGTATATCACCAATTCCAATTGCAGAGGATGCAATTCAATATTTGACTGAGGATCTAAAAAATGAATAAAGCAAGTTACTTTAAAAATAACCTATTAGATATAAATGTTTTTTCCTGTGGCTTTCTAAAGATAATTAAAGAAATTTACTTATACATTTTTTTTATCTCAGGTGGAAGTTTGTATTATTATGAACAGACTGTAATGGCAAAAATTACAATTTTTATTGGCGTGTTTTTATTTATAACCACTTTTATTCTTTTGATTTCATTCTTGATATTTCCATTTGTGAAAAGGGAGAATGCAGTTAAGGGTTTCAGTGATTATTCAAAAAAAGAAAGGGGAGAGATGATTGGTGGTTTACTTATTGGTTCTTTATAGTAATCTGAATCAGAGCAAGATGGGACAGTGACAACGAATTTCACAAGACATACTGGGAGTGTCCATATATGTCAATCATAGGTTTTCGCTATGTGGGATATACAGGCGATTCGAAGTAATTTTTATACTAATTCAGCAGCGTTTGATAGCTTCTTTGATGAACATAGGTTTTTATTGGTGGGTAAGAATACAGGAGTTTATAAATGAAATACTACCTATTAACTATAGTTTTTTTATTATTATCGGAAAATACCTATGCGTATAACGTTGTTAAGTTAAATAAATGCATTTCTTCAGAAAAATATGGAGGCACTATTATCTATGAAAATTGTAATGGTGGAAATGCATTAGTAATTGATCTCCATTACTCGGAATTAAGTGTCTCAGATGTAATGGAGTTGATGAAAAAAGGGAGTTACGACATATCATCTTTACAGGGGAAATTAGAAGATGATGTTGTCGCAGCAATTTATTCAGTATTATTAATCGAAAAGAAGTTTGAATATTTTTTTGCAACTCAAAATGCTGTTACTGTTTTATTAAAGGATAAAGGGCTTGTTATTTTTGAACGAAGTGAGGGAACTTGGCGGCAGCTATCGATTGCATCAATGGAGTAGCTAAGAAAGTAAGATGGGACAGGCACAAATTTTATCACTAAACAATATCTTAAGCGGTGGCTCTTAAGCGGTGGCCTTTAACTGGCCTGAATATTTAAAATCTATAATTCCGTATTATGAATCACAGAGCAACGTTCAGATAATCTCAGGTTTGGCACACTTAATTAAGATTTACATCAATGGCTTTAATGTCACTACTTTACTAAGCAAGCATTCATTTTTTGTATCGTTTTGTTGAATATTTCATCAAATTGTTATCTACATGCAATATTTAAATCACCGAAAAGTAATAATTAATGTTTATCGTTTTCTGGTCTAGTCCAATATTTGATAGACCAATTAACTCACAGGAAAAACGATGAAAAATAAATATTCAACGCTTTGTTACCAATTCAAACAGCTATTAAACACAACACTGTGCTGTACGGCACTTGGTATGTCTTCAGCATCTTTGGCCAGTACACACTCATTACTAATTGCAGTTGATGGGTTACGTGGAGATGGAATTGAAAATGCGAACACGCCTCACCTTGATACATTAATCAATGGTACCTGGGCAGCGGGCTATAAAGCTGCGTTTGCCCATTATGCGCAAACGATGACAGACGCGGCGCCAAACAGTGGCCCGAATCATGTTGGTATTATGACCGGTGTAACCGCTAAAAAAAGTGGTGTAACTGGTAATGGTAATGTTGCGGGTGGCAATTATTCAACCTATCCCCATTATCTAACACTATTAGAGCAGTCAAACTCTTCTCTCAATACTGCGTATCTGGTGACTTGGGGAACCGATATGCAAATTACTAACACGGCGGATCTTAAAATTGATGCAAATGATGCAGTTAACACCCAAAATGCAGTGAATATTATCAAGGGTACCTATAGTGCATCAAACTGGCCACAAGGTACCGACATAGATGCACTATTTATATTTTTAGACGATGTGGATGGGGCAGGCCATGCCTGTTGTTTTACGGCATCTGATGATGGTTATGTAGATGAAATTAATGACGTTGATAGTCAAATTGGGCAGTTGTTAGCGGCGATTAAAGCCCGTCCTAATTTTACTCATGAAGATTGGCAAATTGTGGTGACATCAGATCATGGCGGACGAGGCTCATCGCACGGTATTCATGCTGCTGATAACTACACAATTCCTTTTTTAGTCACATCAAAGGTGGCTAAGCAGGGGGATTTGTCTGGTATTCCGCGCAATTATGATGCGGCCCCCACTGTACTGGCTCACCATGGTTTGGCTGTGCCAGCAAATATGGATGGCACAGTACAAGGGCAAAATACTCGACCGGAAAATGATAAAGGAATTGATCACGGCCTGACAACGTACCTTCCTTTTGATGGCAACTATGAAGATGCATCGGGTAATCACACTCATGCTCAGGTAGGCGGCGGATCACCAGAGCTTCGCGCGAACGGAAAGTTTGGTACATATGTGAAAATAAATGGCAAAAAAGAGCACTTAACTTTAGGTAAACCAAGTGAGTTAGATTTTGGCACCGACACCGACTTTACCCTTATGACATGGTACAGAGTAAGCGGTGATCAAGTGGGTGATCCTGTTATTGTAGGGAACAAAAACTGGGTAAGTGGTGCAAACCGAGGTACGTTACTGCTTGCTAATGAGGGGAATGGGGATGATTTTGGTATTAACATCGCCTCATCACGCTCTGATAGAAAAGACATAGACCCTATTGATTACACTTTTAATGGTTGGTGGTTATTGGTGGCATCGTTTGACCGGCAAGGCGTGGCAACTTTGTACGCAGGAAGTCCCTCTGGTGAGTTGAATATTATTGCTGGTGATATTTCAAACGTGGGTGATATTAGTTCAGAGCTTGATTGGAACATTGGTCAAGATGGAACTGGCAGATATCATTATAATTTAAAAGCGGATTTAGATGATTTTGCAGTATGGCGCCGTGCTATTACGCTCAGCGAAGTACGCGCGATATATAATAACGGGCACGGCTCTGAGCTGCTTTCATTGATGAATGCAAGTCATTAGGGGCGGGGTTTACACCTGCGATATAGGAAGAGGTCAACTTATTGAGTTGGCCTTTTGCGTTTTGATCCAGAGGCGAATTACCTCCCCGATGCTGGTTAAGGCTCACAATGTTTTCGGGGGAATGATCTACAAATACAGGCTAATAGAGCCTTCGTATTGTCATCCTGATGCAGGTCAGGGTTGTGGAATATAATGTGGAAATACAGAGTATAGAACTCCGTATTGTCTCCCTGATGCAGGTCAGGGCCCTTGGTGTTTGTGGAATAATAATGTGGAAATACAGAGATAGAACTCCGTATTGTCTCCCTGACGCAGGTCAGGGTCTATGTGTTTTGTGGGATAATGAGAGTGGACTCTGAAACAAGTTCAGAGCGACGAAGTTTTAGTTCAGAGTGACGAAGTTTTAGTTCAGAGCGATGACGTTTTTAGTTCAGAGTGACGAAGTTTTAGTTCAGAGTGACGAAGTTTTTAGTTCAGAGCGACGAAGTTTTTAGTTCAGAGTGACGAAGTTTTAGTTCAGAGCGACGAAAGTTTTAGTTCAGAGCGACGAAAGTTTTAGTTCAGAGTGACGAAGGGTGGTGGCTCTACACAATGAAGTGTTGGTTCATAGCGACGAAGTTTCTGTTAAGCCGTCGCTTAAGTGCTGAGTCATACAGCTTTTAGTTAGTGTGTAAGTACTGGAAGATAG
>NZ_JAGJEK010000045.1:0-5081 GCF_018101015.1 Pseudoalteromonas sp. MMG005 | reverse complement strand
TTTGCCAATTTAGTTCTTGCCACTCGTTCAGAGTTATTTTTCCTTTCAAGAAAGTGCAACAACTGAGGTTTATGCGTTTTTATTTGCTCAGCCAACGCAGCAGTCATTGCGCCTTTTGGTGCTTTTACTTTCAAAGTGCCAGAATCTGAAACTAGCTGAATATTTTTTTGTTTTAGCTCTTCAAGCAAGTTTATCATTTTGATTAAAACTCCATTTCTTCAAAGGTCTCACTGTCAGCATTGTGCTGCTCTGAGATAGGTTGAGATTGCGTTGCATCAATAAACTGCGCCAATTCCTTGATTGTTTGGAAAGCAAATAAATCTGCAATTTCAAAAGGGTAATTCCAATGTATCTGGATTCGATCGAGAATACTCATTGCATGAAGCGAGTTACCGCCTAAAGCAAAAAAGGTCTGAGTAATACTTAGTGATTCACTATTACCAAGACACTGCCGCCAGATTTCCTCTAGCGCTATTTCCGTTATGGTTTGAGCCTCTATATATTCAGCTTTTGGCGCAGAGATCTCCATTTCCATGAGTGCATTTCGATCAAGCTTCCCATTGGCTGTTACCGGTAACACATCTAGCGCAATAAATACGCTCGGCACCATATAATCTGGAAGCGACAAAAGTAATTGCTCACGTAAACATTCCGATAAAACCTTTGTATCCATCGCGCTTGCACAAAAAGCAACCAGATGCTCTCTTGAGTTACGTATTTGCAAACTTACAAATGCTTGTTCAATGCCATCACATGCCTCAATTGCGCTCTGTATTTCACCCAGTTCGACTCTGAGTCCTCTAATTTTCACTTGATGATCTAAACGACCTAAAAACTCTATGGCGCCACAAGCCAAACGACGTACCAAATCACCTGTTCGGTAATATCGTTGCTGTGGGCGATTATATATATTTGCCTCAATGAATTTATCTTGAGTTAATTGTGCTTGTTGAAAATACCCTCTGGCTAATCCTGCTCCTGCAATCAACAACTCACCAGGTATCCCTATAGGCTGCTCGACCATGTCGGCACTGACGACAACACAGTTAATGTTATCAATAGCATATCCAATAGGAATACTGTGTGTTTGTGAGTTATCCTTACGGCAATCCCAGTAGCTCACATCAATTGCGGCCTCTGTAGGGCCATATAAATTATGAAGCTGTGCAGTAGATACCTGCCTAAATTGCTCCCGATGATTGAACAGTAATGCTTCACCACTACAAAAGACCTGATGCAACGATTTACAGTCTGAGACATTACTATGCTGCAAAAATGCTTGTAGCATCGAAGGAACGAAGTGACAGTGTGTCACCCCCTTATCCTGAATCAAGGCAGCTAAATATTTAGGTTCCTTATGCCCTCCAGGTCTGGCCATTACGATACTTGCACCTACAAGCCACGGCCAAATAAACTCCCACACCGATACATCAAAACTATAAGGAGTCTTTTGCAGTACTTTGTCATGCTTAGTCATGCCATACTGTTTCTGCATCCATAGCACTCGGTTTAACAAAGCTTGGTGTTCTACCATCACCCCTTTTGGTTTACCTGTGGTGCCAGATGTAAAAATCATATAGGCCAAGTTTTTCTGGCTTAACCCTTGCAATTCAAATGTCGTGCATGGGTACTGACCAAGTTTTTCTTGGCTTTGCTCAGTGTCTAATACAATGATCTGACGTGTACGTAAACACGTATGATCTTTCAAATGATTCTGCGTTAAAACACACACATCTCCCAGTTGATCCAAAACCCCGATATTACGATTATCTGGCATACTAGGGTCAATAGGCACATAAGCCCCCCCAGCTTTGAACACAGCTAGAATTGCAATGGCCATACTACTATGGCGCTCAAGGTATAAGGCCACAAAACTTTCTACTGTGACCCCTTGCTCTTGCAATAACCTAGCAAGACGATTAGCTGCTTCATCTAGCTCTCGATACGTAAGCACTTGCTTACCATCGAATATTGCTGGACTTTGTGGCCTGCTTTGCGCAAATTTCGCCACATATTGATGTGGCAGTAATGACAAATCATATGCGTACTGAGTGTCATGCTGCTTTGCTAATAATGCTGCCTCATCATGAGTAATTAAGTTGATGTTTCCTAATTCTTTTCTCTTCGCCACTTGGCTAAAAATAGCATCAATATGGTGCTTCAGTTGTTCCGCTTCCGAGGCTTGGAAACACTCTCTGCGATAACCTAGTGTCAGATGCACGTTGTGCCCGTTACTCACTATAAGCGTTAGCGGCACTGCACTAGATTCAGCAGTTTCACTATTTTCAATCACTATTTCAGCATCGCTTTTTGAGCGTTCAGTCGCAATATCACTTGGATAGTTCTCAAATACAACAAGACTATCAAACATATCCACACCAGCAGGTATGGCCGTTTCCTGTTGAATCTCAGGTAATGTTAAAAAGCCATTCTCTTGACCATTAAGTTGATTATCATGGAGACGTTTAAGCTGAGAAAGTAAAGAGAGGTCACCAGTAAAGTCTACTTTAACTGGAATCGTGTTAATAAATAATCCCACCATTTTCTCAATATTATTAACTTCGGCAGGACGGCCTGATATCACAGTGCCAAATAACACTTTTTGATTGCCGCTATAACGCTGTAACAAATAACCCCAAACCCATTGGATCACGCTATTTAGTGTTACTTTCGCTTCATTCGCCAACAGACTTAATTGCTGACTAGTGTGCTCATCTAATTGCCAGCTTAGTTCTGTATAGCCCTTTTCTTCAGATGAAGTTTGGTGGTTTAGCAGTGACGTTGGACCATTAAAGTCGCTCAAGTATTCACGCCAATAATTCAAGGCTGATTGCCTATCTTTTCTTTGCAACCAGTCATAATAACCATCTAGTGAAACAGGGGCTGGTAGCGGCTCTTTATGATTGTTCGTATCACCAAAATACGTGCGTAATAACTCTCGATACACTATTGGAATACACCAACCATCTAAAATAATATGATGATGGGTCCACATAAGTGCATAGCGCTGTAATTGGTAGCGTACAATGGTTACTCTATGCAATGGAGCTGAGTTCAACGCCATTGCTTGTTCACGGTCCTCCTGTCGTATTTTTTGCAAAGCGCTACACTGTTGTTCTGCGTTTAATTCACGCCAATCTAAATACCGTATTGGCATTTCTACTGGATTTGCCAGTACAAAACGATAAAGTCCATTTTGCTCAATCGCAAAACAGCTACGCAGCATGTCATACCTTTGTGTTACCTGTTGCCAAGCGTACGACATTCGTTGAACGTCTAAACCCCCGCGGATCTCTGTCACAACTTGCGTGAGGTAGGCCTGCTCATCCATTTGACTTTGAAAATAGATACCATGCTGTAGCGGTGTTGCAGGGTAAACTCCACTCAATATCCCAAAACGGTGTTGCCATTTATCTAATTGAGGTTGTTTAAAGGCAACAAACGGTACATCTGAAGTGGTGAGTTTAGGTATAGACCCTTCACAATGGTCGGCAATGGATTGCAACGCTCTAATGAAGCACTCCTTGAATCGCAGCATCGTTTCCGAGTGAAACTGCTCATCACTATAATCAATCACAAACCGCAAGTTACCGTCACTGACTTGACCATTTATCGCAATGGCAAAATCTCGCAAAGTCTCAGCATGAAGGTTTGATCCCATATGCTCATCTGCAAGTGAAAATCCATCTTGTGCATGCGCCGCAGAAGCTTCTATTTGCCCTAAGTAGTTAAATAGTATTTGCGGTTCAAACTGTTGCAATAAACCTAGATCGTTTGCATTTTTGAGATTTTCGATTACCCCAAACCCAATTCCATGATCTCTAATTGACCGTCTACGCTCTTTCGTAGAAATAATGGTGCCAGCAATATCCGATTTTTCGGCGTTCAACAGTAATGGGTACATTGACGTAAACCATCCCACCGTTTCGCTTAAGTCTAACTCAGGAAAAATAGGGACTCGTCCGTGACTTTCAAGCGCTACTGCAATACGTTCGATTGCAAAGGTCTCATATAAAGCTATCGCCAAACCACTTAGCAACAAATCATCTACACCCGTGTGATACGCTTTATTGGCTGAGCCAATCAATTTCCCAGTTACTTCATCTGATAAAGTAAGTCCTAGTGTCTTACTTTGGGTACGTAAACTTGGTTGCATGTTACGTTTCGAAAATGGTAATAACTCACTACCTAATGCCATTTGTTGCTGCCAAAAAGTACCTTCTTTTGCTAAAAAATTATCGCTATGCGCTATTAGTTTTGAACTCCATTGTTGTATTGATGACGTTTTTTGCGGTAATTGTAAACGCGCGTTATTTTGTTGTTGTCGCCATAAACGTTGTAAATCTTGAACAATAACACGCCAAGAGACACCATCGATAACAAGGTGGTGAGCAACCAATAGCAAGCGCGCTTCTGTGTCGCTCGTTATTAAAGTGGCCTTAAATAAATGACCAGCGGAGATATCAAAGTTAGTTTGTGCATGGGCTGATATGTCAGTAACCGCTGCCTTTGACCAACTTTCAAGCGTAACAACCTCAACACATCGCGTTAGTTGTAACTGCTCTATTGCCACAAACTGGCCATGCCAATCATCGTTATTGGCAATAAACCTCAACCTTAAAGCATCATGCCTATTAAGTAAGCAATACATCGCCCCATGTAAAAACATTTTCGACAACTCAAGTGGGACATTAAGCATAATTGACTGATTGTAATGATGTAAGGCAGGCTCAATGCTTTGCTGTAAAAAGCGTTTTTGGATTGGGAGTAAGGTAAATTCCCCAGTCAAAGGGGCTTGTTCAGCACTTATCTGAGTGTGCGACTGAGCAAGTAGCGCTTGCTCTGCCACCGAAGGCGCTTCCATTATTTGCTTAAGCGTAAGATGCAATCCACACTCGCGCGCTTTAGCAACCAGCTGAATTGCCAGAATCGAATCACCACCCACCGTAAAGAAATGATCGTGCACACCAATATCATCATTTGCGAGTAGTCGTTGCCATATTTTCAGCAAATTTTGTTCAGATGTATTTCTCGGTCCCTCAAACGTCACTAGCCCCTCAGCAGCCTGATGCTGCTTTAAG
>NZ_JAGJEK010000044.1:0-6392 GCF_018101015.1 Pseudoalteromonas sp. MMG005 | reverse complement strand
ATCCACTCTGACCCCTTTGATGCTTTTTTCATTTAGGGATCACATTACCCTTGTTGCTGGTACGATGAGTTGTTACTCTCAAAATAAATAATCATAATTTTGAGGCAGCGTCATGCACGAGTTTTTCGAAAAGTTTGCAATTAATACAAAAGTGAATGTGGTGTGGGGAGAAATGGATGCGTTAGGGCATGTGAATAATGTGTCGTATTTTCGTTATTTTGAAACCGCGCGAATTGATTTTTTAAAACAAACAGGCTTACTGTCTATATTGTCAGAACCCAGCCATAGCCCAGTTCTGCGTGATACTTACGCGCAATACAAACGGCCGGTTACTTTTCCTGATACGCTGCATATTGGTTCATATATTACTGACATCAAAGCAGACCGCTTTACTATGCGCTACGAGGCGTTTAGTGAATTACAGCAAGCAATATGCACAACCGGGTATGCGAGTGTGGTGATGTTTAATATGAACACAGGGCAAAAAGCCGCCATTCCAAGCAATATGCTAACCATACTGAAGCAGTACACGTTGGACAACAATCGCAACTGACGGGGCTAAAAGTTCAGTTGGATGGGCGCTGTATTATTGTTATGTCTTGGAGCGTGAACATCAAATGGCTCATCGGGCGATAGCACGAGGTAAGACCTGCCCTTGATTATCCACCTTATATGTAAGTATTAGGTTGAAACCAAAATAGAGTTAAAACAGCAAAGCTTTATAAAATTACAATTTAGAAAACTAAAGTTAATATTTATAAGGTGGTTAATTTTACTATAAGGAAATAACTCGTATGAAATCTATTTCACTCCTCTTACTTTTACTCTGTACACTTTGTGCGCAGTCTAAAGCACAGGATTTAGAACCTCAATTTAATTTATATTTTAAAAAAAATACTTTAGAAACGCTGAACCTGAATGACATACAACGAAGTACATTACAAGCCATCATCCAAAATGCCGAACTAGACAAGCAAGTAGATGCAGAATATGCAAACGGCACGAAAGGTATTTTCGGAGACTTAAGTCGGACAGTCCCCTATACAGGCAATGAAATATTTAACATAGCAATAAACAGCGGTAAAATAGATTCTGAGAATTTCACTCTAAAACCCATTTATTTAGCTTATGGGCGAGATTTAAATTTAAGACGCATTGAATTTGAATCTAAAATTAAAGGAGTTAGGGCTAGGCTACACATATTTATGGAAGGTGAAGGGAAGTTTGCATCCACTCAAGTTTACTATGAACTTGTTATTAATACGAAGGGAAAAGAAATATACATTAAGCTTTCAAAAAATTGGCACATTATCAAAGCCACCGAAACACAACAAAAAAAAATTGCAGTTACGGGGTAAGGACGCAATCGAAGTGAGTGATTTTTTATCCATACAGGTAGAGAAGACCACGACTATAAAGTCTAGTGTTTCACCATCGTTCAAAGGATGGGCGCTGTATTATTGTTATGTCTTGGAGCGTGAACGCCAAGTGACCCATAGGGCAATTGCACGAGGTAAGACCTGCCCCTGATTACCCTCTTTTAATTACATTCTTTTATGGTCAATTACAGACAAAAACTGCTTGAACTATCCTCGCTTGACTTTGTTAACCAAACGTTTGACTATCGTTAATTGTTTGGGGTTTGGTCATGTATTTACTTTGAAATAAGGATAATTAAACAGGTGATTTATGAAAAAGTCTCTATTAGTGTTGTCATTGGCGTTTGGATTGTCTGCGTGTAACATTGATGACAGGTTACAATTTGCGTCAGAAACGAAAAAGAGTGAACAGGTTCATTTGAGTGCGGAAAATACGGGGTTGCTCATTATTGATGCTCAGCAAGGATATGTCATGGATAGTGACGACTTTTGGGTTAAGGTCTTCTATCCGCAATATGAAATACCCGCACAAAATGTCGATCCTCAATTGCATTCTAGCATTGATCGTATTGCACAATTGGCGCAAAAAGCCAATGAATTAAATATGCCAACAACCATTACTTATGAAGCGTTCGAAACCGATTTGGGTTTAGATTATACGCCTTACATAACGCGTATTGAGCAAGCACTTGATGAAAATACCCAAAGCTACTTTAAGCAAACATTTAATTCAACATTAGAAGCTGACATACATGCAGCAATGAAGGCGTGGTCTGATGCTGGGGTTTCTCGAGTGATTGTCGCGGGGGCAGAAACCGATGTATGCGTTATGCAAACCGTTTTAGGGCTCAAGAAAATGGGCTTTGATGTATATTTGGCGAGTGACGCGACGTTTTCTACTGAAATTTATGAGCGACCCACTTTCAAACGTTTACAGCAAGCAGGCGTTAAGTTGGCAAAGGCCAGTGAAATTATTGAATCGATGGCAGCCAAAGACAAATTGATTTTTAGCCCGCGCTATGCCGTTGGCACGCGAGATGAGCTTTATCAAGGCGACCGCCATAAAATGGCGATGATCAATTTTAATATGGATGACACAAGTTTGGCTAAGGCTGAGCATGATAATAAACCAGCAACAGCGCCTAGGTTTACATTTTTAGGGTTAGAACAAGAGTTTTTATTTAGCTATATGCCGAGTTTTCATGTGAATAAAAAAGGGAAGGCTTACACATCTAAATATCGAAAAAATACCAATGTTGTGAGCTATAAAACGATTGATCCTGTGATTGCAGATATTAAAGCTGCTGGCAAGACGCAAGCAGTTATCTCAGGCGTGGTTTCTCAGTTAGGTTTGTATGATGCGGTCTATAAGTTAATTGAAGCAGATATTACCCCAGTCATTCTAGAAGACGCATTATTGGGATCTGATGTAGACCCAATTCACTATTTAGATTATATCTATCAATTGGGGGCGGTGCCAAGCGCGCAAAAGTCGCATGGTTATGAGATGTATGTCGAAATACAGTTAGGGGATTTTACTGAAGAGGAAATAGCGGCTTACTATCAAATGATAGCGCTAAATGAAGTCGTGATCCCAGAGGTATACCCGCGTTTACGTTAGGTTTTTAACGTTTAACTCAGGGTTAGCGAATCTTATCCTGAAATAAAATTGCACCGCAAATTAAAGAGTCAGAATCAAAGGGATCAGCGTCGTTGGTCCCTTCTTAAATAATGATGCTGTTGATCTCAGTAAGTTGAAGTACTAGCTAGCATACGTGCTTTACTAGCACCTCGAGAAAGTGGAAGAAAGTCAGCAGGTTGTATGGTTATCAGCAACATTGGCCCCATTGGCTGGTACGAAACTACGCGGATTGAGTTTTTAAAACAAACGGGCTTACTGTCTGTTTTATAAGCTCATGCTGTTTAATGTACCGTGATAGGTTGGTCATTCACCACTAAAGATTGACCGTTTTCCTTGGCGCGAATAAAACTAGAGATTAAAACGTCATTTGATAAGGTGTTTATATCGTCGACCTTTTCAACCATGCAAAACGTAATGGACTCCCACCCTAAATCTTTAATAAAAGTTTTAAGCTGTTTGATGTTACCTTGATAATTTTCATCGGTTGTTAATAGGCCGATAGAATGTTTATTACCGAGTGTGTACTTGTCGTTTTTTGTGGTCGAACATTGCGCGTATCCGCTTAACACATACACTGTATTTTCGCTGTTATTCATGGTGGTTTGCATACTGAAGTGAATTTTAAATCACTATGCATTTTTCAAACCAAATTAATAAACATCTTTATGTGATATGCCTAGGTATTGAAAGTAGAGCATAAAAAATGATTGGCTATTCACATCAGGCGCGAATACTCACAAAGGTGTCAATTTCTTGAGTCGCTACGTTACGGATTTGATAGCCTTTAATAGGAGCTTATTAAATTCATTAGGTTTTTCTAACATAGGAAAATGACCCGTTTCCTCTATGAAATAAAGCGTGTAATTTTTGATATGCTTTTTATTTTCTGCTGAGGAAGTCGGCCATAACTTAGCGTTTAGGAGTACAACAGGTACGTTGATATCTTTATACACACGATACGATTCACCACTGATGTATTGACCTAAATAATTGCGAAACTGATTAATGGCTATCTCTTTAGGTGCAGAAGCCATATCTTCGCTCACCCAATAAAGCATATCTTCTTCTACATTTTTCGGAAATGCGTCTTTTACAAATGCTTTCATTGCATTTTGAAAGTTATCTTCAAATGGGTTAGCCATTAGGTTAAGCTCTTCGTGCGTGAGTTTTAATGCGACATTTTGTGAAGTATCAACACCAATAATACCAACCACTTTGTTCGGCATTAACTTTGCCGCTTCAGCGATTACGCTCCCACCCATAGAGTGTCCAATTAATATTGCCGAGTTTATGCCCTCTTTCTTAATAACAGCTTTAATATCATTAGCAAAAGAAACCATGGTGTAATCTTCTCGGTTGTATGATGAGTTACCATGACCCGCTAAATCTATAGCGATAACTTGATATTTTTCTGAAAGGTATAAAGTTTGATTCCGCCACAGCCTGCTATCTAAACTCCAACCGTGAATAAATATAAGTGATGTTTTACCACGACCATTAACACTATATGCAATTTGCTCTTTGTCATTTGATATGGCGATTCCAAACCTCACCATCGGGTTTTGCTCGCTAGCATTTACGCTATTAATTGACATAGCGATTAGTATTATCAGAATTAAATGTTTCATATTTTTCTTTACTTTTTTCTTGTGGTCCAAAAATAGCTTAATTTAAAATCATTAAGTTAGATTTGGCCTAACGTAGCTATACCTTTGCTAAAATGAACATGTGATATCCAAACTCATCAGCAAATTCCGTACAAATGCTGACTTCATTTTTCATATTCTTAAATGCTGTAGAGTTAACCATTTCAGACTCAAGTTCATTTAAGCGTTCGCGTAAAGGATTATAATAATTTAACCATGCACTTTTGCTTTGAGAGAAATTAGCTATAACTTGATAACCAGTCTTTTCGATTTGTTTAATTCTTGTTTGAACAGTTTGTATATCAGGGTATTCATGACGCCAAAATTCAATAGCCTGTTCACTTGGTGAATTTGTTTTCCATACCAAATCACTCATCATTAAATAGCCTTGCTTTTTAAGGATAGGCTTCCATAACATGAGTGCTTTCTCTATACCTATGATATAAGCACTACCTTCAGACCAAATAAGATCATAACTCTCATTGGAGTAAGGTAGTTCAGCCATATTTGTACAACATACTTCTAACCGAGCTGCTAACCCTTTTTCCTCAAACCTTTTAGCTAGTTGATCGAGCGCGAGTTGCTCATTATCTATCGCAGTAATTTGTGCTTGGCTACACTTTGCCAATACATTAGTTGCTAACCCTTTACCACAGCCAATTTCTAAGATGCTACTGGGCGCGGTTGGAATTAATGATAGCGCATGTTTAGTGTCATCTTCACTGCCTGGTCCCCAACGTTCTAATGTTTGAAAAACTTTCATAAAATCTTGCATATAAATATCGTGATCATTCATGTCTTTTGATAACCATTTCAATTGCAAAGCTTCTTTGTCACTAAAACCTTGCGTTCTTAACCAATCTAGATGGGCATCTGGAGCGAGCTTATCTAAGCTCTCATGCCATGATTTTAGATCACCCTCTCCGGCAATAGCTGCAAGTAAAATTCTTGATTGTTGCTTTTGCTTTATCTCCTCATCCAGTTCTTTTAAGCGCTGCTTAACAAGCGCTTTGTCAATTTTCGATTCAAGACACACTTTGCACTCTTTCAGGGTCAAGCCGCCTAATTGAAGCTGT
The DNA here is from genome assembly GCF_018101015.1 of Pseudoalteromonas sp. MMG005. Lineage (NCBI taxonomy): Bacteria > Pseudomonadati > Pseudomonadota > Gammaproteobacteria > Alteromonadales > Pseudoalteromonadaceae > Pseudoalteromonas > Pseudoalteromonas sp. MMG005. The sequence continues at coordinate 649 of NZ_JAGJEK010000044.1, read as the reverse complement.
TGAATCAAATGGATGCGTTGTAGATCCCGTTCGTTGTATACTCGATAACCATTTTCAAGTCTCAGTCCAGCGATAAGCTGTAACTTTTCATAGTAAAGTAGTGCCGTTCTTGATAAGCCAACTTTCTCTGCAAGTTCAGAAATTTTATACACAATGATGACCCTTTTTCCTATTGATAGCTAAGAACTCTAAACTATAAAGTAGTAGACAGGTCAACAATAAGATCTCGAATATTTATGGCACATGTTGGGTGAGGTATTTATATCGTTGCTATTTATGTTTGAGTTTTCTATCCAAACTAATTGTAGAATTTAAAGCGAATGGTAAAAAGGTAATGCCGGCTTGTGGCTAGTTTAATATTTTTTATGTGATAGAGATCAGGAACTATCTTCAATAACACTGCACCATTGCTGTCCTCCTGACGAAAGTCAGGATCCATAAACAACTCGTGTCATGACTTTCTGGCTCTCAACAGTTACCTGCGTCTTCCTGACGAAGGTCAGGATCCATAAACAACTCGTGTTATGACTTTCTGGCTCTCAACAGTTACCTGCGTCTTCCTGACGAAGGTCAGGATCCATAAACAACTCGTGTTATGACTTTTTGGCTCTCAACAGTTACCCGCAAATTAATTAAGCATAATTTTATG
>NZ_JAGJEK010000043.1:0-7636 GCF_018101015.1 Pseudoalteromonas sp. MMG005 | reverse complement strand
CAAACCTCTTATTCGTTATTTTAGCTTAATGAAAAGCCATGCCTTCCTGACCGTCTGCGCCAGCAATACGGTATTGAACATCTCTTGCATCGCCACCAACAACATTTTTTAGCTCTTTAGCAGTTAATTTTTTTACTTTTAATGCAATATTATTTTTCATCTTGCTTTCCTTGTTTACACAATTAAAACCAAACATTATCAATAAAAGCAGACAGGGTCAAACACCTTGCGCCTTAATATTACTTACACTAACTTGTTACATAACTGTCACACATATAGATTAAACCAGCATCTCGTTATTACTAAATTTCCCCCGTTAAACGACGTGATACTTGGAGTAAAAAGTTAAAATAAGTATATCAAGCAGAGATTCATGTAAGCTAATAATATTTATAGTAAACATAATCACTTAGAACGTATTTATTACAAAGCTCTATCTTCTATGTCGTTTAATACAGTGATTTTTCTCGCACCCTACATCGCTAATTTCGCATGAGCCAAATAATGAATTAACCTAACAAAAAACACTAAATTGGTGTCACCCCAAAATTTGGGTTCGATAAAGCACTATTATGACTTTACATTGCGCCACCTATTTGTCTGTACGTTTGAGTGCTTCAATGATCAAAAACTCCCCTTCACTTGATACATGGACATTTTTCACAATACTCTCAAAGCCGACACTTTGCAGCCGTTCTTTAACCCCAGAAAAAGTCTTCAAATTTACGTCAACCATCAAATCCCCCGAACTAGGCGCATTAACATCCTCACATAACCAAATTCGACCGCCTCGTTTTAGTCCTTGAAAAATTAATGACAACGCCAACTCAGCATTTTGCCAATGATGTATCGAAAATGCCGCAATAACCAAATCTAAAGAGCCTGTGTTTACCTGCAACTCTTCAGCACCTGCTTTAATAAATTGAAGTTGTGGAAAACATAAATCAGATTTTTTTTGTCTGTTTTTTGCCCGTTTAATCATCGTATCGGTTGGATCAAGTGACAGCACCTGAACCCCCTCTGCGCTTTGTGCTAAACACATACTTAGGTACCCACCACCACACCCAATTTCAGCAATGTGAAAGTTGTCAGCCACCCCAGCTAAGGTAGGTATTTCTGTATGAAATGCAAGCTCCCCCCATTTTTCATCATAAGATAACGCGTGTTCATTATTCCAGTGACTCATCTGATAAACCTCAATTCATTTTGTGTAACTGAAGTTTCGCTTAGTTCTCCTTTTCGATATAGTGCTAAACTTTGGTTTAAATCGGCTTATTTTTGGTTTTTGATTTTGACCTCATACATACACATAGATTCTGGCTTCTCTGATATATCAGAGTTAAGTCATGATGAACATCATGCCCATGAAGATTATATCGTCACTCTCATGGTCGCAGGTTATGTCAAACTTAAGGGCAAGCAGTGCGTCAACATTACCCCTGGTATGCTGACGCTCGTGCCTGCGGGTATGCCGCACGCGCTACTAGAAGGAAAAAACATGCAAGTGCACTGGCTAAGTTTCTCTGGCCGCTTTTTCCAGTTAGATGAAAAAAATGAGTTTATGCGATCATTTACAGCTATAAGGAATGGCGCGTTGCCTATTTGCAAACTTGCTGAAGAGCGGGTGAGTTATGTCACTTCACTATTTTTGGAAATCCAAACGGAGCTCGCCACAGGCAAATCGCATAAAGTATTAGAGAGCTTAATTTATCTCATGCTCAATGAAGCCAACAAAGCATCTGAATTAACCGCAATTGAAATCAATGGCCACACAAAAATTGATAAAGCGATGCGCTACATACAAGCACATAGCTGTGAAGGGATCTCATTAAAAGACGTTGCGCATGCTCTGCATATCAACTCGGCCCATCTTGCGAGTAAAATGAAGCAAGCTACGGGGTACTCAGTAGGTCAGTGGATCTTAAAATATCGGTTAAAAATGGCAGTGGAGTTGTTGCTAAATACCGATGAGAAGGTAGAAATTATTGGCTATCAAGCTGGTTGGCGAGATGTGACACACTTTATAAGACAGTTCAAAAAGCAGTATCAGCAAACCCCTTCTGCATGGCGCCGTACTAATAAAAATCAAACCTACGATTAAACGTTTGATACAACAACGCTTCAACTTACTCAGAACGATACTTAGGAGGTAAGTATCGTTCTACCATGGCCTTACTTAGCCTCTTCCACCAGCACGCTCGGTGCTTGGGAGTCTTCCAGTACCATCGTATCTCGAACATTTTTTTGTACAGTAATTGCTGAAAAACCACTCAATAGAAACGCCATGGCATAGAACCCTTTTTCACTCAATAATAGTTCTGCGTGATATAGCCCGATGCCCAGCATAGCAATTGCTGCGCCCACAGCTACCCAACACATTAAAAGGTAGGGCTTAGAAATAGTCTGCCCCTCAAGTTTATCTCGCACCGTTTTTTGTAAGGACACAAATGAAAATAGCCCAAATAACAAAATTGCAAAATAATAGCCTTTTTCGTTCAATTGCATTTGGGCATTCATCAGGCCAATTAAGAATCCAAATACACCCGCTAATAATGCAAAAATTGATGCCAATCTAAATGCTTTGGTTGGTTTACTTATAATCATCACTTACTCCGTTATTAAATTGTACGCCCTGTAAAACGATAGAGTCAGTATTGATAACATCAGCATATAAGTAAACCTCTTTAAAGAAAGGTCAATATTTTTCGACTTTAAGTATATTAATGTAATACCTTCATTGCGTGGTTTTAATAAACTGTGTTAGCGCGTCAGTCATTTGTTCAAAGTAAGGGTTAAAGGTCAGTCGCTGTAACTGGGGGGTGTCATGCAGTGTTTCCACCGTAGTTTCACCCAATATTGGCGTGTCTGTTTGTTTACAGACTCTGTAGTTATCAGTCCCCATTAAATGCTCACAGCTACGATATGTTCCACCCCAGCCATAATGTGGATTGGTTGGTGCGTTGGTCGTTGCGGTGTGGGATATACCTTTTATAGAACCACAATAATCGTCACCTCGACATTCTGTGGGGTTATACACTGTTATACTTCTGGGTAATGATTTAAGCCAAGCGTTTTCACCATAGTATATCAGCGTATCTTGCTCTTTGCTTTTACGTGCACCACTGAGATGCCAATGCGTCAACAATGACAATGTGCTTTGCGTATCGATAGTCTGATCAGCCTGCGCAGCAACCAAAAATAGCGGTATATCTGGCACATAAGCAAGTTTTTCGGGCTGAATGCGCTGCATTAAATTACGCACTTGCGCAGCTGCGTTAAATGGAAAAGACTCATACTTTGCAAAGTCAATATCGCCGCTGCTTTCCATATAGTCTTTAAACCATGCCATATATTGCGCCGCCCACGCCATACTCGATTTTGCACGACTGGCAGGCGACCACAACATCAACCCCTTAATTTTCGCTTCTTCGGCCACAGTCAAGTCGTGCTGGTTAAGATAATCGATGAGTAATGCACCGCCGGTAGAGAATCCCCCCAAATACACAGTGTCAAAATCTTCTAACATCGCTGCAACGGCATAGCGTGTTGCAATACGCCATTGCTGCTGTGACACATCCACCAATGCAGAAGGTGCGGTACCGTGTCCTGGCAGTAACAATGTACGCACAGTGATCCCTTGCTGAAAAAACTGTTCAGCTAAATCATGAAACAAATAAGGTGAATCGGTTAAACCATGTATCAACAAGACCCCCCTATGCGTTGGCTCTGACTTATTTTTCGGTGCATTGAGCTGAAAAGGCGAAATTAAGTCCACCACCTGTAGCGACTTGTCGCCATACAAATGTGTGCTAACCGATGTTGCTATCGGGCAAGGCAAGCGACCTTTAGGATTTTCAGCAAGAATTCTATTACGTTCATACTCTACATAATCTGAAAATGGCCCTTGCTTAGAAAAATCAAAAAACGGCTTTTTTTCAGGCTCTAATGTTTGCCTATACTGCCCAGAATCAGCCAGTGACTCAATATGCTTCATATTGATATTAAGTGACACGCAATCCACAATATGGGCTTGGGCGTGCGACTCGCCTGAACTCAACAACAGTAAAGCGAACCCAAAAAATAGCGTATTATTCATATTATATATCCTTCTTTCTTCTGAATTGTTCAAACAATGAAGGTTCCCAAGGACGCATAGCAAATAATAATCCCATATGTTCCCTTGTTGATAATGGTAAACTGGCATCTTCTTGGTTCAAAATAGCCGACTCTTTAGTTAATTGATTAAGTTTGCGTTGAATAACTTCAATCGAGGATTGTGAATATCGACCACGCAAATAAAACCTAAAACTATTCGGCTCATCAAACTTACTCGCCATAAAACGATGTAATACTTCTTGTTCCATAAACTGCTCTAACGGACCATTTTTTAACCATCTAAAATCTTGGGCTATCAATAGCTTATAGTGATTGTTAGGGAGTAGCTGTATTAACTTTATTTTATCTAAACGCGCGAAAAGTTGGATCAATTCAAATTTATCAATTTCATAATGCGCTATGATCTCTTGAAAATCCCACGCATCTCTTACACATACCGCAACCAATAACAATTTTGGGTTATCGATTAATTCTTGTTCTTGTTCAAATGTCAGCTCAGTTAACTGACTTTGCTGCTTCTGAGTAATAGAAAATAAATCGGATAAGCTGATCTGCAATAGATTACAAATCTGTTCTAAGCGTTGCAACGTAAAGCTCTGGTTTGCAAAAATGCGTTTAATATTCGCTTCACTCATATCTAACTCACCTGCAATATCTTTGTAGGTCATCTTACGCTGTTTCAACAGCATTTTTAATGTGTCGCTCACCAACGAAATTTGACTCATCAGTCACCCTAAATCATAAAAGAATATTATTACAATACTTTAAGTCGTTTATTCTAATACATCAAGCAATATGGTTTACCTAATGAATACTATCATTTAAGTTAGGTGCAACTTAATCACAGGGAAGCTACTATGAAAACATCAACTCTTTTAGTCAGCACATTATGTATCCTATCCTCATTTGTTTGCGCTGCGGAGTCTGCCTCTGAACATGCCAGTACAGCAAGCAAACATGCTGCATTAGCATTGGGTCATAGCACTGTATCAGCAGGACAGGTTGCCAGTGGCATCGTTGCTGTGCCATTGCTCATTGCTGGCAGCACAGCTTCAGCGTCACATGCAGTCGGTACTAAACTCATTGACGCTGCAAGTGGCACTCATCGCCATTCTCACGCGCCTCAAGATACACCTTTAGAAATAACTGAAATTACCATTACGGTTGATAGAGCACCGAATGAAGCGATTAAAAATCAAAACTAAATCGAGCGACTAAAATAAAAGGCGGTAATATGACTACACGACTTGCTATAACATTCTTAATACTTCTCTATCACGGTTCAACATATGCAGGCAGCACGCAAACCAAGCACACTCGCTTTGATGCTAACACCATCGCTTTGTTTGCAAAAGATGTTGAAAAATACGCGGCAAAAAATGGTGCTCACTCATTCATTATAGCTCGGCGTGGACAGCCAAAAAATAAGTTACCAGCAGGCTTTCAATTTACTCATACCGCAATTGCAGTTTATTCACAAATACAGTTAGACAGCGGAGAAAGCGTTAAAGGTTATGCAATACACAACCTCTATCAAGAACAAACAGATGCAAACAAAAGTTTATTAGTTACGGATTACCCAGTTGATTTTTTTTGGGGAGCTGATTCATTAACAGCCGGTATTGCTATCCCAACCATTGAATTGCAAACCCGACTAATAGCAGCCATTCAATCTGGGGTAAATAAGTCGCTTCATAACCCTCATTACTCTTTGATTGCTAATCCATTTAATAACGCATATCAAAACTGTACTGAACATACACTAAATGTCATTAATGCAGCGCTATATCAAACAGATAACATGGCGCGCTTAAAAGCGAATGCTAAAGCATACTTTCAAGCAACCCCAGTGAAGGTCAGTCGTATCAAATTAGCATTGGGAAATTGGTTTGCCGACGGAGTTACCACTAAAGATCACGACAAAATAATACAAACAGCTAGTTTTACGAGCATTGCTCAATACTTACAAGAGTTTGGTTTGCTTAAAAGCGCCGTGATTTTTGAGCACAAAAAAAACGCCATGCCTTTGTTTAATTAACACTTTATGAAGCGGGCTAAATAAAAAGCCCGCCCTACACCTCACTACTTTGCTATCAACACTAATACTGCACGACCTGCTAACCCATATTGAGTATACTCGCCGCCAATATACTCTTCATTGCCTGGGGACTTAACCGAATTAGCCCCTTCATTCCAGTTCGCGGTATCCGTGACTCGGTACCAACTCTTGCCTTGTCCAGGCCAAGGAAGTGTAAATTCAACCTGATCTGACCACCCATTGTATGCAATGTAGATTGCCGCTGTTGACTCAGAAAACTCGCTGCTATCAATTCGATAGGCAATTGCATGATTATTTGCATCATTAAAGTAACCAGTATCTGCAACTGAACCATCACTTTTAAACCATCGTAATTGCTCCATTACATTCGCATTGTTATCTTTATCTGAATAGAAGTGAACTGGACGTAAAGCAGGATGCGCTTTTCGAAATGCAATCATCCCTTTTGCAAAGGCATTAAAGTGATGCTGTTGCGTACTCCAACGATAACTCAACCAGTTTGCTGATGAATCTAAGTTATATGGGTTATTATTACACTTTAACGATCTTAAATACTCATCTCCCCCCGTCATCATCGGTGTACCAGCGCTGAGCATTAATAGTGCAAAACCATTTCGCGCCGCTTTACGCTGTTCTTGCGCTTGATTATGCCACCCTTGTGCCCAGCTATGATTGCTATTTTCACCGCCATCAGATGGCCCTAAAGGCCAAAGGTGCTGATTGTTTTTTTCATTGCAAGAATATAAATCTTTTAGCGTGAAACCATCATGGGCCACAATAAAATTAACGGAATTCCAGGGGGCTCTACCATCATCTTGGTACAAATTCGCAGAGCCTGTAAAGAAGTTCGCCAACTGTCCTAAACTGACTGACTCTTGCCCCATTTGGTTTTGGTCTTTGCGAATGGTGTCTCTATATTTTCCATTCCATTCCGACCACCCTTTAGGGAACCCGCCTACTTGATATGAATTACCACCTATAGCCCATGACTCAGCAATAAAATCGGTGCCTTGCCCTCCCAATGCCGGTCGTTCCGTAAACTCATCAATGATGCGATTAAGTGCATTATTTTTCAGCGTTTTATCAAAGTGAAAACAGCCATGCTCACAACTGTTACCCAACACTGACGCTAAATCAAAGCGAAAACCATCAACGCCCATTTCTGATTGCCAATAATCTAAAGAGTCTATTATCAAATTCTGAGCAATCGGATTTAAGGTGTTGTAATTCCCTCCAACACCCGTGTTATCCCAATTATGTTGTCTGTCTGCTGTTAATGAATAATACGTTGGATTATCTAATCCGCGCCAAGAGTATAGGTTATACGTTGATGCGTCACCTTGCTTCCATGCACCTCCCTCTCCAGTATGGTTGTAAACAACATCAATGAATACTTTGATCCCTTTGTCATGGAAAGCTTTAACCATACTTTTGAACTCTTTTGTCGGACCTCCAGGAGAC
>NZ_JAGJEK010000042.1:0-10635 GCF_018101015.1 Pseudoalteromonas sp. MMG005 | reverse complement strand
TGCCCATTCCCTCCAAATTAACCTTAGAAACCAAATTGCTCATAAATTAGCTATGATAACACCTCATAATAAAGGTGTATCAATATGGCAAAGACGACCTGTAAATTTAGTACAGATCTTTCATATAATTTTATGCAGCCTCAAGGTAACCAATTGGTGTCATATCGGGGTCGCTCATAATTATAAATATCTAACATAAATCTAGCCCCTATTCACGATAACTTCGGTTAAACCTTTCCACAAAACCGTTTTGGTAAGGGCTACCTAGTTTTATAAATTCCAACTTGATGTTGTTTTCTATTGTCCAATGTAGTTGAGGTAAACTCAGGGCCATGGTACACATTGAGTTATGCTCACTGAACAATCTATTTTTGAAGGTGTCGACCATTCACTAATACTTATAGTGAGTAAACAATAAGTGGAGTTAACTAATGATCGACATCACCAATAATAGTAAAAATTTAACCTTAGTTGCGATCGATATCGCAAAGAAAAGTCATGACGTCTCAAAAAGTGGTTGACTAAATAGGTAGTCCGTTATCGACTCTAATTTGCTTTGGTTTACCGCGCCAAGGTCTCAAGTTTAGTTTTAGCATGTTGTAAACGCGTTCATCACGCTTTTTGTTCCGAGGCTTACCCTTATTGCGAAGCCTTTTGAATAGTTTAGGTAGCCCCCACCTTTGATGGCGCTCTACCAGCGCAAGTAATGCATCGATAACTTCATCATCTAACGGCCGTTTATGTTTGTAATAAAAAACTGAGCGGCTTAGCCCTGCCACTTCCACAAGCAAATGCGACGCTGACGTTAAATTGAGCTCTTAAATGCTCTACCCAAGCTCTGCCCTACTTGTTTTGCGATGATATCCTCAAGCATCGAGTGCTGTTAGGCTAAGCGTTAGTTTACGGTTTTCTTCTTCAAGCTCTTTGAGGCGTTTAACATCACATACCACCATACTTTGAGCGCCATTTGTAAAATGTACTTTGGCCGATACCCTGTTTACGGCAAATTTCAGGTACAGGAATACCCGCCTCAGCTTCTTTGATCATACTGACAATGTGAGTTTCGGTGAACTTGCTTTTTCTCATCGTAAATTTTCCTATTTTAGTTAATGGAAAATTCTACTTATGAACTGTTTCATTTTTTGGGGGAGTTACAAACACTGTGCGTCAATTTAATTTTGGGAAAACGCTTTTTGAACATATCTAGATAATAATCTGCTTGATCATCCTTATCCCCCCCAGCTCGAAGTATCAGTTGACCGCCCTCCTTAACCGCTTCTGCATATAGCTCATCTAATGATCGTGTTTCTATAGTGTTCGCTAATACATTTGGCATTATGAGTATTAGGGTGATTAAAATCGTAATTAGTCTTTTCATTATGTTCTTCCTATGAGCTTAGTTATCTAAATATAATCAGGAGTATTCAACGTAGTTCCATGCATTGAACCCTCTACTGCTGACACGTAAGCTTTGGCAGTATCACTTGCCGATAACCCTGCATCAGTATCCATTCCCATCATCGCCATCGTTTCTTTAACAAAAATTGGCGATACAATATTCAGTCGTATCTCTTCTAGCTCTAATGCAGCTGCTTTCACAAAACTCTCTAATGCGCCATTAACCATACTTACAGCAACACTGCCGCGCATGGGTTCACGTGATAATATGCCTGACGTCAACGTGACTGAGCCGCCAACATTAATATAATTCCGGCCAAATCGTACTAAATTCACCTGACCCATCAGTTTGTTACTAAGTGCAAGTTCATATTCGTCGTCTGGTAGTTGATCAAAAGCTCCAAAATTTGCAACACCTGCGGTACAAACAACAGCATCGACGTTGCCAACATGTTTAAACATACTCTGAATTGAAACCTTACTACCAAGGTCTACTCTTACATCGCCATCTGTATACCCTGCTGCTATCAGTTCATTACTGGTTTCAAGATATTTGGCTACCGATTTACCAATTAGGCCTGTACCACCAATTAATAGAATTTTCATTAGCTTTCTCTTTTATAGTATGTGATTGATATTGGAATCAGGTTAACTATTAATTTAGAATGGATAAATAATCTATAAATGAAATCATTGTTCACGTGAAAAGAAAAATAGACATTGTTCGCGCCATTAATACATTTAGACTAGTTGTGGAGTATGGAAGCTTTAGCAAAGCAGCCGATCATTTAAGTGTGGTTGTTTCTGCTGTGAGCAGACAAGTTTCTGACTTAGAACAACATTTCGGTTGCCAACTATTATATCGCACCACTAGAGCTATGAGTCTAACTGCGGAGGGGGAGTATTATCTGGAGGAATTTACTGAATTAGTTAATCGTTTGGATATGCTTGAACACCAGGCTGAAATTAATCAAAAAGCGATTACAGGGCATATTCGGATGACGGCTCCCCCTGATGCCGAAGAGCTGGGGATCACGCGCTTAGTCAGTGAGTTTATGATAAAAAACCCAGGGGTAAAAGTCACAATTATGCTACTCAACCGCTATGTGAATTTAGTTGAGGAAGGTATAGACCTTGCTGTTAGAGTTCATGAATTATCTGATTCTCGTTTAGTGGCACGCCAATTCAGTCAGTTAAATGTGTTATATGTCGCAAGTCCAGCCTATTTAGCAAAACACGGTACGCCAAAACACCCAAGGGAATTAAGTGAACATAATTGCGTTATTGATAGCTCGATTCGTAAACCCGGAAGATGGCGGTACTATGAAGGTGAATTAGAAAAACACGTTAATGTTATGGGTCAAATTGAAGTTAACTACGGTAATATCGCAGCAGATTATTCAGCCGATGGTCTCGGCATTGCATTTTTGCCTGATTTCTTGGTGCGACGTTACTTAAATACTGGTAAGTTAGTACCAATATTAGAGTCATTTCAAATACCTTCAGCACCAGTTTCACTCGTCTATCCAGCTAATCGGATAAAAAATCCTGCATTAAGTGAATTGGTACGGTACCTAATTAATAATGCACCTTAGTTATTACGATACATTCAACTTTGGGGAACATTCTACGGTTTCAATCGAGAAATATAATATCGGACATTAAATTGGTTACTACATTACTGATATATGTAATTTAGTGTAATCATAGTAAAAGTTATTGAGCTTGATAAATCCATGGATTAGTATGAACGCAGATGTAAAAAAGAAGTCTCTTTATATGGAATTTGTAAAACCACTTGAACCAATTTTAATTGTTGATGATGTAAAAGAAATTAGAGAGTACCTATGTGAGATTTTATCTAACCTTGGGTTCGAAGAAATTTTAGAATCAAAAGATTTTGATTCTGCAAAACCGCTGTTAGCAAGTAAAGAGCCCGGCGTTGTCTTTTTAGACATCGAACTACCGGATACAGACGGTACTCGAATTTTAGAATTTGTGAACGATAACTACCCTAACACGCATGTAATTATGTGCTCTGGTCACAATAGCCTTGAAAATGTTCAAAATACTTGGGAACTGGGCGCGAAAGGATTTATTGCTAAGCCGTTTAATGCTAAAAAAGTAGACACTGTTTTAAAACGATTAGAATTAATTACATGAATCAATTTGTCACCCCAATATTGGGTGCGTTATCTCACATAATTTATGGTAAAGACGAACAAATAAAGCATGCTGTGTGTAGCTTACTTTGTAAAGGCCATTTGTTAATTGAAGATTTACCTGGTATGGGTAAAACCACATTATCACACGGATTAGCTAATGTATTAGGGCTTAGCTATCAACGGGTCCAATTCACCAGTGATTTATTGCCTGCAGATATTACAGGTTCTGCTATTTTTAATACTTCCGAGCATTCATTTACGTTTCATCCTGGACCGATATTTAGCCAAGTGATGCTCGCTGACGAGATTAACCGAGCAAGCCCAAAAACTCAAAGTGCATTATTAGAAGCAATGGAAGAGCGACAAGTAACGGTTGATGGTGAAAGCCATGCATTACCTAGTCCTTTCTTTGTGATTGCTACGCAAAACCCATTGCACCAGTCGGGTACGCACCCCCTGCCTGAATCTCAGTTAGATCGATTTTTCATGCGGATCAGTCTCGGGTACCCAAATGAAGACGCCGAGAAAAAACTTATTTTAGGCATTAAAGACAGTATTGATACACAATTGCACCAAGTGATCAGTGAAGAACAGCTTACTCAACTTCAGTTGCAGGTTACTTGTGTTAAATTGGCGGAGCCTGTTGTTGAGTATATTCTGGCTCTCGTGCGCTTTACGCGAGAGAGTGGTTTGTTTGCAGATCCGCTTTCACCCCGTGCGAGTATCGCTTTAGGTGCTGCGACTAAAGCTTGGGCGTTAATGCAAGGACGAGAATATGCAACCCCTGATGATGTGCAAGCTGTATTTGGGCCGGTTGCAGCACACAGATTGAACCTTTCATGTAATGAACAAGAAAAAGTCATATCAAGTATTATAGAGCAAGTATTGGTTCCTGTTTAATGCCGCCCTTATTTCAAAATTTACTTGATAAGATTTTAAGCAAAAAACACCAGTGCGAAAGTATCGTTTTTAAGCATGACTCTATCTACGTTGTACCTTCTAAAGGGGGCTTTGGCTTTTTAAGTATTGCGCTATTAAATTTTATACTTGGCATTAATTACCAGAATAACCTGATATTGGCAGTGTCTTACATCATGGTTATATTACTCGTTGTTTCCCTAATATATGGCTATTTAAACTTCAAAGGTCTTGGCTTAAGGCTTATTCACGCACAAGCTGATCATGCTGGAGGCAAAACGGATGCGGTGTTTGAATTAATAACGGATAAAAACCGATTTGATATCTCGATTCATCATATCAAGACAGGTGCAATTACTATATGTGATTTTTTATCGCAAACGAGCATAACCAAGAGCAATTTAAAACTCCCTCGTGGCGTGCATCTTATTGGGAAGTTTAAAGTCTTTAGCCACTACCCGTTTGGCCTTGTTCGAGTATGGAGTTATCTAATTTCTCAGCAGAAGCTCTATGTCTATCCTGCGCCTTTAAATGCCAATACTGATATGTCTTCGATTGAAACAAATAATGGAGCAAAGCAAAACCTTCTCGTTGCAGATAGCAACGATGAATTTAAAGAGCTTATTAATTATCAAAAGGGAATGAGTTTACATCAAGTATCTTGGCGTCATTATGCAAAGAATCAAGAAATGCTGGTGAAGAACTATGTCGGGGAACAAAGGGCCAGTGTTGGGTTTGATTTTAATTTGTTAACTGGTACCGTCGAAGAAAGATTGAGTAAATTGTGTTTTTTAGTGTTACAGGCAACTGAAAATCAGCAACCGTTCGCAATGAAGTTGCCTAATAGGGTTCTTGATAGTGGGTCTGGGCGCCAACATTGCCAAGTTAGCTTGGAGATCTTAAGTGAACACTAAACTAATGATCGTAACAGTAATCTACGTCTTTATGAGTTTGCTATTAATATCTGAATTAGGGATCCCGTTTACTGCACTCATTGGGTCATTAGCCATTTGGCACCTTTTTCTATGGAAATACAAAACGACCTCTCCATCAAATACTGCGCTTAACGTGCTGGCCGTTATTGGAATGGTTATATTATTGCTTTCGATTGGGGTAGATAATTCCGTATCGCTGTTTGTCTCTTTAATGGTGTTAGCTTGCCAACTGAAAGTGATACAGGCACAGAGTCAACGGCAATTTCAGCAGATCACAACGCTAAATTTTTTTACAATCCCTTGTTTATTTCTTTTCTCACAAAGCTTATACATGACCTTGATAGTGCTATGCTCACTGGGAATAAACTTGGGGTTAATGATAGCCCTTTCACATAGACAACCACTTTTATACGCAAGCAAAGATGCCTTTAAGAAGCTTATCCTGATTTTACCAATCAGTGCACTATTGGTTATCTTCTTACCTAAGTTACCAGCATTTTGGCAATTACCCGGGCCTAGTTTAGCTAAAACAGGGCTATCTGAAGACGTCAATCCTTTTAACATCGCACAGTTGTCTCAATCGGATGAACTTGCCTTTAGGGCAATTATTGATGATAAACAACGTTTCAATTCGCCTTTTTATTGGCGCGCAATTATCCACGACAAATATGATGGCGCATCTTGGTTGAAATCTAACCAACAAAATATTCCACTACGAACCAATGTAAATGTGTCGGGTGCTGGATATCGGGTGATTGCAGAATCAAGCAACCTGCCATGGCTGTTCTCGCTTGGCACGAGTGTCAGTTATACGGGTGGCGTATCGCGTAACCAGTTTGGTACGCTTTTTCGCTCAAACGCGATGTCAAACAATTTTGAGTATCAAGCGTTTTCATATCAACAAAATTTAATTGAACTTACTCGCTGGGAGTACAGAAAAAATACTCAATTTCCCAATCAGCTGAATAAACGTGCACAAACGCTGGCTCAACAGTGGGATACGCAATCAAGCACAACAGCTGCGTTTATTAAGCTTATGAAACAGTATTTCATAAGTAATAACTATCGTTATACGCTAACGCCTGCAGCAATGATGAATGAAAATACCATAGATGAGTTTTTGTTTGAACAAAAAGCGGGGTTTTGTGGGCATTATGCGTCTTCTGTTGCGATGATGATGCGTAGTGTTGGCATCCCTACTCGTCTTGTTTCTGGCTACTTAGGGGGAGAATATAGTGTAAAAAATAATTACTATAGCGTTTACCAATATGATGCGCATGCATGGGTAGAATACTACACACCAGGCCAAGGTTGGCAAGCAATAGACCCAACTGCCTGGGTTTCGCCTGAACGACTACTAGGGTCTTTATCTCAGCACTCATCATTGTCAGCGGAGTTTCAAGCAAATTTAGGGATCAGTTTGGTCGCATTTACAGGTATTCCTGGTGTGCAATGGTTAAGGCTTAAATTAGAAGAATACGACTATCAATGGACAAGATGGGTATTGAACTTTGATGAAAGTAAACAGCGTTCATTCTTAGAAAAAGTGTTTGGGAAAAGCGGTAGATCGTTATCTGGTGTGGTGGCTATCATTTTCGTAACGTTCACTCTGATAGCCGTATATTGGTATATGCAGCGCCCGAGTAAAGTAAATAAGCCCACCGCTGTGGTATTGTTTGAAAGACTAAGTCAAATAAGCAAATATTCAAATCTAAATATGAGCCCCTATCAACTGATTGAAGCGCTAAAACACAGTTACCCTGAACAGGAAGTTGAATTAGAGCAGTTTTATCAAGACTTTTCTTCTTTTCGCTATCAAGGAAAATCATTCAGTAAGACACAGCGAATATCAGCACTTAAGCTGATAAAATCAATAAAAAGAAAAACAAAGAGAGATTTATGAATGCAGTAATAATAGGTGTATTGCTTATGCTTACACTGTCTTTAGTTAGAGTTAATGTAATTGTTGCAATGACCGTTAGCGCGATGGTTGCTGGGTTATCGGCAGGATTAGACTTATCTACCACACTCAACGCCTTTAACGACGGCTTATCTGGCGGTGCTGAAATTGCTTTGAGTTATGCTATGCTCGGTGGTTTTGCGGTTGCTATCTCGAAATCAGGGTTAACACAAATTCTCGCCCAAAAATTATTAATAAAGGTTGAAGGTGCAAAAGATAACCATACAAGGGCCTTAAGTTTTATGATTATGACCATAATACTTGGTTGTGCTATTGCGTCACAAAACCTGGTTCCAGTTCACATTGCTTTTATTCCAATTCTTATCCCCCCCCTACTCGTTATTTTGAATAAACTAACGTTAGATAGAAGAGCTATCGCGTGTATTTTAACATTTGGACTTGCCACCTCCTACATGGTATTGCCCTACGGATTTGGCGGTATATATCTCTACTCAATTTTACATAAAAACCTCGCCGATAATGGCTTAGAGATCGTTAGCACACAAGTTCCCTTCGCAATGGTGATACCAGCAGTCGGTATGCTTGTTGGATTATGTGTTGCATTATTATTCAGCTATAGAGCAAAACGAATATATAAAAATGAAAGTATGCCTTCTACTCCTGTACTAGCGGCAATAGAGAACCCAAAGAAGGTGATGATCATTGGTAGTATCGCGGTAATTTGCTCACTAATCGCTCAAAACATTAGTGGTTCAATGATACTCGGGGGCCTTGTTGGCGTCATGATGTTTAGCGTATTTGGCATTGTAAAGTGGGAGCAAAGCTCAGACGTTTTTAGCAAAGGTGTCGCTATGATGGCAATGATTGGGTTTATTATGATTTCTGCTCAAGGGTTTGCATCGGTAATGAAAGCAACGGGAGATGTGGCTAGTTTAGTTGCTACTAGTGCTGACTTTATAGGTGACAATAAGCCACTCGCAGCAGCGATGATACTCATTGTTGGATTATTAATAACAATGGGGATTGGTAGTTCATTTTCTACAGTGCCTATTATTGCCACTCTTTTTGTGCCTCTGTGCTTAGAAGTGGGTTTTTCAGCTACGGCAACCGCTGCACTTGTCGGAACGGCTGGTGCTTTGGGTGATGCAGGCTCTCCTGCATCAGATTCAACATTGGGTCCAACTTCAGGGTTAAACGCCGACGGTCAACATGATCATATATGGGATTCAGTTGTACCAACGTTTATTCACTTTAATATTCCACTGCTTATTTTTGGTTGGATTGCTGCGATGGTTTTATAGTTCACGCTGCTATTTGCGTTTCATTATGCAAATGAAAAAGGGGACTGGTGACGGAAGTCCTTTATTATAAATTTATCTTGTTGATTTATAAGGAAATTAATTCATTTAACACAATCTGAAAAAATAGCCCAAATATTGCTGTATTGGGAATAGACAAAAAATATCAATAGTAAGGTTATATTATGGGTTTTCATATTACCGTTGTAGGATTAGGTTATGTAGGTTTGGCAAACGCATTGCTGCTGTCTCAACACAATACCGTTTCAGCACTAGAAACTAACCCCGATCGTGTTAACTTAATAAATAAAAGCATGTCTCCAATTCAAGATCATGAAATTGAACAATTTCTAGCACAACGCGAACATTGCATTTTTGCGACAACGGATCCATTTCTAGCATTAGAACATGCTGATTTTATTGTCGTTGCAACTCCAACCGATTATGATCCTGATACTCAATACTTTAATACTACAAGTGTAGAAAATGTCATCGCACAGGCATTGGAAATTAACCCTCTAGCCACCATCATTATAAAGTCAACGGTGCCTGTTGGTTTTACTGAAAAAATGAAATCAAAACATCGTACCGATAACATCATCTTCTCTCCTGAATTTCTTAGAGAGGGAAAAGCCTTATACGATAATTTATACCCCTCAAGAATCATACTTGGTGCATTGTCAGAACAAGCCAATACGTTTGCCAGATTACTGAAGCAAGGTGCGCATAAACAAGACGTTAAGGTACTTCTCACACATTCAACAGAAGCAGAAGCCATTAAGTTATTTTCTAATACTTACCTCGCTATGCGGGTGGCATTTTTTAATGAGTTAGATACATATTGCGAAGCAAAAGACCTTAATACGAAAGAAATTATTGACGGAGTAAGTTTAGACGTTCGAATTGGTGACCATTATAATAACCCTTCGTTTGGTTATGGGGGATATTGCTTACCAAAAGATACAAAGCAATTACTCGCAAACTTTGAAGGTGTCCCTAACGATATGATATCGGCTATCGTATCAGCAAATGAGACACGAAAACAGCACATCGTTAACACTATCATGGCGAAAACCCCTAGAAAAGTAGGTGTTTACCGTTTAATTATGAAGACAGGCTCTGACAACTTTAGAGAGTCTGCAATATTAGATGTAATTTCCCATTTACACCATGCTGGTGCAGAAATTGTTGTATATGAACCCAATTTACATGCACCTTTATCAGACAATTTTTCACTGAATAATTCGTTGTCATCATTTAAAGCAGAATGTGACTTAATCATTACTAATAGAGTGGTCGATGAATTAGATGATGTCACCGATAAATTATATACGCGAGATTTATTTCATAAGGATTGAGTATCTATAGAAGGCTCTGCTACAACATGTTATTCATGGTTGTTTCAAGGGCTTTCACAGGTTCTACAGGGTGTTGTCACTTAATATTTGTGTTGTGACCCAAGACATAAATACATCTATTCGGGCACGCCGAGGCGAATTTAATTCAAAAAATAGCGCTCAACGGCGTTTGAGTGAGGGAAATTAAGTGGATGGAATAGTTAGCGGCCCTGACTTGTTGATAGCTGCGTCACCCAAATAGTCAACGATAAGTGCAACTCCATACCCGTTTAGTAGTACATTTATAGCCATATCTGTTGAGTTTACTGTTGTCCATTTACTTGTTCTTTGAGGTTTAAAATATTATGAAAGTGAGCCCAACTTTGCCAATCGTATGGACCGGCATTCCCCAACATTCGAAATTTCTGACACTGTGTCAATATTAATATTGTGAGCTTCACTAAAGTCTGTCGCACATATATGAAGACCATGCCTTTACCGAAGGATGGGCAATCTTTCGGCTAGCACATCAACACCAAAAACTTTATCGTGCAGCAGGTGACAATGGACTATTTGTCCCTTGTGTTACAGATAACAGCGACATTCTTGACACCTGTACCCATTTAATTCCCTGTAAATGTGATGTGTATGCCCGAACTATCT
>NZ_JAGJEK010000041.1:0-22733 GCF_018101015.1 Pseudoalteromonas sp. MMG005 | reverse complement strand
AGCGCCTTGATATTGAACAAAATATCATCATTGGATTGTACGTAAGTTGGTTTAAAAAATATTTTCTATTCCAAAACCCTTATGCAGAGCTGAGGTTAAGTAGTTAATTGGTGTATGGGCACTACTACTTTTATAGAGCGTGCCCATCCTACTTCAAGAATGTATTTGTGTTACGCTTTCTTTTACCTTTTTAAAAGGGACCCACTCTAAATATGACCCACATCTCCATAGCCATTCACATGGACCATATTGGAAGTAATGCAACCAAATTGCGCTTATGCCAATTTGTACCATAAACACCACAGACGCAATGATAAAACAAAGCATGGGGCTAAGCGTTTGATATAGTGATGCACCTAAGCTGGTAAAAAGTAACAAGCCAATAAAACTTTGTAATAAATAGTTACTCAGTGCTGTACGCCCGACATAGGAAAAGGGCATAAGGAATTTTTGTGCAATATATTTGTGCCATAGCCATGCTATGCCCCATAGGTAGCATATACCCAATGTAACATCACTTAAAAACATCATTTTTAACCACAGTGGGCGTAATAGTTCATTGCGATATAATTGGGTCTCAGGCAACAGCCAAAGAAAGATAACTTTATATATCAAGCCTATGATAGCAATGAAAATAGCCATATTTTTATAATGAAGCGTCCACTCCTTACTTGCGAAAGTTAATCTTGCTTTGCCAGCAGCGATACCTAACAAAAACATTGAAAGGGCAATGGGCCCTAAGTAAAAAAGTAGCATAGGTAAGTTAGCCACATACTCATGCCAGTGCAAAGTGATAATTTGCAAATAATTACCGTGACGCAAAGTATCGATAATTCCCTGTTCAGTATATGCCAATAATTGTTTGTCTAGTTGCATCGGAAGTGCTTGGAGTACTACATGGGTGAGTTGATCATAAAAGGGGAAAAGCAACAATACGCCACTGATACACACTAAGATTTTGCATGAAGCATGAATGAACACTAAACACAGTAAACCCAGAATGGCATACAGATGTACGACATCACCAGACCACAGAAAACTAATATGCGCTAAACCAAACATAAACAATATGCTCATTCGGCGAGTAAAAAAAGCAATGTAAGGCTGTTTAAGTTGTCGTTTCTTTTGCATTTGAGAGGCAATACCAAAGCCAAACAGAAATGAAAAAATGGGGAAGAATTTATTGTAGAAAAATAATTGTAATAGTCGGTTTGCGGTGTCACTTAGGGGGTCTTGAAATTGTACTGAGAATGCATCTTGATTGATAAATAAACAATGCATAATTGTTATATTAACAAAGAAAATACCAAAAATTGCAAACCCCCTAAAAATATCGAGTAGTGGCAGCCTAGGTACTTGTTGAAGAGTCATACTGTTGATTCTTATTGTTATTATTTACTTAAACATGATGCCATTTTGTACTTTTATTTACCACATTTATAGCACGTAAATACAGTGCTTATTTTTATGATGTAATTGCACATAATAAAGCAATGAGTCGCCGAAAGTAGTGTGGTGTATAGGTTGGTTTAAGGGAATAGATCTTGCGGATCTGCTAATAATAATTATACTGTGTTTATATACAGTATTTTGGTGGTTGCTTATGAATGACCTTATTGATTTATTACAGCGTCAGCAATTGGTATGGCATGGAGACGAACAAATTGGCAATATTGAACGTGTTAGCTCTGGGAACGATGAACTTGATGAAGCCTTACAAGGGGGGTTGCCCAAATATGGTGTTGTTGATATTCAAGCGCAGCAAGGCATTGGAGAGTTGCGTTTATTATTGCCATATCTAGTGCAACAGAAAAAGTTGACTATTTTTATTAACCCTCCGGGATATATAAATGGCCATGGGTTGTTTCACTTAGGCTTTGAGACTGCTTTGTTATTGAGTTTATCAGTTGATAATGAGATTGATGCACTATGGGCTGCTGAGCAGTGCTTGAAAAGTGCAGAATGTAGTAGTGTGTTACTTTGGCAAAATAGACTCGCGATACATCATATAAAACGTTTACAGCTAGCAGCTGAACGAGGGCAAGCATTACTATTTTTAATGCGCAGTGCAGAGGGGGTTAACCTGTCTTTGCCTGTGTCTTTATGTTTAAAATTACAAGCTCATGAGCATGGCCTTGCTATTACTATAAAAAAGCAAAAAGGAAGATGGGATAAAACACACTTTATACTCGATATTTCCAGTTATTGGCCTGCGTTATATCGACCGACAATAGAGAGAAAAGTCGTTTCGTTGGCACAGCATCGCCGCAGGTTAATAACATGACTTTGTGGGTATATTTACATTTTAATAGCTTGCAATTAGATAGTTTATTTTGTGAACAAGCGCATCAACCTATCATTATTGTGGAGGGGAAAGACAATAGAGTTGTACAAGCATGTACCAAGGCACAAACAGCAGGTATCACCATGGGGCAAGGTCTTGGGGCTGCGGCATCATTGTGTCAGAATTTACAGGTACAGCCCTATAATAAAGAGCTTGAACAAGAAAAATTAAAAGAAATTGCCCATAGCTTATACACGCTGACGAGTGATATCTGCTTTTTTGCAGATGCAGGTTTATTACTGAGGGTTAGTAATATGTTGAGCCTGTATCAGGGGCTGCACGCTTACTGGCAATCTATAAGTACTTTATTAAACCGTTTGGGATTTAATTATTGTTATGCCTGTGGCTATTCACCTTTAGCTGCTAAGTTGTTGGCAAGAAACGGCATGAATAAAATCACGGATGATCATGCACTACTCTTACGTGCAGTGAGAGCTCATGCGTTACATGAAAGTGACTTACCGCATAGCATGAGCGAGCAACTAACTCGAGTAGGAGTACACACCTTAGATGCGCTTTTATCTATTCCAATGGTGCAATTAGCAAAGCGTTTTGACGCCGAGTTGGTGCATTATGTGGGTCGTTTACTTGGGCATTTTAAGCATCCTGTGAATTTTTATCAGCCGCCCGAGCGCTTTTCGCGTGAGTTAGAATTGCTTTTCGAACTAGAGAATATAAGTTGGTTAAGTAAGCCGCTTAATAAATTATTACTCCAGCTGGAAGATTTTTTATCGAGCCGTAATAAGATTGCGTATCAAATTAATATCACATTACAGCAAAGAGACTGTGAGGCGTTAGTGGTAACCGTACAGTCCAAAGAGGGAGAATATAAAGCGACGAAGTGGTTAGCACTGAGTGAGCTTGCGATGTCAAATGTTCAGCTTGATGCCCCTATACAGGGGCTAAGTTTACAGGCTAAGCGTATTACAGCTTATGAAAATACCAATGGTGATTTATTTTCAAAACAGCAAAAAGGAGGCTCTCGCACTGCCTTGCTTTCTATATTGCAAGCTAAGTTAGGCGAGCATGCGATACATACAATGCAAGTGCATGCTGATCACCGGCCGGAGAAAGCAAATAGTTCGGTTACTCTGGGTGCTGAGACACCTGATTTGATACGTGATGCGAGTTTTATACGGCCAACAATTATGCTGCCCTTTCCTGAGATCTTATCTGAAAAAGTAATTATACAGCAAGGGCCTGAACGTATTTCAACGGGGTGGTGGGATGCACAACCTATTATTCGAGATTATTTTATAGCGAGAGATCCTAGTGGGCGATGGTTATGGGTATTTAGAGATCCAACGCAGCAATGGTTTGTGCATGGCGTGTTTCACTAATGCGGTACGCTGAATTATTTTGTCAGAGTAACTTTTCATTTTTGCAAGGCGCTTCACATCCTGAAGAGTTGGTAAAACAAGCTGACTTTTTGAAGTATGATGCCCTTGCTATTTGTGATGAGTGCTCAGTTGCAGGTGTCGTACGAGCCCATACAGCAGTAAAGAAATATGGGTTAGGTGTTAAACTGATCATTGGTAGCTTATTACGTTATCAAGACTTAGAACTGGTGGTTATTTGCCCAAATCGTACAGCATACGCAGAATTATGCCGAGTCATCAGCAATGCGCGTAAGCGCAGCAAAAAAGGGCAATATGAATTGGCTTTATGGGATGTGATGTCAATAAAGCATGGGTTTATTTTATGGCTACCAAGTTTATCTGAGCGGGACAATTATTGGGCATCGTGGTTACAGCAATATCATGCTAACCGTTTATGGATTGGCGTACAGCGACACTTACAAAATAATGATGCGGCTTACTTAGCACATTGTGAGTCACTCAGTGCACAGTTTTCATTGCCGATAAGTGCATGCGGTGGGGTGCTCATGCATAGCGCTACTCGACAGCGCTTACAACATGTTCTCCATGCGATTAGATTGGGTACCTCGGTTGAAAAAGTCGGTAGTACTTTGTTATGTAACGCTGAGCGCTCTTTAAGAAGCATTAATAAGTTAAGTAAGTTGTTTAAAAAAGCATGGGTGGACAATTCGGTTGTGATAGCAAAGCGCTGTGAGTTTAATTTAGACTCGTTGCGTTATGAATATCCAAGTGAGTTAGTACCTCGCTCTCACACTGCTATGAGTTATTTACGTGCATTAGTTGAACAAGGGAAACAGAGGCGCTTCCCCAATGGGGTACCCGATCATATTATAGGGATTATACATAAAGAATTAGCGTTAATAGAGGAGCTTGATTACGCGTATTTTTTTTTGACGATACACGATGTGGTGATGTTTGCTAAACAGCAAGGCATTTTATATCAAGGACGCGGTTCAGCGGCTAATTCGGTCGTATGCTATTGCTTAGAAATTACTTCAGTGGATCCTCAGCAGATTTCGGTATTATTTGAACGTTTTATTAGTAAAGAGCGCAATGAACCGCCGGATATTGATGTTGACTTTGAACATCAACGCCGAGAAGAGGTGATCCAATATATTTATAAAAAATATGGCCGAGAACGAGCTGCTTTAGCTGCGACAGTCGTGAGCTATCGGTTTAAAAGTGCGGTGCGGGATGTGGGTAAAGCATTGGGTATTGATGCCACTCAACTTGAGTATTTTATAAAGAATATAAATCGTCGTGACAAATCACAACACTGGCAGGCACAAATTGTTGAACTTGGGCTCGCCCCTCACTCTTTTTTGGGGCAACTATTCATTGAGCTTGTGGATGAAATTATGGGATTTCCAAGGCATTTATCGCAGCATGTAGGTGGCTTTGTGATTTCTGCTGGACCTTTGTATGAATTGGTGCCCGTCGAAAATGCCAGTATGACAGAGCGCAGTGTTATTCAATGGGATAAAGACGATTTAGAAAGTTTGGCGTTACTTAAAGTAGATATACTTGCTTTGGGCATGCTCACCGCGATTCGAAAAGCATTTCAAAAAATAGAATTACATTTAGGCCATCGTTGGCAAATAGCCGATATAACACGTTTGCAAGAGGATGCGCAGGTATATGGCATGTTACAAAATGCAGATACGGTAGGCGTCTTTCAAATTGAATCGCGTGCACAAATGAGCATGCTACCGCGTTTAAAACCTGCTTGCTATTACGATTTAGTGATTCAAATTGCGATTGTACGTCCAGGCCCAATTCAAGGAGATATGGTACATCCATTTTTAAAACGTCGTAATGGTGAAGAAGAAATTAGTTACCCCTCGGAAGCCGTTAAAGATGTGTTGTCTCGTACTATGGGTGTACCGATATTTCAAGAGCAAGTGATTAAACTCGCAATGGTGGCTGCTGGCTTTAGTGGCGGAGAGGCGGACCAATTACGCCGAGCAATGGCTGCATGGAAAAAGTCAGGTGAATTAATGCAGTTTAAAAATAAGCTGATAAACGGTATGCAAGAGCGAGGGTATACTCAAGCATATGCAGAACAAATATTTTCGCAAATTTGTGGGTTTGGAGAGTATGGTTTTCCAGAAAGCCATTCAGCCTCTTTTGCGGTTTTGGCGTATGTATCGGCATGGCTAAAGTATTATTATCCCGCTTTTTTTTATTGTGCATTATTAAATAGTTTACCTATGGGTTTTTATAGTGCGTCACAGCTATGTCAAGATGCTGATCGTCATAATGTAACAATATGGCCGGTGTGCGTGAATCAGTCGGATTATGATCATAAAGTATGTGAAACAGATAACGGTTTTGTCATTCGCTTAGGACTTAGATTAATTAAAGGACTTAAAGCAAGCATTGCAAAAACGGTGGTGACTGAACGGCCTGAGCAAGGATATAAAACTGTGGAAGCACTATTTGAGGTGGTATGTGAACACCGTACGATGTCGCATTTGGCCTCAGCCAATGCATTACATACTTTTACCAATGGGCGATACAGTGCCCGATGGGCAATAATGGATAGAGAGTCAACCCTACCATTATTTAGAACGCCAGAATTAGTTGTGGAACAAATACAAAAGAAGAATGTAGCTCCAGTAGGAGAAGCCGAAGAGATTGCCACGACGATTGAAGATTATAAATCAACAGGATTGAGTTTAAATAAGCACCCGATCACCCTATTAGACGAGGCAGGAAAGTTAGCGCACTTTACGCGCGCGCAGCACCTTATGAACTTACAGCATAAATCTTGGGTAACGGTTGTCGGGGTTGTGACGGGAAAGCAATCACCGGGGACCGCAAAAGGAGTGACTTTTTTCACGTTAGAAGATGATACGGGAAATATTAATGTTGTTGTATGGTTAGGTACTGCAAGAGCACAAAAGCAAGCATATTTAAACGCAAAAATACTAGAAGTAAAAGGGATTATAGAAAAAGAAGAGAAAGTAATTCATGTGATAGCAGGGCGCTTGACTAACTTAAGCGACCTGCTAACAATGTAATGGAGGGCTCAATGACTAGAGTGTATGTGTGTAAGTTGCTGTAATAGCAATTATAGTTATTTTTGATGCATTATGTTGAGAAGGTATACAGAATTACTTGAAAGGATATGTATGGAACATGTGAGTGATAATGAATATAAAAATGCGGTATTAGCATTACTGAATTCAGAGCCAGATGCGGGGTTAATGGCACCATATATTTCAGTGTTAGTTGAGTACCTTGCTACTACTACGGGGATCAGCGCACATTTTGATATGAATGAGTGGAATGATGCTACCACCGATCAAGGTGTCGCAATATCGCCCGTACAGGCTGCGAAGTGCTTACAGGAAACGTTACGCAGTCAAAAATTTATGCAAGGGGTACATTCAGCAATAAAAGATAAAGCTGCTCAGAGTGATGAAACGATTCAAGTGCTTTATGCTGGGACTGGGCCATATGCAACATTATTACTGCCTTTACTATCGGTGTTAGAATACACACAGGTTAAGGCAACACTAATAGATATTCACCCAGAAAATGTAGCAGCGGTAAAAGCGCTGATCACGCATTTTGGTGTTGAAGATAATATTATTGACATAGTGTGCGCTGATGCGACTCAATGGCAAGCCTCAGAAAATAGGTTATTCGACATCATTATTTCAGAAACAATGACCGCATTATTAAAACGAGAACCCCAAGTTTTTATTTTTGCACATTTATCTCAGTATTTAAAACCTTCAGGTGTACTTATACCAGAAGAGGTATCACTTAAGTCATGGCTAGTAGATGACATTAATCCGGATGTTTTATTGGGTGAGTTTTTTAAGTTAGATCTGGAGCATGCGCTAGATATTTATAAAGGTGATCGCAGTGCGTTTTCTGGTTCTCAACTTATTCCTGAGGGGTTTGAAACAGGATATCGATTTAAGTTAACTACAGATATTAAGGTATATGGAACACATTATTTAACTGAAAATGAGTGTAGTCTCAATATTCCGCTGACCTTTTTACCACACAAAGCGATACTTAAAGGAGGTGATAAAATTCACTATGACTATGTGACTCCCAATAGTGCCGATTTCGTATTCCGGTTTCCTTTAAAGGTAATACCTACATCAGAGCAAGAACTATCTAGTTGGGACGTTACAACAAGCAATGGCATAAAATTGGTCAAAAGAATATATGAACGCTCACAAACAGGGAAGCATGGCGGGGGACTTAGTGTGCCAGACAATGAGTGGCAGGCTCAATTGAGATTAGTAGAATTGCTGGATCTGCCATTACATAGTGTGATGCAAGCATTATTCGAATATGAATCGTTTCCATTATTTGAACAGTGGTTAATTGAGCACTATGAAGGGTTAGAAAACCCCGTTGCAGTTAATACAATGAATGACGCATTGATGGATTGCCTATTATCAAAAAGTGAGAATACGCCAGTATAGAGCTTGTATTACTTAGTCTATGGTGACTGAATGAGTATGTGATCATAGGTTATTTATTCTTGCTTATAAATAGCCTATTTTTCACCTTCACACCACTTAACGCAATTCTTTCGTATTTTATTTCATGGCTGCTAGTGTAAGTTATACTAAATCATTTTAGGCACTTTAGTTATGCATCAAAATAATAAAAATCATACTCAGTTGTTGAGTGCTTTATTGTCATTCGCCTTTTTACTTTATAGCTTTTTAAGTCACGCTGAAACGGAATTGGCTGATATGATCTTGCCCATGAAAGCACGTGCACAATGGATTGATAATAATACTCAGGAACGGGTAAAAGCACTTTTACCTCAATTGATGAAAGACACAAATATTGATATGTGGATATTAATCAGCAGGGAATATAATGAAGACCCCGTATTAAAAACCTTGCTCCCTGCCACGTGGTTATCAGCGAGAAGAACAACAGTTTTGCTTTTCGCACGCAACAAACATGGTCAAGTGGATGCATTGGCTATTGCACCATACAATGTGGGTGACGTGTTTCAACGGGCTTGGAATAAGTCAGAACAACCCGATCAATGGAAAGCTTTGGCTGAGGTGATAGAAAAATATAAACCAAATAGCATCGCGCTGAATACCTCCGAGCATTGGGCACATGCTGATGGGCTGGTTGTCACTGATAAAGAGCTGCTTGTTGCCCATTTACCAAAAGGCTATCAAAAGAAACTGGTATCAGCTGAACCGCTAGCTGTGGCTTGGTTGGAACAACGTACTAAAAATGAAATATTCCAGTATGGTCAGATTGTTAAAATTGCCCATGCAATCATTGCAGAAGGTTTTTCAAGTAAGGTAATAAAAGTCGGAGAAACAACGACAGATGACCTGACATGGTGGTACCGAGAAAGAGTACGAGAATTAAAGCTCACCACGTGGTTTCACCCAAGTGTGTCAATTCAAAGAGCTGGTGTGGAGGCCTTTGATCATGAGGCGAGCTTTACCAATGCCAATGGTGAAAATGTGATCCAACCGGGAGACCTATTACATTTAGATTTTGGTATAACATATTTGCGTTTAAATACAGACACGCAGCAGCACGCTTACGTACTTAAAAAAGGAGAGTTGCAAGCACCAGATTATTTACAGAATGCGCTCGCCAAAGGTAATTTATTGCAAGATATTTTGACAGAACAATTTGTGGTAGGGCGTACTGGTAATGTGATTTTGAAGCGAGCTCGTGAGTTTGCTATAGCTCAAAAATTAAAGCCGACCATCTACACGCACCCAATTGGTTTTCATGGTCATGGCGCGGGCACGACAATAGGTATGTGGGATGCTCAGCAAGGGGTTGTTGGCGATGGTGATTATCCTTTACATCTCAATACGGCTTATTCGATAGAGCTTAACAACGCAGTCTATCTACCACAATGGAACAAAGAGATCCGTATTATGTTGGAAGAAGATGCGATTTTTACCAGGGAGGGTGTGCAATACTTAAATGGACGACAAACACAATTATTTTTGGTAGAAAGTGCTTCAAAATAACGACATGGAATGGGGCAAAAAAGGATGTTTCTATACATTTTCTGTCATGTCGATTTTATTCAATACAGGATAATTAGGTACGCGTTACATTATGGTTTTAATCATAAGGAACGCCACATGATAGCAATTAACTATTATAAATTAGCACCCAATGCGGTTGAAATATTGTTAGAACAAGAGGCATATTTGAAAACCGCATTTGGCGATTCTAAATCTCTAAATTTGTTACTATGGGATTTAATCAAAATGCGTGTGTCACAAATTAATCAGTGCGCTCATTGTATTGATATGCATAGTAAGAGCGCTATATCTAATGGGGAGTCAATAGAGCGGTTATTTGCATTAAGTGCATGGCAAGCATCATCACTTTTCTCAGAAAAAGAGCAAGCCATATTGAAATGGGCAGAGTTAATCACTGCCAATCAGGATATCGACGGTATTGAATTGGTCAATTTACAGCGACATTTGGATAAACGCGCGATTTGTGATTTGACCTTCGCAATTAATGCAATTAATAGCTGGAATCGAATCGCCAGAGTGTTTAAACCCGAAATATAATGGGTAGAAAGTAATGAAAATGTTGCTGCAACAGAGGGATGGTTTCGATTTACGCATCTATTTCCCTCAAGGTAAGTTGACGAAATACGTGCAGGGTATTTGGGTTGCAAATTATGATAGCAACAACATATTGTTGCGGCACTTAAAAGCCAATGCATCTAATTCAATTGTGTATTGTTTATCAGGTAGTGTACTACTGGGGGATGAGAAGAGATCAGCAGGTGTGTACTTATGCCCAACGGCATCACAAGCGCAAAAAATCGCGTTTTATCCAAATACCCGGGTTGTGGGCATATGTTTTCAACCTGGAGGGATGGCGCAATTATCTCCACTGGCACAACCAAATGAAATTACCCCAGCGCAGAGCACTGAGTCTGAAAAACATGATACGTGGGATGCGTTATTACACCTTTCATGTTATAGCCAAAACCCGCAGGCGCTGCTCACTCTTTTGTATCGGAAGTTACTCCCGTTATGTGAGTTAGCGCAAGGGTTTGATCCCGTATTGATAAAAGCACTGTCTCGCTGTAAACAGCCGCTATTATTACAAAATGTTGTAAGAGAATTACCTATTGGTCAACGACAGCTTGCCCGATTGTTTAAACAATCGCTTGGGATCACGGCTAAACAATATCAACGTATTGCTAGGGTTAATGACACAATCGATTATTTAAAAAAGGCGCCAAAATGTAGTTTAACACAGTTGGCTTATGATTTTGGTTACTCAGATCAAGCGCATATGACACGTGAATTTAAATACTTTACTCACCATACTCCCAGTTATTATTGTCAGGAAATGGCGTAGGCCTTTTGTGAAAAAGACAATAACACCCGAAATATCATTAAGATATTACATGTCACTGTAATGCTCTGTAATTGCTGATACTGGTTAATACCACTAACCTATTTGCATTGAACTAAGAGTTGTTAATTATAAGTGAGTGATGAGAGTGAGAGTTCACAAAGGACATGTAAGCCATAAAATTCAAGAAAGTAAACAGCACTTGCGGTCTTACTTTGTTAGTGAGAAAGGGCATTTGGCTGTATGCAATAAAACGGTACACGATGTGAGAATACATTGCGCATGTTCAGTGCCTCCACTCGTTATTTGCTTGCACAATAGCATGGAGTACTTTTAATGATTAACGTTACGCCGAGTACACTTGAATTAAACAAAGTTTTTGCAGGTGAAAATTTTACTCATGCATGTATATGCTCGCATACGCCGTTAAAAAATTGGTTGTTATTGGATTTTGATGTTCAGCAGTTTCCGTTTGCAGAAATCATGAGTAAACAGATTTTAAAGTGCGACAAGATTGATAAATATCATGAGAATATTATGGTTCAAAGGGCCGAGTTTGGATTATCACAACAACTATTTTCTCAGGATAATTTATTTTTTAGAGACATGATCATTACTCAAACTCAAGGAAGTGGCTTAATTGAATTATATCATCAGTTTATTAACAAGTTCTTAGCGTACAAGGTTGCTCATGAACTCAGTTTTGATGAACGTCCAGATATACGGGTTCATCTCCCCGGTACACTGCCTGTCAGCGAATTCCATGATGACTATTCTATAACTCATCACTTTGAACAAATTAATATGTGGTTGCCCTTAGTGGATACCGCGGGTACATCAACTTTGTGGTTAGAATCTGATTATGGGACAGGTCAAGTTACACCAATTGACGTTAAGTATGGACAAGTTTTACTTTTCGATGGAGGGATCCTAAAGCATGGGAGCCGCAAAAACGAGACTAACAATACACGGATCAGCTTAGAATCAAAATTGTCTTTATTAGGTGCGGGTTTACGTGCGGATGCTGTTCATTTACTCGACCGTTTCAGTTTTGTGCAATGACCTGATTTATGGTTTTTTTGTGCACAGCAGCGTTGTTTGTGCACAGCACCCGAAGTAAGTTATTATTCTTCGGCGGCTAGTTAAGCAGTTAAGTTCCCCACTCGTATGCCATACACACAGTTTTATCTATTACTGAATCTCTAAACCTCTAAATCTAAAAACCGCTAAATCTAAAAACCCACTTTTGTCGTTGAGTGCAGCTCGCTGATCATGTCGTTTTTTTACATAATATGTGTGTTTAATGTGTATTTAATGTGCTCTTGGTGTTTATTTTGTGTTTGATAAATGTTTATTTTTTGTATTTTATTTGTTTATAATGCGGTTGAAAAAGGTACGAGTGATGAAGTTTCACCCATCACTATCCAATAAAACAATAAAGTAATATTCAGGGGAATAATGTGAAAGGACGAAATATAATCGCCATAAGTGTTAAAGTTGCCTTATTGGCATCCGCTGCATCATCTGGTGTAACGGTCGCTGCTGACAAGGGAGATACGATAAAACTCGACAGGATTGAAGTAACGGGTTCAAGAATTAAGCGTACTGAAATTGAAGGCCCTGCACCGATTCAAGTGCTGACTGCGGAAGATATTCAGGATAAAGGTTTTCCTAATATTTATGAAGCAATCCAGTCTTTAACGGCTGCAACGGGGACCATTCAAGGGCAAGGTATTACGAATTCATTCACACCAAATGCAGAAACGGTTAATTTACGTGGGCTAGGGCCAAATAGAACTTTAGTCTTGTTAAATGGTAGACGAGTTGCGAATTATCCACGTGCATTTAATAGTCAAAATAATGTGTTTAATTTATCAACAATACCGACGTCAGCAGTTGCTAGAATAGAAATTGTAACCGGAGGAAAGTCAGCGGTATATGGTTCTGATGCTATGGCGGGTGTTGTTAATATAATAACCAAAAAGAATGTTGAGCACACTACTGTAACAGCACTAGCAAGTACCACAGATCAAGGCGGCGCAGACAATCGTAAGTTTACGATCACAGGTGGAGCGAGTACAGAATCATTTTCTTGGACGTACTCAGTTGATTATTCAAAACAAGATATGCTACTCGGTAATGAAAGAGACTGGTTAGACTCTGTGGATGATGGACCGGCCACTGATACTCAACCACTATATTCACGAGTCAACTCACGAAGTGTTATGGCTTGGACGATTGCGGGCGGCTCTCAATATGTTCACCCTAATGAATTCATAAATGGTGCATGCGATCAATGGACTGAATATGATTTATCTTTACGTCCTGACCGAGGTTATTATTGCGGAAAGGATACAACAGGCGATAGCTCGTATATAAATGAGCGCGAAAATGTGTCGATTTATAACAATTTTCAGTGGGATCTTTCAGATGACCACCAAGTTTTTGGTGATTTACTTTACTGGAACAGTGACTCAGCAAACCAAGGCGGTTTAGGTCCCAGCTGGCGTTCAGATAACTCCCCAATTGATAATTTAGCATACGGTCGTTTCTTTTTAGATGAGACAGCTGAAAACAGGCCTTTATATTTACAGCGTACGTTTACGCCATCAGAAATTGGCGGTGACAACAAGGGGCATTTCGAAGATGACATGTATTTTGTTGCGGCGGGCATGAAAGGCATTGTACTTGAAGAGATAGCGTACGAAGTTGCATTCTCGCACAGTAAATCGAAAAACTCAGAGTCTGAAATATTGGTTGCAGCAGATAAAGCCAGAGACTACTTTCTAGGTGCAAGGCTAGATGCCAACGACCCGCTATATAGCCCTGACTGGCAGCGTTTTTGGCGTCCATTAGATCAAGCAGGGCGAGACGCTATTTTAGAGTCTAATGATTCCACAGCAGATGCAAGTGTTACAACATTAACGGCGAGTTTGTCTGGTGCAATCATGGAGTTATCAGCAGGAGATCTAGGATTTGCGGCCGTTGTTGAGTATGGTTCGGAAGATTATCGAATTTCAGCCCATCCACGAACATTAGATGAAAGCAAAGGATGGGGTAACGGTTTAACAGCTACAGAAGGCAGTGGTGAACGCGATAGGTATGGAGTCGCACTTGAATTTGAAGTGCCAATTACAGAGCAAGTGAAAGCCAATATTGCAGGCCGTTACGACTATTATGATGATAATACCGATGTAGATGGTGCATTTACCTATCAAATTGGAATTGAATATCGACCTACCGATGATTTGTTAGTGCGAGGAAGTTATGGCACATCATTTAGAGCGCCTGACATTCATCAAGTGAATGCGGGCCCATCTGGGTCTTATAGCGGTATAACGGATGATCATTTAGAGCTTTTATGTCAAGACTATATTTCGGCTGGCAGAACCAACGATGGTGCATTAACAGAGCAATGTGATCCAGATAGTGCTGGACGTTTGCGTGCATCACAAACCATTTTTATCGAACGTACGGGTAATACAAAGCTAAAAGAAGAAACTGGGTTTTCCGCTACGCTAGGGTTTGCATGGGAGGTAACTGAAGGACTTGATTGGACATTTGATGCTTATCGAATTCGTATTGAAGATCAAGTGGAGTCATGGAATTTAACCGATTTTTTCAAAAATGAAGCTGCGTGTCGTCGAGGAACTGCCAATGTCACTGCTGAGCGTTGTGATGAAATAATAAGTCGTGTGGACCGTTTTCCAGGTACTAATCCAACCAACGGCTATAGTGTTGATAAAATACGGACGACATATGTCAATCAATCATTTAACGAACTAACAGGTATTGAAACGAACGTAATATATAAATATGACGCGGGTAGTTGGGGGGAATTTACTGCCAATATGCGTTACAACCATGTTTTAGAAGTGATCCGCCAAGAATTTCCAGGAGATCCCATAAATAAAGAGTATCGAGATGATTTTGATAACGATGATCTACGTTCAAAAGTAGATAACACTTTTACTTGGCATAAAAATGCATGGCGTGTTTCTCTACAACAAATTCGCTATGGTTCAACATGGAATGCAGAAGACCCAAATGGACAAGTTGAAAATAGAGCGGTGCTGGGAGGGCGATTAAAACCGTGGCTGATTTATAATGCTGGTGTGACATATGACATCAACGATGCACACTCATTGAGGCTTGGGGTTAATAATTTACGCGATACCAGAGCACGTAATGATGGCTCTTGGGATTCTGGGAGACCGTGGTTTAATCGTGAAGTTTACCCGACCAC
This sequence comes from Pseudoalteromonas sp. MMG005, assembly GCF_018101015.1. Lineage (NCBI taxonomy): Bacteria > Pseudomonadati > Pseudomonadota > Gammaproteobacteria > Alteromonadales > Pseudoalteromonadaceae > Pseudoalteromonas > Pseudoalteromonas sp. MMG005. The sequence continues at coordinate 7,408 of NZ_JAGJEK010000041.1, read as the reverse complement.
AATTGCTGTGATGGGACGTTCATTCTCGTTGCAATATACTGGTAGTTTTTAGGCGAGTTTAATTGAAGAAAAACCACTTGATATGTGGTTTTTCTTATGCACGTAGTTTGGGTTAGTGCTAATAACTTCATGTGAGCAACTTATTACACTAGAAATAGTGGTATGAGTTACAGCGACGTTACAGGGTCAAAGTTAAGAATAGAAATTAGGTTTTAGTATATATGTTCGATGGCCAGAAGTATCTCGGTAAAATAAGAGGGATATTTCTAAGCTATCAATATGCCAACAGTTTTCCGCCAGCATATTGATAAACAATTTGTTATTTTAGCCAGCTTTTGGGAGGACCGAGTAAAAGTCCTAAATTATCAGCATATTCTAATATATTTTTCAGCTCACTTTGACAAATAGCCCAAGCATTTTGTGCTAATTGACAATCTAGAATTACATCATGTGTTGCTAAATGAATAGTTAACCCTTCAGCACGTGCTCTGTCTAATAACTTCCATACAATTTCCCAGCTGGGTCTCTCCAGTCCATCAATTGACATCGCACTACCCGCTCTAGTTGATGGTCCATTCCAATTAACACTGAATAAGCGAACAGTGGAAAATATTTGAGAAAGCTCTTTTGTTATACTTTCAGTACCCCAACCATACGGATAAGCGAAATGCTTAAGATTATAATCTTTATAGAAATCAATACATCTCTGTATTTCCTGTTTTATATAATCACCTTTATACGTTCGAGCAAATTGGTGAGAGCATGAGTGATGGCCTATTATATTTCCCTGTGCGAATAGTGAATCAATATAATGCTTCTGATCTCTTTGAATGACAGTATCAGCATTGACGTAGTAGATTGCTTTCATATTATATAAATCAAATATAGGCTGAGCGCGTTCCCACCAAGATTCAGCGTATGCATCATCGAAAGAAATCATTAAACGGCCAATAGGCTTGAATTCTGTTGTGATGGCACATGCTTCAGTTAAATTATTTACTGTATATGTATTACCCGTTAGCATGCCATTACAGCCAGATACATTTGCAACCTCAAATCCATTTTGGGGTGTAATTTTAAAGGATATATTCTCTCCATGCTTAACCTTCGCGGATGCTGGGGAGATAACCCCAAAGTTGTTATCTTCATTAATCAGTGTATTAATTAAGTAAGACTTTCTTTCAAATTCAACGTTTAACTTACATTCCTCTACAACATTTTTAATAGTGAAACTGTTACCTTTAAGTATACCAAAACAACCATTAATCGTGCGTATTTGGTAGCCTTCATTGGGCGTGATCATGAAACTATGAGATTTACCATGTGTCACTTTGGTAATAGCCGGCTTAATATTACCCTGTTCCACTTTTACAGAAGAAATAGTGTAGGTCGAAGGCAAAAATGAGGCTGTGATAGTACAATCATTTTTTACTTTGTTAATGATGTAGGTACTACCTTTAAGCATGCCATTACACCCAGTAACGTGATCAATACTGTAACCCGTAGCAGTTGCCAATGAAAAATTATACTTTTCATTGGGAGAGGCCATAAGTGATGCGGGTATCACTTCTCCGTTACCACTGATTTGAGTTGCGATGTTTATTTTTTTTTCAGTGTTAGTATTGTTGGTGCTTGCGCTGGTGCCGACATTTTCGCTAATTAGAGGCGCATCACTCGATGATTGATTGTTGCATCCGGAGATGGCAACAACGAATGCGCTCCCTAAAAAAAACCTTGAAGTGTATTTATTTTTACTGAAGAACATATATCTTCCTTGACCTATTTACCTAAAAACGGTGCGCATATTAATACATATGAAGTGTATTTGAAAAGGATAAATTTGTTTTTGATCGAAAATACTTACTTTTATGTTGTTGTAATGTAAAGCTTGTTTTTTTTGTGTGTCGGTTTGTTGCAAAAGTGCGTTATTTAGGTACAGGCTGTATTTTTACAGAAATAGTGAGAATTTTTTGAGTTGTGTGCTTTGGTTTTCTTATCACCATTGAAGATAGCAAAAAAGGCATGCATTACCCTATTTTTGATGAAGCGAGCTTCATGTTCAATATATAAAGAAATAACTAAATATAATTCGCGACAATAGCGCTTAACGACTAAATTAGAAGGTAATGTGCAAACTAACTGAATAATTAGGCAGGGCAATGGCGATAACGAACAGGCAAAAGCAATTGGTGCAGCAGAGTTTTGCGCAGGTTGAACCCATTGCAGAGCAAGCTGCTGATATTTTTTATACCACCCTTTTCCAATATGATCCATCGTTAAAGCCTTTATTTAAAAATAGCTTGAAAAGCCAAGGCCAAAAGTTGATGGCAACCCTTAAGGTTGCGGTAAATGGTTTAGACGATTTAGATGCATTAATACCTATCTTGCATAAACTTGCTGATAGGCATGTTGCATATGGCGTGCACGCCAAGGATTTTACCCCAGTAGGTAATGCGCTCTTACATACACTTAAAGTAGGGTTGGGTAATAGTTGGACCCCAGAAGTACGTCAAGCGTGGGTTGATGTTTTCAGGATCATTGCCACAGTAATGAAAGCACATGCATTTCGAGAGTAAGCAGTGCATGTATGATTAATACAGTACCAGATAATGTGTTTTAGGATACAGATTATCTGGTGCGAGCTCAAGTGAAGAGGGGGTTACTGTTGGCTTAACACGTAGTTTTTACATGCGCCTAGGTTTTTATATCTGTGCGCATGCCCTAATGTCATCGGTTGTACGCTGTGTAGCGGGCCGCCCGTTACTTGCCAATTTTTCCCTGCAAAGCTTACGGTGTCACCTGTGTTATAAATAGCAGGATATGACTGCCAAGGATCAGCGCAAGGTTGGCATTTGGGAAGTGCTTTGGCAATCACATTTAGCAGCTTATATTGCTCATCTCTCGAGTCTTGATGTAACTCCCAAATAAACACCCCAGGATATCCATTTTCAGCAACGAATTGTGTTTTGGTGTGTATTAAGTTTGGGGTTTCCCAAAAGTATGCATCGTTATCTAAGATATATTGCCCGCTGTTATAGTCTATACCGAGCCCTTTGACTAGGTTATCAACAATGTCACGAGATGTGTATCCTGATACAGGACCATTTTTACCATCGATAAATGTTTTATTGTAAAACGGCAGGCCTAGGCTGGTTTTACTTACATCATATTTAGTTATCATGCTTTGACTGGCGATATTTGGGTTTACGAGCCCACTATGAATATCGTCCCATGATGCATGATGTTTAATGGGAGAGCCCCCCCAGCCTCCTGTATAGTCATAGGCCATAAAGCGAATGATATCAGCATATTTGTCTAAGTCGGGGTGAAAGTTGATGCCTGACCAACCACCGGCTTGTACGTCGACAGTTACCTCAATATGTTTAGGCAGTGCTGCGCGGAGATCTTTGACTAAATTTAGGAGCCTGTTACTTTCTTCAGGGTTAGGTTGGTTATAACTACTCCAATCTTCCCAGTCAACGTCTATACCGTCGAGATTATGTCGCTTGGCATATTCAACGAGATTAAACACAAGCTGACTTCGAGCAGCTTCATCCATTGAAAGAAAGTCAACCCCAGCGCCGCCGACCGATATCATCACACCGGTATTATTGGCATGTGCATGACTCACAATATCATCGATATATTGATCCGCTTCTTGAGTATCAATACTGCCATCAGACTGCGGGTAAGCAAATGCGACAATAATGTGAGTGAGTTGGTCGGTCGCCAAATCTCTAATATCCATATTACCACCGGCAGGGTGATCCCATGTTGCGTAAAACCCTTCAACACGGGGGCAAGACTGCTCTACTGATGCCATTACTGAAAGCGAGAGCACGCTGAATAAGCTGGCCATAACTGTTTTTTTAAACATTATATAATCCTTAATTTTACATGTTGCATATCGTTTAGCGACTTTGTTGTAGCACCAATATTAATTTTATGTAAAGTGAATAAAAATAATGTAAGTAGAAGCACACTTAATCGTTGTGAAAAATAATAATAAGCAATGATGTGATCTATGGGTAAGTGATTTATGTACTTGTATTAAAGAGTCAGAAATAGCCCAGTTTTGGATATAACATACGTTTATTTAGACAAAAATTAATATCACGAGGCAATGCCTTAGTAGATGGAGGTGGGTTTTTAATTCATATAAAACAATTGTTTAGTTATTTTTGTGGTTTTATTTGTAATTGAGAGAGTAAGATGATCAGTCGACGTATATGTGATAGCGCGAAGCGTATTTTGGATCTGTTTTATGGATTGAGAGACAGTGGTTGTAATTATATATTCTTACCTTGATGTGTCGTGTAAATATTATCAATTTCAAATAACGAAACTATTTACTTTTAACCTGTTGTTTTAAATGTATTATTTAATTTTTATGTCGGTTTCGTTAACAATCTTTTACAATCCAGCTTCATTTACCTATGTTAATTTTTATGTTTTCTGATACATTTTTTAACGAAAATAATAACAAATGACAGGTTTAACCATGATCAAGCAACAAAAAAACAACAAAGTACTTTTCAGCGCAACTTTACTATCGCTTGCTGTTTCAGCGTCGTTACAGGCAGCACCAATGCTAGAAGAAGCAAATAAATCGCCTCTTCCAAAGCGTTATATCGTTAAATACAAATCAGGAACAGCTTCAGCTGTAATGGGCAGCGAAGGTGAAATGTCACATCTCACTCAATCTAGAATGTTTAACCTAGGAATTAACAATGCACAATTCAAACCGAGTCTGAATGCCGTTGTAACACCATTAACCAGCGCACAGCTGCAAACATTACAAGAAGACAGCGATGTTGAATACGTTGAGGAAGATTTACCACGTCGTTTAATGTCTCAAGATATCCCTTATGGCATTAGTTTAGTTCAAGCTGATCAGGTTGATGATATGGTTGCATCAGCAGCCAGCGGCGGTAAAAAGATCTGTGTAATTGACTCTGGCCTAGATTTGCCACATGAAGATATGGGTTCTAACGGTGGAACGATATCAGGCACCAATGACAGAGGCACAGGAAATTGGTTTGAACATGGTGGCCCACATGGTACACACGTGGCTGGCACAATTGCGGCATTGAACAATGGTATTGGCGTTCGAGGTGTGATTGGCACAGATCCTTCAATGCATATTATTAAAGTATTTAATGCAAGTGGTTGGGGATATTCATCAGAGCTTGTTGACGCAGTTAACAAATGTCAATCGGCAGGTGCTGATGTTGTAAACATGAGCTTAGGTGGGGCAGGTTCAAGCACGACTGAACGTAATGGTATGCAAGCCGCTGCAGATGCAGGTATGTTATTAATTGCCGCAGCAGGAAATGATGGGGTGTTATCTAATCCAACGGATCTAGAAAGTTTCCCTGCATCATATGATTCAGTTATGTCAGTTGGTGGTGTAGATAAAAATAAAGATTTATACACCAGCTCACAAAAGAATAGCCAAGTAGAAATTGCAGCGCCAGGCGTTGATGTGCAATCGACTTACCCAGAAGGTGATGGCTCTTCAGTATCTTTAACTGTAAATAGTATTTCGTACGATACCAATGCAATGGAAAACCAAGGTGTTGTTACTGCTTCTTTATATGATTTTGCAACTGGCGAAGCGACTGACAATGGTGCCAATGGTAAGGTGTGTTTAATTCAACGTGGTGCTATTTCGTTCCATGATAAAGTTAAGAATTGTGAAGACAGTGGCGGCGTAGGCGCGATTATATATAATAATGCAGCTGGGAGCTTCAGCGGCACTTTAGGTGATTCAAACCAAACAACGATTCCAAGTTTAACAGTGACTGATGTTGCTGGTGCAGCGATGCTAGCAGATGCAGGTACATCGGCGGCTATTAATATCAGCCCAGGTAACTACGGAAAAATGACCGGTACTTCAATGGCTTCTCCTCATGTTGCTGGTGTTGCTGCATTGGTATGGAGTCATCACCCAAGCTGTACCGCTGCACAAATTCGTACTGTGTTAACAGCAACAGCGGAAGACTTAGGTGCACCAGGAAGAGATGTGCAGTTTGGCCATGGTTTAGTTCAAGCAAAAGCAGCCGTTGATCACTTAAATGCAAATGGTTGTTCAGGTACACCAGGTGGTGACTTACCGGCAATTGATGAGACAACAAATAACATTAATGTTTCGCGCCGTAACTGGGTTCGTTATACGTTTGACTTAGCGGATGGTTATTCAAACTTTAACGTTGCAATGTCAGGCGGTACAGGTGATGCTGATTTGTATGTAACGTATGGCAAAGCATCTACTCGTTCGAAGTGGGATTGCCGACCTTATGCGGGTGGTAATGTTGAAAATTGCGCATTTACTAACCCACAAGCAGGCACGTGGTATATCGATGTTTATGGTTATAGTACTGCGACAGGTGTTTCTGTGAATATCACAGCAACACCGTAATAAAATCTATTAGCTTAGAATAGGGCCGCATAAGCGGCCTTTTTTATTTCTCCATGAATAAGTAATATGCTGTAAAGATAGGCCTATTCGGCTTATATCATTATAGGGGCTGTTGATCTTTCCGGTTCGTTTTTGCAGCAGTTTGATTGGCTTTTATACAAGTCAGAGGCTGCGTAGCATGGTTATTCCATGTGAGTCAGCCGATAACATAGTAGAAAAGCCAATCAAGCGCTGCCTACCGGTTCTTTTGAGCGCCCTTTTCTCTTTGTTGCTTAATATTCGCTTAGATTACTAGGCTACACATTAAGCGCCGTGATAAAAGCACGCTCAAAGAGAACAAAAATAGAACAGCAAAGATCAACAGCCCCTAGGTTAATTTAATGAATATACTCAATGATAATGTCAGGCTTGAGCCGCTTAACCAATCTGATTGGGCGTTATTTTTAGAAATGAATCAATGTCAAAATGTAATGCACTATGTGTACGATTGTTTACCATTGGATGTACTTAGCGCTAACTTCAGCCGGCGTATAGCAAAAACATCATGCATGAGTGAAAGTTGGCATTTTAGTATTACAGATGCTGAAACAGATGAGAAAGTCGGCAATATTGGTATACAGCTCTTAGATAAAAAGAGGCGTGTTGGCGAAGTTGGGTTTATGCTAAAGCTACAGGCTCAGGGCAAAGGGTACGCGAGCCATGCCCTGAAGTTGTTAGTTGAGTATGCTTTTGAGGCACTCGCGATTCAAGAACTGATTGCAATTTGCGCCACAGATAACGTCAGCTCGTATAAATTGCTTGAAAAAGTAGGGTTTACTCGTGTTCGAGTGATGGCAAAGAACACCATGATTAAAGGTGTGTTAGTCGATGACTATGTATATTCAATAACTAACCTCAGCTCTGGATAAGCGAATTTGCCCAATAAAGCTATTTTTTCACTCTCGGCATTGCTTTCATTTGTAATAGCCCGCTATTACTGCATAAAAG
>NZ_JAGJEK010000040.1:0-24412 GCF_018101015.1 Pseudoalteromonas sp. MMG005 | reverse complement strand
CCATTGTGCTCGGACAGCACTCTCTCAAGATTGTTTACAAGTCAGGTACTCAAAGAGTGAATTACTCAGAAATACTCGGTTTTTGTACGATAGAGCGCTCATTACTTGGACATAAATTGGAGATAACTACAAATACAGGGATTATTGCTGTCAGTGGTCTTAGCCATCTAAGGGCAACACCGCAGTTCAACGCCATTAATTTCACCATAAAGTCAATCATAGAGACTAAGATTAGAAACACTTACAGTAAGTTTTCAAAAGCTGTTGTTGGTGAATATCTTCGAGAATCTAAAATCACCGAAGTTCAGTCTATCATTGAGCCAATGGTTCGCTTGTTTAACAAAAACAGTGAATCTTGGAGTTCGCACATATCACAAGATCATTTCGATAGAATGAAAAAGTTGTCTGAGCTCAGCCCTGTATCGAAGTCTGCTGACTCTTTAAGAGCTATTCATACCAGCAGAGTACTAAAAGGTCGTGAAGCGTTTTACGACAGCATTGAGAGCAATCCATTAACCCCAGAACAACGTTTGTCAGTTGTACAGCATGATGATTACAACATGGTGCTTGCGGCTGCGGGTACTGGTAAAACATCAGTTATGGTCGCTAAAACAACAGATATCTTGGAGCGTAGTTTAGCAAAGCCTGACAAAGTGATGGTTTTAGCATATGGACGTGAAGCTGCAAAAGAACTAAAAAATCGCTCCAAAGAAAGGCTCAAGAAAGCAAACATCTCATATGACTTAGATAAACAAATCTCAACTTTCCACAGTCGTGGTTATCAGATAATCGCAAAAGCTCAGAAAATGTCTGTTGAGGAATTCAAAAAGCTCAGAATGAGTCGATTAAGAAAAGATGGGCCCCGAAAGGAGTTCATTAACAACTGGTTGGTGACGTTCATCGAAGACAATGAGGAAAACCTGAATGCATTTATTGAAACTGTTTACTATGCATATAACCCATTCTTGTCGGAGTCAGAAGAAGCTCATCAGGAAGCCCTTAAAGGTAAGAAATACATCACACTAAATGGTGTGGAAGTTAAAGGTTACCAAGAAGTTTTAATTGGTAATTGGCTGTTTAAAAACGGGATTAACTACAAATACGAACCAAATTATGCAAACGAGGTTGGTAAAGACATTGGCTTTCCGTACCATCCTGATTTCCAAGTTAGAGATACGAACATTTTTATAGAACACTTTGGTATCGACAAAGATGGCAATACTAGAGCAGGTATCAATAAGATTAAGTATAACCAACAGATTAAAGAGAAAATTGCACTCCATAAAGTAATGGGGACAAGGTTGGTAAAAACATTTCATTATAACTGGTGTGATGATGAGCTTGAATCAGTACTAGAGAAGCAACTTATTGATTATGGAGTAAAGTTAAATCCTATCTCGAAAGAACAAATCATCGCTGCTGTTACGCAACAGGATTTCATTAAGAATGCGGTTAAAGAGCTAAGTGCTACGTTGGCCGCTGTTCGTTCAGAAGCAATTGAAGGTTATAAAATACAATCTCGTCTGGAAAAAGCAGGTGTGCAAAACGCTAAAAGTCATATGTTGCTGATTGAGAGTTTACGTCAAGCATATGTTGCTGAGCTTAGAAGTAGAAACCAGATTGATTACGACGATATGATTCTATTAGCGACGGATTATCTTCGTGATGGCATGTTCGAGCCTAAGTGGAAGTACATATTAGTTGACGAGTTCCAAGATATCTCCGTATCTCGTTGGAACTTTTTACTTGAATTAATAAAAGCCAAAGACTGTAGTTTAACGGTTGTTGGAGATGATTGGCAGGCAATCTATGCATTCACTGGTGGTAAGTTAGAGTACACGACTAGGTTTAAATACAAGCTAGGCAATCACGCCCTAGCAATGTTGCAAAAGACATTCCGCTATAACAACAGTATTGCTGATACTGCTGGTAAATTTGTAATGAAGAACCCTGAACAATACAAAAAGGATATTGTAACTCATACTCAGGTTAATAGTTCTGAAATGTATCTAATGGACAATCAAGATGAGGAGAAAGATCCAATACAAGCCACGCTGAATGTTGTTGAAAAAACAATACTTGGAATCTACAGAAAAGATCCACAAGCCTCTATTGGTATTTTGACGAGATACAATAAGACTAAGAATGCAGCTAAGGAGAGATTTGGCAAACACCATGGTTTTAACAATATGGATTTTTGGACATTACATGGTTCCAAAGGTCTTGAGGCTGATTACTGCTTTATCTTGGATTTAAACCAGGGATTTTTTGGATTTCCAACTGAGAGAAAAGACAACGAAATTGTCAGTGCATTGATGCCTACCATTGATGTCTATCCGCATGCTGAAGAACGCCGCTTATTCTACGTAGCCATCACTCGTGCAAAAAAACGATGCTATCTTATTGCTGATCCTAAAGAGCCATCAGAGTTTGTTCTAGAGCTTCTTGATTCTGAATACCACTTGAATATTATTTCTGAACACTTTACTCCGGAGAAGCTTGATGCCAGAAAATGCCCTAAATGTAAAACTGGGTACATGAAACCAAAGAGGGGTGTATGGGAAGTCTATGAGTGCTCTACTGGCCTTGGATGTCTTACTGAAGCAGTTGGTTGTGATGATTGCAACGGTATTGCTATCAAAAAAGACAAGTACGGAGAGTGCATCAGTTGTAAATCTAGGTTTCAACTCTGCCCTAACTGCAAAGCCCCAAAAGTTGTGCGAGCAAATAAAAAAAATAGAAGGCTCTTCGTGGCATGCAGCTCATTTCGTGGTAATGAAGACAAGTCATGCAAATTCATGGGCTCACTGAACCCAAGACTACAGCAGCGCTTAAAAGAGAAAGATCGAGTTCCATTAAACTAAACCTTTACACAACAAGGACCTAATATGCATAAAACTAAAGCCCCCCTAACGTACAACTTATTAGTTAACAGACCTAACACAGCCAATTTGTGGAATAATTTATGAGCACGTTCAGTATTTTGATGACTTATACTGCGAAGATACCGAGTGGGCAAATTTTGAAGAGTCTTTAGGCTCATTCAATCATGATAACTTCCATGACAATGCTGCAATGCAACCTTCGATAGAGGAAATGGCTGATGACAATACTCTTTTATATGGATTCAAGGACGCGACAAAGGGTTAATTTTCAAATGACTGTTGAGAAATAGAAAATGCTGACATGAGTTGTTTTATGGATCCTGACCTGCGTCAGGAAGACGCAATTAAAATACCTGCTTCTATTTAACAAGCCACAAAAAAGCCGCTTTGATCACTCAAAGCGGCTTTTGAAATCTAGGTTGAGATTAGGCATAAAGCCTAACCTACACCACTCAATTACTCTGCATATGTCTCAATTGGTGGACATGAACAAATTAAGTTACGGTCACCTAATACGTCATCAATACGTGTAACTGTTGGCCAGAACTTGTCTTTTGCCACACTTGGTACTGGGAATGCCGCGTAGAAACGGTCATACGCTCGGTTCCACTCATTGCCTAGTACGTCAGCTTGGGTGTGCGGTGCAAATACCAATGGGTTGTTTTCGATAGACCATTCACCAGAGGTGATTCTGTCTACTTCACCCTTAATAGAAACCATGGCTTCAATGAAGCGGTCGATTTCTACTTTAGATTCAGACTCAGTAGGCTCAATCATCAATGTACCCGCTACTGGGAACGACATAGTCGGTGAATGGAAACCATAATCTTGTAAACGCTTAGCGATATCCATTTCTGTGATACCTGACGTTTCTTTGATTGGGCGTAAATCAACAATACATTCGTGTGCAACACGGTTGTTTTGACCACGGTACAAAATTGGGTAATGCTCACTTAGCTTTTCAGTTAAGTAGTTGGCGTTCACAATCGCCATTTCAGTTGCTTGTTTTAAGCCTTCTGAGCCCATCATTGTGATGTATGCCCATGAAATAGGTAAAATAGCTGCTGAACCGTAAGGTGCTGCTGATACTGCGCCATTGCCTTCAGTCGTGCCTGGTACGTTAATCACGCTATGATTAGGCATAAACTCTGCAAGGTGTGATTTAACCCCAATTGGGCCCACACCTGGGCCACCGCCACCGTGTGGAATACAGAATGTTTTGTGCAGGTTAAGGTGCGATACGTCAGACCCAATTGAACCTGGGCTAGTAATACCCACCTGTGCGTTCATGTTCGCGCCGTCCATGTATACTTGGCCGCCGTGCTCATGCACGATGTTGCATACTTCTTTGATACTTTGCTCGTAAACACCGTGCGTAGACGGGTAAGTTACCATGATACATGATAGGTTTTCAGCTACGTCAGCGGCTTTCGCGCGTAGGTCGTCCATATCAATGTTACCAAGCGAGTCACACGCAACAACCACCACTTTCATGCTGGCCATTTGTGCTGATGCTGGGTTAGTACCATGTGCTGAACTTGGGATTAAGCAGATGTTACGGTGCCCTTCGCCACGTGACTCATGGTATTTACGAATTGCGATAAGACCCGCATATTCACCTTGTGCACCAGAGTTTGGCTGTAATGATACTGCGTCGTATCCGGTGATGTTTACCAACCACTCGTTAAGCTCGTTGATCATCACTTGGTAACCTTGCGCTTGATCAAGCGGGCAGAATGGGTGCATTTCTGCAAATTCAGGCCACGTTACTGGGATCATCTCCGCTGTCGCATTCAGTTTCATAGTACATGAACCTAATGAGATCATAGAGTGGTTAAGCGCTAAATCTTTATTTTCAAGACGCTTAATATAACGCAGCATTTCAGTCTCGCTGTGGTACGAGTTGAAGTTAGGGTGCGTTAAAATTTCGTCGTCGCGTTCTAGGCTTGCAGGAATACCTGTGATGCCATCAGCAGCAACCTGAGAATCAAGTGCGTCTACATCAAGGCCATGGCCTGCACCGAGAATAATATCAAACAACTGTGCTACGTCGGCACGGGTGGTTGTTTCGTTCACTGATACTGAGTATTCACCGGCATGGTTAGTTGCAAAGTTTACCTCTGCTGCAATCGCACGTGCTACTACCGCGTCTTTATCTGCGCTTACCACTGTTAGCGTGTCAAACCATGTGTCATGCTTCAGTGCAACGCCTTTTGCTTTAAGGCCGGTTGCTAAAATACTGGCAAAACGGTTAGTACGCTGCGCAATGGTTTTTAGCCCTTGAGGGCCATGGTACACCGCATAAAATGCTGCCATGTTGGCTAGCAATACCTGCGCGGTACAAATGTTTGAGTTGGCTTTTTCACGACGAATATGCTGTTCACGTGTTTGCATTGCCATACGCAATGCATCGTTACCTAAACGGTCTTTTGATACACCAATAATACGACCTGGTAGTGAACGCTTGTACTTATCGCGTGTTGCGAAAAATGCAGCATGTGGACCACCGTAGCCCATTGGTACACCAAAACGCTGTGCTGAACCCAGTACCACGTCTGCACCCAGTTTACCTGGAGCTTTTAGTAGCATTAAGCTCATGATGTCTGCGGCAACACAAGCAATCGCTTTTTTGTCTTGTACTTGTGCGATAAGTGCTTGTATGTCTACCACTTCACCCGTTGTGCTTGGGTATTGGAATAAAGCACCAAAAATTTCATGGTTTACCGCGTCTGTCGCTGGGCCAACGATGATGTCAAAGCCAAACTGTTCTGCACGAGTTGTGACCACGTCAATGGTTTGCGTGTGAACATCTTCGGCAATAAAGAATGCATTGGCTTTTTTCGCTTTAGACACGCGTTTAGCCAGTGCCATCGCCTCTGCTGCAGCTGTTGACTCATCAAGCAATGAGGCTGATGCTAAGTCTAAGCCGGTAATATCAATGGTAAGAGTCTGGAAGTTAAGTAATGATTCTAAACGACCTTGGGCAATCTCTGGCTGATAAGGTGTATATGCCGTGTACCAACCTGGGTTTTCAAGTACGTTACGTAAAATCACGTTTGGTACATGTGTTGGGTGGTAACCCTGACCAATGTACGACTTGAATACTTTATTTTGGCTTGCAACCGATTTTAAGTAGCTCAGCGTTTCAACTTCAGTACGGCTATCGCCAACTGTTAAACCTTGCTCTAAACGGATAGCCGCAGGGACGGTTTGACCGATCAGCTCTTCAACACTCGATACTTCTAGAGCAGCTAGCATATCGCTAACTTGCGCTGGGCTAGGCCCAATATGGCGGCGAATAAAATCTTGCTTTTGCTCTAACTGTTCAAGAGATTTGGCGTTTGACATTAGTCCAGATTCCTATGATCCAAAAATATAAATAATATTTACTGCAATAAACCAACGGGGTTTATATTTGGTTTACGCTAAGCAATTTAAAACACCCCACTTCAATGGGTATTGGCCTTATTAAAGTGTGTGTTTGAAAACAATAAAAGCCCCAGTTAGGGGCTTTTAAAAACTCATGCGAAGATTAGTCTTCGTCAATTGAGTTTGCGTAACCTTCAGCGTCTAACAGGTTACCAAGTTCAGCTTCATCAGATGCTTTAACGCGGAATAACCAACCGTCGCCAAACGCATCGTTGTTTACTGTTTCAGGTGAATCTTCAAGGTCTTCGTTAATAGCAACGACTTCACCTGTGATTGGTGCGTAGATGTCTGATGCCGCTTTTACCGACTCAGCTACTGCACAATCTTCACCCGCATCAACTTCATCACCAACTTCTGGTAATTCTACGAATACCATGTCGCCTAAAAGCTCTTGAGCGTGCTCAGTGATACCTACAGTATAAGTACCATCACCTTCAGCGCGAACCCACTCGTGTGAAGACGCGTACTTTAACTCGCTAGGAATATTGCTCATTTTTTGTTCCTTTGGTTCGGTTTTTTTAGGCGGCGCACCGCCCTATTATAATATTAAATAATTGACTTGCCGTTACGTACGAAGCTTGGCTTCACTACTTTAACGTCAACTAACTTTTTGCGCATTTCAACCTGTGCTGTCTCACCAGTAGAGCGAGGTACACGTGCTAAAGCAACACTAAAACCTAATGTCGGAGAGAATGTACCAGAAGTAATCACCCCTTCGCCACCTTCTACGATAACTTTAGAGCCACCACGTAATACACCTTTGCTCTCTAACACTAAACCAACTAGCTTATCAGTGCTTTTATCCGCACGCTGCTGTTCAACTACTTTGCGGCCAATAAAATCACGCTCAGCAGGTTCCCAAGCAATCGTCCATGCCATATTTGCAGCCAATGGCGACACAGTGTCATCCATGTCTAAACCATACAGGTTCATGCCCGCTTCTAAACGTAGCGTATCACGTGCACCTAAGCCAGCAGGAGCAACACCTGCATCTAACAATTTTTGCCAAAGATCAGCCGCACCGTCATTGTGTACCACAATTTCGTACCCTGCTTCACCCGTATAACCGGTTGTCGCAATAAATAGTTCATCTGCCTGCACACCAAAAAACGGCTTCATACCTTCTACTGCGGCGTTTTGCTCAGCATTTAAAACCTCAGCCGTTTTTGCTTTCGCGTTCGGACCTTGTACTGCTATCATTGCGTACTCTGGACGCTCAGTCACTTCAACAGCATACCCTGCTGATACCGTCGCAATATGTGCCAAGTCTTTTTCACGTGTTGCTGAGTTTACAACCAAACGATAATCTGTTTCTGTGAAGAAATAAATAATAAGGTCATCAATAACACCACCTTGCTCGTTAAGCATACCGGTATAAAGTGCTTTACCCGGAACAGTTAACTTAGCCACATCATTGGCAACAAGTTTACGCAAAAATGCTTTTGCGTCGTCACCTTTTACGTCAACAATGGTCATGTGAGATACGTCAAACATACCTGCATCGGTACGTACTGCGTTATGCTCTTCAATTTGAGAACCATAGTTGATTGGCATATCCCACCCGTGGAAATCTACCATTTTTGCGCCAGCTTCAATGTGCTTAGCATGTAGTACTGTTTTAGAAGTCATATCATTCCTTCACTTTATTAGTGTACCTGTTGTGTATGAATAACAGGTATTGCCTCATATTGAGGTGGGGTTAATTCAATAGCAACAAGGGCCGCAGTATACGCTCTGAGCCCTTGTCATTTAATGTGTTAATTTAGGTGGAAACCTTGCTCACCCAACACGCTTTGCCACTTATCAAGTGTGGACTGTAAAGCAATCAATTGATACTGCTGCTCCCCACTTTCAAGCAATGAAGTGACAAATACTTCACCACTTTGCCTGCCATAACATACTTGTTTATCTGATAAGCGCAGGCCGGGAGTGAGTGCAAAGCTATTCACTAATGTGTCAAAAGCATGCTGACCGCTTAACGTATTGATATTTAAATCATCACGTACCACCAGCTCAATATCATATTCGTGGTCATGTTGCTCAATTAAGGCTTTAAATGATGCAATCGCATCTGCATTGACCACAAACCGATACGCGGTTTCGCTAAAATAATAAA
Source organism: Pseudoalteromonas sp. MMG005 (assembly GCF_018101015.1). Taxonomy (NCBI): domain Bacteria; kingdom Pseudomonadati; phylum Pseudomonadota; class Gammaproteobacteria; order Alteromonadales; family Pseudoalteromonadaceae; genus Pseudoalteromonas; species Pseudoalteromonas sp. MMG005. The sequence goes on along the minus strand of NZ_JAGJEK010000040.1, from coordinate 15,982 downwards.
TGGCAAAATATTCACCACTTACTAATTGACCTTTGACGCCCAGTCCTGGGGCAATCAATTTGTTTAAATTCAGCCCTAGCACTTGGCTTAAGAATGGCGTGGTTTCAAAACCACTAAAATCCAATACTACTAGGCTATGTGTAGCAACCATGCTGTTGGCTACCGGCGCAGTGCCTTGTCGATGTTTAGCAAACATAGTCGGAGCAAAAGTCATTGCTACACCTTAAATAAATTTTCATTGACTGGGAGTATATGGGTGCAGATAAGCAACAACAAATTGTAATTTTTTATCAATTGATAAATAATACTTATATAAACAGCTAGATTAAATTGTATTTATTAATATGAAGAACTTATCTATTGATGGCCTGCGCACGCTTGTAACCGTAGTGGAAGTCGGCGGTTTTGCAAAAGCGGGGGAACGTCTTGGTTTATCTCAACCGGCCGTATCGCTACAAATCAAACGCTTAGAAGATATGCTCAATTGTAAGCTGTTTAAAAAGCAAGGCCAACGTCAGGTACTCAACCAATATGGTGAGTTATTACTCCCCCTTGCTAAACAAATGTTGCAACACAACGATGCCATTTTACAACAATTCACCTCAGAGAGCGTAACAGGTAAAGTACGCTTAGGTATTCCCAGTGAATTCGCTGCGCGTATTCTGCCTTCTATTATTGGCGATTTTGTTGCTTTGTATCCCGATGTATCGCTAGAGGTAAAGTCACGATTGAGTAAACATTTACTCTCAGTCTCTCGTCAAGATCAGTTCGACCTGGTATTGGCTCTAAATGAACAAACGGGGTCTGAACAATTCCCCGTTTTCATGCAAGATCAATTAGTATGGGTCGGCGATTTATCTTTAATCAAAGATACAAACCAAGTGGTCACATTGGTAACGGCACCAGAAGGTTGCATTTATCGCCGCAGAGCCATTGAAGCGCTGCAGCAAGCAGGACTAAAACATCGTATCATTTACAGCAATGCCGATCTAACTGGGCTAATTGCAGCCTTAAAAGAAGGATTAGGGGTGACTGTACTCGCTAAAAGTACCGTCCCCAGCGACCTGAGCTACCAAGCCAATACCAAACATTTACCTGAATTGGGAGATATTGATATTTGTTTAGTAAAAAACTCGGCTGAGTCAGTTCACGCTGTTGATAAGTTAGCCGAATTTATTGCGCTACGATTAAGTTAACTGTGTTCAATTATCAGTTCTGAGTCAATGGATCCTGAATCAAGTTCAGGACGACGATAAAGTTAAAATTCAGGACGACGATAAAGTTAAAACTCAGGCCGACGATACTATTTCACTATTATCGTCTTTCTGATTCTATATCATCTTTCTGACTCTATATCGTCTTTCTGACGTAGGTCAGAATCCATGCTCAACTGATTACAGCGCAACAGCGAATAGACCCTGAAACCAGTTCAGGGCGACGATGCTGTTCCACTATATCGACTTTCTGACTCTATATCGTCTTTCTGACGTAGGTCAGAATCCATGCTCAACTTATTACAGCGCAACAGCGAATAGACCCTGAAACCAGTTCAGGGCGACGATACTGTTTCTCCATATCGCCTTTCTGACTCTATATCGTCTTTCTTACTCTATACCGTCTTTCTGACGTAGGTCAGAATCCACACTTAACTTATTACAGCGCAACAGCGAATAGACCCTGAAACCAGTTCAGGGCGACGATACTGTTTCTCCATATCGCCTTTCTGACTCTATATCGTCTTTCTTACTCTATACCGTCTTTCTGACGTAGGTCAGAATCCACACTTAACTTATTACAGCGCAACAGCGAATAGACCCTGAAACCAGTTCAGGGCGACGATACTGTTTCTCCATATCGCCTTTCTGACTCTATATCGTCTTTCTTACTCTATACCGTCTTTCTGACGTAGGTCAGAATCCACACTTAACTTATTACAGCGCAACAGCGAATAGACCCTGAAACCAGTTCAGGGCGACGATACTGTTTCTCCATATCGCCTTTCTGACTCTATATCGTCTTTCTTACTCTATACCGTCTTTCTGACGTAGGTCAGAATCCACACTTAACTTATTACAGCGCAACAGCGAATAGACCCTGAAACCAGTTCAGGGCGACGATACTGTTTCTCCATATCGCCTTTCTGACTCTATATCGTCTTTCTTACTCTATACCGTCTTTCTTACTCTATACCGTCTTTCTTACTCTATACCGTCTTTCTGACGTAGGTCAGAATCCACACTTAACTTATTACAGCGCAATAGCGAATAGACCCTGAAACCAGTTCAGGGCGACGATAAAATTAAAACTCAGGGCGACGATACTGTTCCACTAGATCGCCTTTCTGATTCTATATCGTCTTTCTGATTCTATATCGTCTTTCTGATTCTATATCGTCTTTCTGATTCTATACCGTCTTTCTGATTCTATACCGTCTTTCTGATTCTATACCGTCTTTCTGATTCTATATCGTCTTTCTGACGTAGGTCAGAATCCATATGCAACTAAGAATGTTCTCGCTCGCCCTATTTGCCCACGGCTTCTTTCGCAAACAATGTTTTTATCGGTCCCAAATTATCCACTAGGCTTAGGCCCACTCCACGTAATAATTTTTTAACCGGATGCCCGCCTTCAAATAACTCTTTTAAGCCTTGCATCATAGCAATGTGTTTTTGCGCATCGAGCTTACGACTTCGCTCATACTCACGAAGTGTGCGCATGGACGCAAACTCCCCATCTTGAGTTAAACACGTAATTAATGAAGCCGCATCTTTAAGCCCTAAGTTCATCCCTAACCCAGCCAACGGGTGAATTGTATGTGCCGCATCCCCCATCAATACGACTTTGCCACTAAGCCATTGCTGAGCATAGCGCATTTTTAGTGGGAAAACGGCTCTATCGTCTGCCACTTCGCACAAGCCACATTGGCTATCTATTGCGACATTTAGTGCTTTATTAAATTCAGTAGCAGGTAACGCCATTAAGCGCTTAGCCTCTTCAGGTAAGGTCGACCATACAATAGAATGATGATGTGCATCATTTAAGGGTAAAAATGCCAATGGTCCAGTATCTAAAAATATTTGCCGTGCCGTGGCATTATGCGGTTGTTGCGTTTTAACCGTTGCCACAATCGCATTGTGGTCATAATCCCAAAACGTCAATGGCATTTTAAACTGGGTTCGTATCGCCGAGTTTGCTCCATCTGCAGCGACCAGTAATTTGGCCATCACCGGCATCCCCGACTCCAACGTGATCAATACATCACTGTCGGTTTGGTGAATTGCTTGATAACGGGTCTCAAAACATAAGGTGGCACTAGGTTGTTGCTGTAAAGCCACAAATAGCCCAAAACGGATTGCGTCATTTTCAATAATATGACCAAGCTCAGGTAAATCTAATTCTGCACTATTAAATGTAATTTTTCCGAAGCTGTCTTGATCCCGAACATCCATATGCGTGTAAGGCATCGCGCGCATTGCACTAATACTTTGCCATACATCCAGAGACTCAAATAAAGTTTGACTCGCAAGGCTTATTGCGCTCACTCGATTTGCAAAACTATCAGCCAAAGGCTGTGGCTCACAACCACTATCTATCACTATGACACTGATATTTTTTTTCGCTAACCCCAATGCCAGAGTTAACCCTACGGCACCGCCACCAACAATACAAACTTGCGCTTGTTGCATTACTTGTTTCCTTTTCTCACATGACCCATTAATTGCTTCGCCAACGGGCTTTTTAAGCGTGTAGACAATGCCATCGCCAGCAAACCACAGTTGCGGCCCAGCGCAACCAATCGCGAACTATTTGAAAATAATCTAACGAGTCCATCAGTTAATGCCATCACATGATCAATATCCGCGAGCCGGCTTTGCTCAAATTCATGCGTAAATGCAAATTCTCCCAACGCCTCTCTAGGGTACTTTTCGATTAACGATACGAGCGATTGAATATCACGTACACCAAGGTTAAACCCCTGCCCTGCAATTGGATGAATTGCATGTGCAGCATTCCCTATCACCACAGCGCGGTGATGAACGACACGATCAACCTTGCCCAGCACAAGTGGGTACTGAGCTCTTTCGCCTACTTGGGTAAAAATACCAGCACGGAAACCGAATGCACTTTGTAGTGCCTCTATAAACTGCGTACCTGTCATAGTTTGATATTCGTGCAGCTGATCACGGTGCATACACCACACTAATGAGTAGCGATCTTTACTCATAGGTAACAACGCCATCGGGCCATGTTCAGTAAAACGCTCAAATGCCTGACCATCATGCCCACCAGCCACTTCAACATTCGCAATTAATGCGCCTTGTTCATACGCCTTACTCGTAAACCCTAACTGCAACTTTTCCCGTGTTGGCGACTTAGCCCCATCAGCTAACACCAGCAATTTGCCACTCAATAAATCACCTGTTGTGAGCGTCACTATCACATGGTCTATTTTCTGCTCCAACTGGGCCACATTGGCTGGACAAAACATACCAATATCTGCACTTTGCAGCTGCCGATGTAATTCATTACCATACAGGTTGACTTCCACCACATACCCTAGCGCATCACAGTTATAATGTTGATGATCTATATCAGCTTTTCCAAAGTGGCCCCGATCAGACACATGGACTTGATGTATGGCTTGTGCAAATGACCACTGTGGATTAAATAACCCAAACCGCTTTAAATACGATACAGACTGCTCTGCCAATGCAATACTGCGATCGTCAAAGCTAGGATGTGCTTGCCCTTGAGGTTCAAAGGCTTCAATAACACCAATGTGATATGTGGGGCATTGTTTTTTGATTGCCAAGGCAGCGGTTGCACCAGCCATACCGCCCCCTACAATTAATACATCAAACTGTTGCAACCGATTCTCCTACTGTTGCATTAGCGCTTCTATCTCTGCAATGGTTTTTGGGACACCCGCAGTTAAGTTTTCAAAGCCATCATGAGTGATAAGCAAATCATCTTCAATTCGTATGCCAATACCTTGAAACTGCGAGGGAACTTGCGCATCTTCATCAAAATACAAACCAGGTTCAATCGTCAACACCATGCCTGGCTCAAATGGTCTGTCAGCTTCATCTAATTTATATTCACCAACATCATGCACATCTAAACCCAACCAATGGCCTAAGCCGTGCATATAAAAAGCTTTGCAAGCTTGTTTGTCTAGGAGTGTATCTAAATCGCCCGCTAAAATACCGAGGTCGATCAAACCTTGCGTCATTACTTTCATCGCAGCATGATTTGCTTTAACTAAAGTACCGCCCGGTTTTACCTGTTGAAATGCCGCCTCTTGAGAAGCCAATACCAGCGCATACAGTGCTTTTTGTGGTTCACTAAACTGCCCTGAAACAGGAAAAGTGCGTGTAATGTCAGCGGCATACCCTTCAAGTTCACACCCTGAATCGATTAAAACAAGGTCACCATTGTGTAACTGGTCGCTATTCTCAGTGTAATGTAAAATATTGGCGTTATTCCCCGAACCAACAATCGTGCCATACGCGGGGTGGCGTGCACCATTCATTGCATAATGATGATGTATTTCAGCTTCAAGCTGATACTCTGTTGCATCCGCAGAGGCAAAACGCATTGCGCGTTTGTGTGCATCACAACTAATTTGTGCAGCTTTGCGCATCACTGCTATTTCTGCGTTTGATTTAAACAATCGCATTTCATGCAAAATAGGTCGAATATCTTTGATAATTTCAGGTGCTCGATAGCCTTTTTTAGGTGCGCCCCTTAATGTATTCATAATGGACCAAATTTTATCATCAAATGCTGGGTAGGTACCTTGGCCGTAATACAGAATACGATTACCGTTAACCAAGTCTAAAAGTGTGTCATCTAACTCACTCAAAGGAAAAGTATCATCAAGCAATAAATCTTGTTTTGCCCGCTCAAACCCCATTCTTCGACCGTGCCAAATTTCGGCTATTTTGTCCTTATTCCGACAAAATAAGCTGCTTTTACCTTTGCCATTGCTATCTTTACTCAGCACGAGAACCGCATCTGGTTCATTGAAGCCCGTTAAATAGAAAAAATCACTGTCTTGCCTAAATGCATATTCGGTGTCTCTGCTGCGCGTTAGCTCTACTGCGGCGGCAATAACCGCAACTGAACCGGCATCTAACTCTGCAAGCACGCGAGTGCGGCGTTCTAAAAATTCATGTGTTGTGATCATCAGTGTAGCGTCTTTGAAGTTGTGCCAGCTTCTGGCTCTTTACCCATTTCAGCAAAACACAGTAGTGCCGAAACCCGAATGTATTCAATGATTTCGTGCAGCTCTTGTTGGTCTTCTTCACTGTCATCGAAATGTGTATCTAGTTTGGTGATCTCAGTAAAGTCACTGATCACTTCTTTTACATCAGCCGACAACTTACCATAATCTTTTTGCTTTAAACCAAACCCAAGTAAGAAGCCTGATACCCAACCTACCAGCGCATTTGCTTGGTCGAGCAGCGATTCGTCTTCGCTTGGTAAAAATAGGTCGAACTGAAATTCACTTTCATTAAAGTGCTCAATAACATGCTTATACATTTCAGCAAAAAACTGTTTCAGTTCTTCACTGAAGTTTTGACCTTCATTAAACACATCACTGAGTAAGCCCAAATATTCTTTTGCTTCAATATTTAGACCGCAAGCTAATAAACCACTGATGGCACCATGTACTTCAGCAGGGGCTACATAAATGTCGTTTTTTTCTAGCACCAATTGGGCTTGGGTATAATCTTTTAATTCGCTCATCAGTATTTCTTACACTCACAATTTAGTTTGTTAATGCTACCACTCGAAGTATAGCAACTCCAAGCAATTGTATGTGCTAGGTTAAAAATCAAACTCGTCGTTTAGTAAACTAGCAATACAGCATAAATTAGCAGCAAACAGCGAAGTATTTTGCATTTTAGGTTTCTACTGAGGCAGATGTTTTATATACTGAATAGGTTCCCTAGCTCGTTGGACAGCCGATTAAGTCCCTGAGCCGATAAACTTTATTTAGGGACGTAGTTTGCTTACTTTTGTGCAAGCTCGGCATGTACCGAGAAGCCTACGGTAAGCTGTTGCGTTCCGCCTTGAACCTTAGGGTTCGAGGGCTGACATCAGCATCCGCGTCGCTGGGGCACACCATTTTCAATACCTTCTTCGCTTATTTTAAACCGCATAACACGATAAATAACGTATGTATTTGCCAATGCAATCGACTTTCAATACATCGCCCTAACGCGACGTCAAATACCGCGTAACAGCTTGAATTTCTACCTCAAACCACAGCAAAAATAAGCATAAAATATAGCAACTAGATAAAATAGTTACTCAATTAGCCTCACACTAACGCGTTTTCTTGTGAAAAGTGCAGCATTGGCTTACGATTAGGCTAACGTGCATTAAGAATGGCTACTCATGCAGCTCAACCATACGGATATATTTGTAAAGCAATGAAAACAAGTAAGTTAAGTATTAAGTTGTTATGGTACATCACCCCCTTGGTGATCTTGCCTTTGCTGTTTCTTGGTGGATTTACACTCACAAATGTGACGAGCTCAACACAAAAACAAGCCAAACTTACCGTGAGTCGCTTTGTTGAACAACAACAACAAAAAATGTTCAATTACATTGAAATATACCAATCCACAACAAAGCTTTTGTCTAACTCTCCGGTTTTGATGGATTTTCTTAACCAAACCAATGTAGATACGGTTTCCAATACCTCTAAACTCAGCGCATTAGTGGACGTATTTGCCAGCTACAGTGAAGCCTACCCAGACATTTTAAGTATTAATTTGGTGGGGCCAAAAGGAAATAGTAAAGCGTACCACGCAAATAACTTGAGCCAAGCGCCAGTAAGCTACCCTTTTTTCAGTCAAGTCATTAATAACAATCTCAGACAGCAACAATTTATGGTGGCAACAGCCAAAGGCACCACACACCTTTACTTTGTGCAGCGCATATATGGTGTAAATTTACAATTAAAACAACCGAATCAGCAAGGTTATATTATTGTTCGCGTTGACCCATCTATTATCAATTCAAGTATTTTTGAATCGGCTTATGACAATACCTTAAACTTACTCGTGACTGATGGCGGTGAAATTCTTTTCAGCTCAGACAAACAACTATTCAGCAACTACTTGTCACCTGATGAAATTGAACAAATACATGAAGTCGCCGATAAAGGCACGCTCAACGCTATAAACTTAGAAAGTATCGATAATGTTGAACGTATGCTCTATGCCGTGCAACTCAGCGGAGGGTATTACTATTTATCCACGATACCGAAATCTTTACTCTACCATTCAGGTAAAGCCATTAGTTTAATTACAGCGCTGATTGTTATTCTGTCAGTCATTATATTACCCATTCTCATTTTTATCGTGGTGCGTAATTTACTCCTCAACCCCATTGAATTATTAGGTGAAGCAAGTCATCGTGTGGGCGATGGCGATTTGTCAGTTTACCTACCAACACAAGGTAATGATGAGGTTGGCACCTTGTTCCACGACTTTAATCACATGGTGAAACAAATCAGAGACTTCCAAGGTGAGTTGGAAGAATATAAACATCACCTAGAAGAAAAAGTCGACAACCGTACCCGCGCATTAGAAGAAATGAACAAACAGCTTGGTGGTGCGATTACACAAGCCAAACAGGCCAATGAACTTAAGAGCCGATTTTTAGCCAATATGAGTCATGAGATCCGAACGCCTTTGACGGCCATCATGGGCTTTACTGAGCAACTTTTACATAACCCAGATGCGAAAGGTACTCGTCACCACTTAGATACCGTGTTGCGAAACTCAAAACATCTATTAGAACTCATAAACAATATCCTAGACTTATCCAAAATTGAGGCTGAAAAACTCGCTGTTGAACAAAATGCGCTGGAATTACAACCTTTGCTCGAAGATATTGATTCCATTATGGCACCTATGGCGCAAGAGAAGTTATTGTCATTCTCTATTGATTACCAATTCCCGTTACCTAAAGTAATGCACAGTGATATTACCAGACTCAAGCAAATCCTCTTAAACATCGCAACCAATGCCGTGAAGTTTACTGAGTTTGGCGGCATAAAGATCACAGTGTCCTTTAATGAAACTCTGCAGCAATTTCAATTTGTTGTTGAAGACACCGGCATTGGTATGTCTCAAGCTGAAATCAATCGTGTATTTAAGCCTTTTGAGCAAGCCGATAGCACAACCACTCGACGCTTTGGTGGTACTGGCTTGGGGCTATGTATTTCCAAAAATTTAGCTCAACTATTGGGTGGCGACGTTGAGGTGCACAGTGAGCAAGGTGTTGGGAGTCGATTTACAATCCATATTGCAGGTAATTATCAATGTAGCGACTATGAACTGACCTATGAGCTATCTAAGTCGATACCTGAGCAAGACATTTCTCAAGAGCTATCTAATACTCACATAGATGCCCATATTTTACTTGCTGAAGATAATCCAGATAACCAAGTATTAGTGACGCTCCTCTTACAAGCTTGGGGGATCACGCCCGATATTGCCAAAAATGGGGCAGAAGCGGTAGAAAAAGCGCTCGTCAATGACTACAACCTGATTTTAATGGACATGCAAATGCCGGTTATGGGCGGGCTTGAAGCCACTGAAATGCTCAGACATGCCGCCTACGATGGGCCTATTATTGCGCTCACAGCTAATGTAATGAAACAAGACGTTGATACTTACCTCGCGGCAGGTTGTAATGAAACGCTCGGTAAGCCTATTGATAAAACAGAATTAGGTGCAGTGCTTCTCGAACACCTTCAACTTGAAGATGCCAGCCAGTCGCAATGGGATTCTTTATTACAAAGTGAAAAGTTCATGCAGATCAGTCAAAACTACATTGCAAAGCTACCTGAGTACTTAACCCAACTTGAGTCTTATTATGACAATCAAGAATGGGAGTCTCTCAGAGCCCTTTCGCACAGTTTAAAGGGTAGCGCTGGTTGCTTTGGTTTTATGAATATTCACAGTGCAGCTGATGACTTAGAGCAAAGCTTACGGACAAACAATCAAGCGCAATGGCAATATGCGTTACTCAACTTAACTGAAGCCATCAAATACACACTGAAAAATCAACAATCACTTAAAGTCGCCAACTGAACCTAATCGATAATATGCCTATTCTGTGTGCTATTAGGATGCACGTACAGGCTTTAATTATCCCATCATAAAGCTGAGGGCGAGTGCCATGAGTATTGCGTCTTCTTTACCTTGTGTGCTCGGGTAATAATCCTTACGTATCCCCACTTCGGTAAACCCTACTTGAGTATATAAACCAATTGCAGCAACATTCGATGCGCGTACTTCTAAAAATACATTCTCGGCTGACATTGTTTCACTGCGTGCCACAAAGTCATGAAGTAACGCTTTTGCTAACCCTCGGCCTTGATATGCCGGTGTAATACAAATATCCATTAGGGTATTATCGGGCCCAGCACGCTCGCCAATGTAAAAGCCAACCAATTTTTCATCACAATACAGTGCACCGTTAAAATAACGGCCCGCCAAACAAGTTTGCATGGTATTTTCAGACCAAGGGAACCCGTGACAAGCACGCTCTATGGTCATCAACTCATTGAGTGTTAGCGTTGCCAACATATCGTGCTTAATTTCAGTATTCACTTAGTAGTTTCCATAATTGACGCTTTTGCTGCGAGTTCAACTGTGCACTGGGAAGCAAAAGATGCTTTTCGGTTATGCCAACATCAGCACCTTGGTAAATGACGCTCAAATCAATTAAGGAGGCGGCCAATTGTATATCACTCAACAGTTGAGGATTGAGGGTCAATACGGTCTGCGTATTCGAGCCGGTGCCAGTATGATCCGCTTGTTTTAATCTCAAAGGTGTAATTTCTAGAACTTCAGCATGCAATGGGTGCATAAAAACCTGCGAATATATAAAACTGAATGTGACTTTAGGGTATAAAATATGAAGTAAAAAAGGAAGTGGCAGGGGCGGCAGGACTCGAACCCGCAACCATCGGTTTTGGAGACCGCTGTTCTACCAATTGGAACTACGCCCCTGCAATGACGACGAATTATAGAGATGTTTTATAAAAGGTAAAGCGTTATTTCATAAATTACGCTTCAACTGCTTCTTAAATAAACAAAAAGGCGAATATTTAACATATTCGCCTTAAATATTAGCAAACTAAGTAACTAATAAGTGGTTACTCCCACTCGATAGTTGCCGGTGGTTTACCTGAAATATCGTAAACAACACGCGAGATTCCATCAATCTCGTTGATAATACGGTTAGAAACTAACCCTAAGAAGTCATAAGGTAAGTGTGACCAACGCGCGGTCATGAAATCAATGGTTTCAACACAGCGTAATGATACAACCCAATCATACTTACGTGCATCACCCATCACACCCACAGACTTCACTGGTAGGAATACTGTAAATGCTTGAGACACCTTATGGTAAAGGTCGGCTTTATGTAGTTCTTCAATAAAGATAGCATCTGCACGACGCAATAAATCACAATACTCTTTCTTAATTTCACCAAGTACACGTACACCAAGACCAGGTCCTGGGAATGGGTGACGATAAAGCATATCGTAAGGTAAGCCGAGCTCTAAACCAATCTTACGTACTTCATCTTTGAACAATTCACGTAATGGTTCAACCAGCCCCATTTCCATATCATCTGGCAGGCCGCCAACATTGTGATGTGATTTGATCACATGTGCTTTACCTGTAGCAGACGCGGCAGATTCAATCACATCAGGGTAGATAGTCCCTTGTGCAAGCCATTTAGCATTAACCAATTTCTTCGACTCTTCGTCAAAAATATCAATAAAAGTATGGCCAATCGCTTTACGTTTTTCTTCAGGGTCTGATAAGCCTTCAAGGTCTTTCAAAAATTGGGCTTCAGCATCTACTTTGATGATGTTCAAACCAAACTTGTCACCAAACATATCCATGACTTGCTGACCTTCGTTTAAACGAAGCAAACCGTTATCAACAAATACACAAGTCAGTTTATCACCAATTGCACGGTTAATGAGCATCGCAACTACGGATGAATCAACCCCACCAGATAAGCCAAGGATAACTTCGTCATCCCCTACTTTTTCTTTAATACGCGCAATCGCGTCATCAATAATTTGTGCTGGCGTCCATAACTTCTCACAACCACAAATGTCGATTGCGAAACGCTCTAATAAGCGCAAACCTTGCTGAGTGTGTGTCACTTCAGGGTGGAACTGCACGCCATAGAAGCGCTTTTCTTCCCAAGACATCGCAGCATGAGGACACGTATCTGTGCGTGCTGTCGTCGTAAATGTGTCAGGAATTGAGATAACTTTATCGCCGTGGCTCATCCACACATCTAAAAAGTCAGTGCCGTCTTCAATGTGATCTTGAATTTGATCAAATAACTTACAATCGCCCACTTTCTCAACACGGGCATAACCAAACTCTTTTTTGTCAGAGCTTTCAACTAAGCCACCCAACTGCATCGCCATTGTTTGCATGCCGTAACATACGCCTAATACTGGCACGCCAGCGTTAAATACGTACTCAGGTGCTCTTGGGCTATCATCTTCAGTAGTCGACTCTGGGCCACCCGATAAAATAATACCTTGCGGATTAAATTCACGGATCTGCTCTTCGGTCACGTCCCAAGCCCATAGCTCACAATAAACACCGATCTCACGAATACGACGCGCAATTAGCTGCGTGTACTGTGAACCGAAGTCTAAAATCAAAATGCGGGAATCATGGATGTCTTTGCTCATTGATAATCTCGTAGTTAGGAAACGACTCACACCAACCGAAATAAACTACTCTGAGTTAACTTCGCTATATTGGTATCAATTTAGTAAAGCACAAAAACGAACTTTACTTAAAATTAAGAAGGGCTAGCATGCGCTAGCCCATTTACACACGCTGAATTTCAGTGTGTTAGCCCATTCTATAGTTAGGCGCTTCTTTGGTGATTTGCACGTCATGAACGTGCGACTCACCCATACCAGCAGATGTAACACGCACAAACTGTGGTTTAGTATTTAGCTCAAAAATATCAGCACATCCGGTTAGACCCATAGCACTGCGAATACCACCCACTTGCTGGTGAATGATTGTCGCAATAGGTCCCTTGTAAGCAACACGACCTTCAATGCCTTCTGGCACTAACTTCTCAGCTTGTTTAGAGTTTTGGAAGTAACGGTCTGACGACCCTTCTTTTTGGTTCATAGCACCTAATGAACCCATACCACGGTATGATTTGTAGTAACGACCTTGATACAATTCAACTTCACCAGGCGACTCTTCAGTACCTGCGAGCATTGAGCCCACCATGACGCATGACGCGCCTGCAACCAATGCTTTAACAACATCACCTGAGAAACGAATACCACCATCAGCAATCACTGGAATATCGCGACCTTTAAGGCCTTCAACTGCATCTGAGATAGCCGTGATTTGTGGAACACCACAACCAGTTACAATACGCGTTGTACAAATTGATCCTGGGCCGATACCCACTTTAACCGCGTCAACACCCGCATCTGCAAGGGCAATCGCACCTTCAGCTGTTGCAACGTTACCTGCGACGATTTGTAAATCTGGAAATGCGGTACGCGTTTCTTTCACTCGGTCTAGCACACCTTGAGAGTGACCATGTGAAGTATCGATAAGCAATACATCGACACCCGCATCAACCAATGCAGCAATGCGTTCATCAGTACCAGCACCAACACCAACGGCTGCGCCAACACGAAGACGACCTCGCTCATCTTTACATGCATTCGGCTTTTCTTGTGCTTTTTGATAATCTTTAACCGTGATCATACCTTTAAGCTTAAATGCATCATCAACAACCAAAATCTTTTCGATACGGTGCTCATGCATTAAACCAAGAATTTCTTCACGAGATGCGCCCTCTTTAACTGTCACTAACTTGTCTTTTTTCGTCATTACAGTCGAGACAGGCTGTTCAAGTTTTGTTTCGAAGCGCATATCACGGCTCGTTACAATCCCTTCAAGCTGATTGTCGGCGCCGGTTACAGGAAAACCTGAAAAGCCTTTTTCTTCAGCAAGTACCAATGCGTCTTCAATGGTTAAATCTGAGGTCACCGTCACTGGAAAAGAAACAATCCCCGCTTCGTACGTTTTTACTTTACGTACGTTACGAGCTTGCTCTTCAATTGTCATATTCTTATGAATAAAACCAATACCACCTTCTTGCGCTAACGCAATCGCTAAACGCGCTTCGGTAACGGTATCCATAGAAGCAGATACAAGCGGTAAGTTCAATTCAATACCACGCGTTAAACGCGTCGATAGATTTGCGGTATGAGGTAAAACAGTAGAGTGTGCTGGAACTAATAGCACATCATCGAAGGTTAGGGCTTCTTTGGCAATTCTTAGCATGTTTGCGGTTTCTCTCACGTGGAACTGAGTATAAGGAATTGCGTGCAAATTTTATCAGCGTTCCCCATGCGAGTAAATAAATATTATCAAAAAATATGATAAAGTACTCCGCAATGGCACTTGGAGAAACTAAATTGAGCTATCAATCGCGCAGTACTATACCCCAACATGTTTATACCGTTTCTAGATTAAACAAAGAGATCCGAGCTATTTTAGAGCAAGGTTTTGCTCAAATTCAGCTTACTGGAGAAATTTCTAATTTTGTTGCCCCTGCGTCAGGTCATTGGTATTTTTCACTCAAAGATGAAAAAGCGCAAGTCAAAGCCGCAATGTGGCGCGGTAATAACCGCCAATGCAGCTATCGCCCCGTCAATGGTGCACAAGTGACATTACGCGCGCGCATCTCGGTTTATGAGCCAAGAGGTGATTACCAAGTCATCGTCGAACATATGGAGGCAGCGGGTGAAGGCCTGCTGAAACAACAGTATGATGCACTCAAGTTAAAGCTCGCAGCAGAAGGGCTATTTGGTAGTGTCCATAAAAAGCCTTTGCCTGCAAAAATCAATAAAATAGGAGTCATCACTTCTGCCACAGGCGCTGCAATTAAAGATATTTTATCCGTGCTACAGCGTAGAGCCCCACAATTAGAAGTGGTTATTTATCCCTCACAAGTACAAGGCAAAGACGCACATTATCAATTAATAGAAAAGCTTCAACTTGCTAATCAACGTAACGAGGTCGATGTCATAATCATAGGGCGTGGTGGTGGTTCACTCGAAGATTTATGGTGCTTTAACGAAGAGCTATTAGCACGTGCTGTATTTGCCAGCACGTTGCCTGTGATTAGTGCGGTTGGCCATGAAATAGATACCACTATTTCAGATTACACTGCAGATTTACGAGCCGCAACGCCCTCTGCTGCTGCTGAATTAGTCAGTCCAGACCAAGAGGTTTTACTCGCTGAGGTTCAAAGTTATAAAAACCAGCTGAGTAAAGCTGCAAACAACCATATTGCACATGCAAAACAGCATGTACAAGTACTGTCTCAACGACTGCGATTGCAACACCCAAAAAACCAATTAATGCAGCAATCTCAGCGTGTTGATGAGCTTTCAATGCGTTTGCAGCGTGCTTTTAATCAACGTCAACACACCCTCATAAACCGTATGAGTTTGCTAAAGCAAAGATTAGAACATCAACACCCTAAAGCGCACATTAACATTGCAAAGCAGCGCCTAAGTCAATTACAACAACAATTACACCGGTTACAACAACGCAAGCAAACTGAACAACAAAGCCAATTGGCTTTACTCGCTGCAAGGTTAGACAGTGTTAGCCCGTTAAGTGTACTAGCGCGAGGATATAGCATTACAAAAACAAATAAAACGGTCATAAAATCGATTGCTCAGCTCCAAAATGGCCAAGCTTTAACGACACAATTTAATGACGGGATGGTACATTCTCAAATAACTAAAATCACAGCGAATTCAAAGTAGCTTTATCTAAGTACTTGCTATTTTTATCTTGCTTGGTAAGAAAAGATGTTGTCAGGGGCAAGGTATGTTCGAAACCGTGCTCTAGTG